>NZ_JAHKQC010000052.1:0-138778 GCF_018860845.1 Pseudoalteromonas sp. C2R02 | reverse complement strand
AAAACTATAAAACTATAAAAATAGAAAAATAGAAAAATAGAAAAATAGAAAAATAGAAAAATAGAAAACTATATTATAAAGGAGCTTTCAAATGGATTGTCCAATCACCAAGTTTAATGTCATTTGGAAAAAAGCACTTCAAGATAGTCCGTTAAAACAAAAAAGTGCCGTTTGTATTTCTACTATTGATGCTAATGGTTTCCCGCAAAGCCGTTTTGTAGATTTAAAATCGGCTGATAACAACGGCTTTATATTCTGTACTTACCTTGATTCCAATAAAGGAAAAGAGATACAAGACAACCCAAAAGTTTCGCTCACAATTTGGTGGGATCATATTGGCATGCAAATACGTATTGCAGGGCAAGCTGAAAAAATATCAGAACAATTATCAACTGAGTTTTGGTATACACGTTCAAGAGATGCCAAATTAACAACTACAAGCTTTAATCAAAGTCAGCCGCTCTCTTGCGAGTCAGAATTAGATACGAGATTTGAGTTAATAAAACAACAAATGCAAAACCAAGAAGTACCTAAACCAGATAATTGGGGTGGATATGTAATTAAACCTTTATCAATTGAGTTTTTAACATTTAAAGAAAGCCGGTTACACCTACGAGAGCTATACCAAAGTAAAAATGAGCAATGGCAGAAGTCACTTTTACAACCTTAAGCTGAGGAATATATGAAAGTAACTTTGTTCTCGTAGTTTGACTTACGGTTTAAAATAATTTTTAATGAGTAAATATTCTAAAGTATTAAAATGGATTTATCTTTATGAAACTCATAACTTATTTTATCTTTTCTATCATTACTTTCCCCGCCGCAGCAGAGCAGATAGATAAACATTTAGCCACAGTTTTAGGAAAGCCAGTCGAAGTTCAGGATATAAACTCAGGTAACAGAGAAGTTTTCACAACCTTATTTAATCATTACGCTGAGCTGAATAATTTAATCCCAACACATGACGATTTAAAAAAATATAATGAGTTTAAAAAATTAAGTCGCGAACTCGATATAAAGGAGTTAAAAATAACTATAGAAGAATTAAAAACCCTTGAGGCGTCAAGAGCCCTTTCTAAAGCTGAATTAAAAAAACGCGAGGTTAACACTAAAATACTGTCTCACTATCAAAATCAAAGGCATCAAGTTGCAGCCCTAAAACAGATACAGAACCAAGATCATGTTCCTGACTTTTTAAGGGATTTAGTTCAAATTTGGAAAATAAATCAATCTTTATATAAAAAATATGGTGGCGGTGTTGTATTTCAACAAGCAGGTTTAGAGCCTATTGATGCTTGGTTCGCCTTTTTTAAAAACGAAGTAAACAATGGAAACTTGGTATTTCATAACAAAGACTTTGAAGACCAATTTTGGAATAAAATAACACCCAATAAAACACATTGGTCATATAATGCAGAGCCTAAATCACCGTTCAAAGAACCAATATGGGTTGCAGCATTAGATAAAATTAAAACAAAATTGAATAAGCTTAAACAAAGTGAAAATAATTAAGTAAAACCAATTAAAATTTTTACTAGATAAAAAATAACTTTTCTGGTCCATATTAATATTATCATTTTAACAATATCTTATTCATGTTCGCGTTAAATTTTTACATGTAGGAATTTCAACCAAAGAGCTTGTCTATATAAATTTACACTTGCAAACAATGAAATATTTACTAGCAACTGTGGTTACGTAACACAAAATGAATTAGGCATATTTGAGCCATGAAACAACTTAGGCAAGAGATTGAAAAGTTAGTCACTATCGACAATCAAGAATGGAGCCAAATCGAAAGTCAATTCACTTTAGTAACGATCCCTAAAGGGAAAATTATTCATCAAGCAGGTGAGATATTCAGCAAAACTTATTATATTAAAAGTGGTAGCGCACGTGCATTTTTAATTGACTCACAAGGAAAAGATTTTACTTGGCAGCTCTATTTTAGAGATAACAGTTCAAGTGGAAATAATCATTTTTTAGATGACAGTGTTAGCTATTATGAGCAACAAGGCTCATTTTTATCCTTTGAAACACTTGAAAATAGCCTGTTTTATGTAATAGACAATAGTACGTTAGACGAGCTTTTTAATTCAGATAAAAAATTTGAAAAAATGGCACGCCGATATTTACACGATAACTTGTTTTCACCCATGTATAAGCGCACACTTTCAATCATGAGCGAAGATGCACAAACCCGCTATCACAGATTAATAAAAGATCACCCTAATATCTTTAAACATGTAAAAGCCTATCATGTTGCTTCATATCTTGGCATTGCCCCACAAACATTAAGTAAAATCCGTAAAAATGAATCTAGGTGAATGAAAGCCTGGTTTTAAGTCACTATTCTCATAAACATATTATTTAAACTTAATACTTTATGGGAAAGAAAAATGATAAAAACAGGTTGCTCTTATCACAGCATTATTAAAGCAAGCGGCATTTACGACATATTAGTGTTGCTGCCTTTCGCAATACCAGGCATAGTTGAAATAGTATTTACATTAATCAATAAAACACATGACGATTTAGCATTAACAGGATCATTGCCAGAATTTTTACCTTATCATTTTATGTTTGTAAACATCATGGCAATTATCAGTATTGTGTGGGCTGTAATTCGAATAAGAAACCCTATTCATTTGTACGCTTGTTATGACACTATTACACGACTTTTAATCGCCGCTAACATGCTAGTTTATCTTCTGTATTATGATATTACACAAATAATATGGCTATTTTTTATCGCAGAAGTTAGCTGGGCGATTTTGCAAATTAATGGTTATTTTTACAAAAATACGAATGCAGTGCAGACTTTAAGCACATTAGTCTAAAAGCCTAATGAGAAAATTCCAAGCTTTGGAATAAGGATAACGTTTCATTCACCAAGAGAACTCAAGCAACATAGCTAGGCTGTATACCATAAAGAAGATGTTAGTTTTTGAGTTTCTAACGTCAACTATGAGCCTTGAGCAGTCATTAACTCTGTTTAATTATTCGTCCCTTAAGACTCTTGAGTTCAATTGGAGATTACAGCGAAATGCTATCTGGCATCACTAGAATTATTAAACACCTGAGTTAAAAACTTGATCCAATGCCAACGAAATATGCTGCTCCACCTAGATCTGTGTTGTTAAATACTCAACATGTAATTAATGGTTTGCGCATAGCATTAGTTACAGGCGTTTAGTATTTAAAGGCGTGCCCTTCAGGTAACTCATAAGACTCTACGCCTTTTGACTCAAATATTATTTTCGCCATCTCCTTTGACCCGCCAAAAATGGACGAGTAAGTATGAAATGGCAACGCATAAAACCATTGCCGTTCGGTACTCCAGACTGCTTGAGGCGTCGAGTCTGGATACGAATAACAAGGGTTTTCGAGTACTGTGCGCCAATAGTCGAATAATATTGCACGGGGAGCTTGTAAAAGTAAATGGCCCGGCGGTTGGGACATCCCTATAATCTTTCTCCTACTTAAATGTAACAGTTCAGGAGTCGTGTCACAAAAGCCTTCCCAGAAAGTAAAAATGCAATCTTGTTCTGGTCCAGTGACAGTTGAAATGGCTTTTTCGACCGCATTTATCGCCTCAACCGGAGGCACACCCTCTAGTGGATCTGCAATATCTCCAACTGAGGGATTATCATAATCTATGTTTGGTCCAACTTCGAACCAGTTGGATTTTCCGTTAAACCTTGGAAAGCGATCTTTTACTGCTGTAGACCAACGAATAGGGAGCATCTGTCTAGCTTTTTCCATATCCGTAGCGTTTGTGTAGCTGGGTTGCTTTACATTTGCGGGAAATTGCTAAGCTGGATAACAAATATGAATATATCTTTCGAATACCTGCGGCATATATCGGTTAATTGATGCCAATGGGCCGGAACAGCCTTTTTCTACCCAATCGAAGAAACAACACTCCTCGACTGGGCGAAATTCTTGGGGTAGATGCTTCACTAGAACCTCCTTTTGTCTAGTAATTAATAAAGTAGTGTATAACTTTTTCTTATATCTATATTAAAGATTATCCTTATCGAAAATAAAAGGAGTCGTAGCCGTTTTAACTAATATCCGCTATTCGTTCTAATAAGCCAAATACCTAGCTGCTCTTAATGTCTGGTAAGTCGGAGCAGCAGCCATTAATAGCATATGCTATTACGTTAAAAATGAGCTCTGAGTGTACATTAAAATAAGACCTATGTAGGCCATAAGTTCTAATTAGTCATTTATAACTCTAAAATAAGATCTAATTAGTTGTTCAAATAGAACTCAAAAACTAAGTGATAAGTAAAACTGGCATCAAAAAATCAAAATGAAATAATGCTGCAGTCCCTCACCTCTGATTATCATCCCACCCATCAAAGTACCTTTATTTGGTAAATCAAAATAATACTGATAGTCTGTTAAACAATCGAAATGCTCTTTGGTATTAACTTAAGATAAATAATTTTTTGGAGATATAATGGATAACCGAGATGATTTAATCAGCTTTACTAAAAAAGGAATAGGCTTCCCTTTAGCTGGCACAATAATAATGAGCCTCTGTGCTATTTTTATCACCGAATTAGAGCAACGTCAGGCTTTAATTTGGACAATATGTGCAACAGGTAGTACTTTTCCTATCGCCTTTTTCATCTCAAAAATATTTAAAGTAAACCCTTTTGCTAAGTTTGGCCCATTATCAAATTTATCCGCAGTTTTAGCCTGTGCTCAATTTTTATATTGGCCTGTTCTCATTTTAGTTCTGCAATTAACGCCTAATTGGTTTCCTTTTGTAATGGCAATTCTGTTTGGCTCGCATTTTATTCCTTTTGGTTGGCTATATAAAAGTAAAGCATATTACTTTTTGGGTATCTCTATGCCGTTAACCGGTTGTATTTTGGCCCTTGGAGGAAGTGACTTTTCTTATGCTTATACATTTTTATCACTTATACCTTTATATATCATTACTTGCTTACTGCTTTTTAAAGAAATAAAAGTAAAAACGAATACTCAAAACACACCTATTAAAAACCTTTAAAAAGATGAACGCTATTTGAAATATAAATAGCGTTAACCTTTTTATTTATTTTTTATCTTACATCGATTGATAACATGTTTAGGTCGAGATATTTTATTACACACATATTTTGACTCATCTCGCCTTACACTAAATTCATCAAAATTAGAATTATTTAAATTACTACAGCCACTGATAATAATACTTGCTAAAACAACAATATACTTATACATTACGAACGCCTTAAAGGTACTTGCCATATATGACAAGCACTTATTTCAGTGCTCGTTTTACACAAATTTAAGCATCTACAAAAATAACTTCGCCGGTAATAAAGCCATCTACAGAACGTTCAAATGCTTTACCTACTAACTTTCCTGGTACGGGTTGAAATCCTGCCATCATTTCACCATAAACATCCCAAGCTTCTTCCAGTACAGTTGGATTAACAACATTTATACGAATATTTCTTGGCATTTCCAAAGCTACACATTTAACAAAAGTATCAATAGCACCGCTTGTAGTCGCATCTGCAATAGCGAATGGAATCGGTTTCACATTTAAAATACCACTGATCAAAGTAAATGATCCGCCATCAGCAATATATTCTTGCCCAATGCGAACAAGGTTAATTTGTCCCATCATTTTACTCATGATTGTTGTCATCCACTGCGTTTGTGTCATTTCACTAAACTCTGCGTATTCACAAAATCCAACGGTATTTACGACTGCATCAAAATGCCCTACTTTTTTATATAGATCCCTGATTGATGCTTCATTGGTAATATCAACAATATGATCAACATCTCCAGAGCGGCCTGCAGTAATGACTCTATGTTTACTTAAACCTGTTAATGCTGCTTGACCCATTTTTCCTAAGGCACCAATTAAAATAACTGTTTTCATATGTATCTCCGTTTGTATATCTTGATTTGATGAATACAATAGTAAAGCCCTCTAATAACAATTAGAAACAACAATAAACTGTAAGTGATACAATAAATACTGGTTTAGAGTGCAATGTTATATACGAGGTGAAATTTTGAGTAAACTAGATAGATTAGACATTAAACAATTAAGAGTATTTCAAGCGCTGGTCAAAGAGCAAAATGCGTCCAAAGCAGCAAATCACTTAGGGCTTACACAGCAAGCTGTCAGTGAGCATTTAAAAAAGTTGCGTGATGTTTTTAATGACAGATTATTTTTAAGAAAAACCAATGGTTTTATACCGACTCCTTTTGCTGAAGATCTCTCTATTGAAATTGATAAATTATTAAATGATTTTCAAGCGCTTTTATCACCAAAAGTATTTAAGCCTAAAACAGTAAAGGGTACTTTTGTTATATGTGCCACCGATTATGCACAGCAGGTTGTTTTACCAGATCTGATTTCAAAATTAAGAAATCAATCTCCTAATTTAAAGATTATTGTTAGAGACTTTGAAATTGATACTCTTCATGAATTAATGGAAAGTGGTAAAGCACATTTGGCAATCGCCTTTCCTGACTATATTCCTGATAGCTACCCTTTAATTAAGCTCTTTGAAGAACATCATGTGTGTGTTGCGCCTCCCAATTCAAAATTATTAACTTCAAACCCTTCTCTCAAAGAAATAGCAAACTATCCCTCAATTATTGCATCACCCTCACGTCCTAACTTTAAAGGCTCTATAGATGATTGGTTTAAGCAATTTGGCTTAGAACGAAATATTGTTGTTTCAGCGCCATGTTTTTCGATTGTGCCTATGTACCTTGAAACTACCGACTCTATTGCATTTTTACCCTCTAGAGCGATCCAAGGGCTAAACTTAAGTGAAATTCCACTTGAACACGTTCCAGACCCATTTGATGTCATAGCTGCTTGGCACCCTCGTTACAATGAGGATGCACTGCAAAAATGGGTCATTTCTTTACTTCAAGTTGAATAGTGATCACTCTTTAGCAAACTCATGACTCAACTTATTTCTAAATTTACCAATTAAATATAACAAGGCTTAAAGTGGTTATTCTAAAGCATTATCACTTTTTGAAAGATAATCGGTTAAAAATTTTTGATGTCTTTTTTTATGCCAAGTTATCATATTATCCGCAAATTTTACTGCATCTCTTTGGTGTTTTACAGCATTTTCAAAATCACCTACTTTTTCATAGGCACTGGCTAAATTATGATGGCTGTAAGCATCTTCAGGATATAAAACAATCATTTGTTTAAAAACCTGTATTCCTGCTTGTTGTGAGGTTTTTAATAAATGAAACCCTAATGAATTTATTGAATTTTTGGGTGAAATTTCAAAGCCATATTTATGCTCTGACAAATATTGATAATGCTTAATGATGGCATTAACACCTTTTTTCGACACTTCTGATTCTGGCAATAAGCCATCATGAATATCATTAAAGAGTTTTTCTATTCCTGTAATAACTGAAAGCAAAGGCAATGACATAAAATAATTATTCTCAAAATGCTTATAGTGCCAATCTAACTGTATGGTTGAATAATTTTGTAATATTGAATTTAGCTTTTTATATGCCGGTATTTGATGCATTTCTTTAATATTAGTACCGTGGCTAAACAGTAAAAAGCGCGGTTTATCATCTAACTTAGCCAACTTTGTTGATGCAGTAGATAAAATGCCAGCATAATCGTCTTTTAACTCGGGGCTAATGGCAATGTAAGCATTAAACATATCTGGCTTGTTGATTAAAGCCGATAATACAATTGTACCGTTGTCTCTAAATCCACTCATTATTTTAAAGCCATTGGTTCTATATTTTTGATCTATTGTTGGCAGCAACTGTTTATCAAAAAAATCCAATAACGGTATGGTTTTACCTGTTATGTCAAATAACATTCCAGCGCGATTACCAACCACTGGCGTAACGATAATTGTTTGCAGCCAAGGCCATTGCCCATTATGACTCATCCAATCATGCATGCCGCTTAAATAGGTATTTGAATATGGGTGAAAATCAAACATTAAAACATAAGATTTATCACTGTTTTTTGCGTATCCCGCAGGTAATGTGACATTAAAAACTAAAGGTTGTGAAAATTCAGGGTGAACAATTTCTATCTGCTCTTGTGTGCTGCTAGCTTTAGCTGTGGCGCTTATTAACACTAATATCAGTAAAGTTATCTTAAACAATATATTCATAATTTTCCTATATTAAAATTTTTGTTTGTTTTACGAACAAGCTATCTTTTATGTTGCTAAAATAAATGAATAAAGCTGATAATTTGCTGATTTTTACCTGAATAGTTTATTTTTCATGACGTTAGATATAATATTAACGCGAATTATCAAATGGAAATTAACGGAATGCCACAGCAGTTTTGGATAAATGAATACTTTATTGACTGCTCTCGCAATCAAATATCACATAATAATATAGTTACAAATATACCGTCTAAAGCGATGGCAGTATTAAATATGCTTGTAGAAAATAGTGATCAAGTAGTGGGCCACGAATCCATTATGGCCAGTGTTTGGCAAGACAGTATTGTTGCACCAAACAGCTTGCAGCGCTGTATTACACAGTTACGAAAAGCGCTGGGCGATAACAGTAAGCAACAAACCATTATTAAAACACATTCAAAACTGGGTTATAGCTTAATTGCCGATGTTAAACCCCACCAAACGACAGCAAATAAAGTTAATAAAAGCCATATAAGTAGCGCCAAAAATACAAAGTACGCATTGAGTTTTATAAGTTTAGTTTTGTGTATATTTATTACCTTTTATTGGTTTGAAGACAATTCAACACTCAACTTTAATCAAGTTAAGCCTCTCACTTATAGTGATGAAAGAGAGTCTAATGGACAATATTCTCCAGATGGTAGATATATTGTTTTTCAACGAAATATCACCTCATGTGAAAGCCATATTTGGGCTAAAGATTTACAAACACATGAAGAATTTAAATTAACAAAAAAGTCGGGCATATATGGTACTCGCAGTTGGTCACAAGATGGCAATCAACTGGCATTTGTAGCACAAAGTCATTGCCAAACAATAAAAAGTGACCCACAACAATGTTGGCAATTAGTCACATTAGATTTCGCCAAGGCATTAAAATCGCCGCAAGATACCACAACAAGATTAGTGTGTAATAATCAGCAAGCAGCTTCAGCACGATGGTTACCTGAAGGTCAAATTGGTTTTTTACGTCAGCATGAAAATCAACTTCAAAAAATACAAGCTTATAACCCTAGAACTGAGCAGTTAACCGATTTATACACACCTCATAATACTTATATTTATAGCTATGATTATTCGTTTGCTAACCATGCATTTGCAGTAATAAGTACAACGAAAAATAAACAACATATAGTAGAAAAGCTTAATATGTCTGGCGAAGTATTATCTCGTGCCATATTAAAACCACCTGAGGGGCTCTCATTTAATGATAACTACTATATTCATTATCATCCTTTTGAAGACTACCTAATAACAGCAACCCATGAAGGATTATTTCAAATATTTTTTGATGGTTCTTTAAAAAGAATAAATGGCCTAAATCAGCATGGTATTTATAGCCCAAGCGTTCATCCCAATGGTAAAAAAATCCTAGTAACTCAAGCAATGGCGGATTCTGATATGGCATTAATAAAGCTTAATCAGTCTAATGTGAGTAAGTTAAAATTACATACAATCGCGCGTTCAAACTCCAGTGATATAAATGGCCAATTTCAGCCAAAAGGTAACAATATTGCCTTTATTTCTAAACGCTCAGGAAAACGACAATTATGGCTGTTTGATGGCAAAAATAGCAAACAAATAAGTCAGTTAAAATACGGTATACAATCTGTCAGTTTTGCATGGTCAAATGATGGTCAGCACTTAATAGGAATCAATAAAAACAAACTGATAAAATTTGACTTAAAAGGTGGCTCATCAATTGTGGATATTCAGCTGTCTATTCAAAAGATTTTACAATGGACTATAAAAAATCATTTATTAGTATTATCAAAGCAAGATAACCAATCAATTTTATATCAAGTAGATATGAGCACATTAAAAGTAACTAAACTGATTAATAAAGACATTGAATGGGCTAATTTAACTGACGACAATACCTTAATTTATGTTGATACGACTAAACGGTTTTGGGTGAAAAAAGATAAAACTGACGAGTTCCCAGGGTTATCAGCACATTTAGATAGTAATATATTTGCATTAGAAAATAATGAATTATTTGGCATCAATAAACATAGGGAGTTATGGTCCTACTCACTCAGTTCCAAGTCATTTAAAGTATTGCAGCAGCTCCCTGATACCGCGCGCTATGTAAGTGATGTCAATAACGCAGAGTTGCTTTTTACACAAATGATTAATTATCAAAAAGAACTTATTGAGCTTCACTAAAAACTGTGCTCACTCATTTGACCTAAAAGACCGAAAAAGTTAGGGTATTGAACGAGTTTCACTCAATTAATTGACTGCATTTGAATAAAGGATTAAATATGCTCAAAGTAAAAATTACTTTTTTAACGCTGCTAATTTTAATAATTTCACCTTTTACTCTAGCTGATCAGATATCGCAGTATAAAGAAGTTTTATTTTCTAAAATATTAAATGAAGAAAGAACTATCACTGTTCAAGTCCCTGAAAGTTATGGGACTAATAAAAACAAAAAGTACCCTGTTATCTATAGGCTTGATGGTAAAGAAAACTTACCTCTGATAACTGAAGTGATGCATAAACTACAAAAAGCAGACAGTGCACCAGAGATTATCATGGTTGCAATTGAAAATACTGATAGAGCAAGAGATTTTGCACCTACAGTAAATCGCGACCCAAGAGGTCCTGTAGGACAAGGCGGTGGCGCGGATAAATTTCTCGACTTTCTAGAGCAAGAATTAATCCCGTACATAAATAATAAGTATCAAACTCATGATTTTAAAGTTATCTCTGGCGCATCTGTAGCTGGACTATTTACGATTCATAGCCTTCAGTCTAGACCTCATCTATTCCAAGCGCATATGGCATACAGTCCGGCCGTCTGGTGGGGTGATCGCACCACAGCTAAAAAGACTAAAGCCTTTATGTCTCAAGCAAAACACTTAGATAATTATTTGTATATGAATATAGGTGAAGAAGCCGGTGAAATGCGTGCAGTATATGATGATTTACATTCTTATTTACAAAATAATCAGCCTGATAAATTTAAACTTGTTTCAAACGAATTTAATAACGTTCCTCATGGTTTAACCTCCGCCGCAGGTGTTTTTCACGCATACCAAAACCTGTTTTTACCTTTAAGAATGCCTAATAGAGAATTACAAGATGGAGTGAAGTCTATAAAGGACTATTACACTCGTTTATCACTACAACGCGGTGAAATAATCGCACCGCCAGAGTGGGTTATTAGAGAGTTAGGATATTAGAGAGTTAGGATATTATTTAGTGAATAATGAAGAAGAAACAAAAGCCCTTGAAATATTTAAATATAATCAGAAATTATATCCTGAATTAGCCAGCGCTTATAATGGTTTAGCTTATATTTATGAAAGACTAAATCGTTATGACGAAGCACTTAAAAAAGTAAATTTAGCTTTAAACCTAGCCAAAGAAGGTGACAGTGGTTACAAGGTATACATTAACAGAAGAGATAGATTAACTGTGCTTGTTAGTGACTCTATAAAATAGAAGTTATATTAACCTCCAGTCACACACTCCCTTTTATAATCAATGCTACTAGCAAGTGCTGAGTAGCATTTACTCTATACAAGTTCAATAAAAATAGGTTGCTACACTATGTTTTACAATTTGCCTTAAAAGTAAGTAGTAACCGCTCTAGGGTTAATTTGCCTTATAACAATATCTCGCCATTTATCGACTTTGCCAGATTTTACATCACCTAACTGGTATTTATTACTACACACATTGTAAGCCGTTGTTAAATCAAAAACACCGTAGGTACTTTGACCTCTATCGAAAGTCGTAAATATAGGTTTTTTCCCGTTACGATAATCTAATTCACCTGGTGTTGTATTTGAGCCTGCAGCCATACCTGCGCCCAATGATATTCCCCAATGTGTAACGGCTTGATCTCCTTGGGCATGAAAGTTAAATAAATAGCCCACTGGAATATTATCAATTTGATCAGGCGTAATTATTTGGCCCTGCCCTAATATTTGATTACAGTTATTAGCCGTTAAACTATATCCTGTTGTTGCCATCCATCGCAATGAAACAAACCCAGCCTTATATAACCAACACCTTACTGCATGAAAACATACTGGAGAGCTAGTGCCCATGCCTTTATCTGAACGCAATGATGTTTCATAAGGCGTATTGTCTGTCGTAAGCATTTCATTACCTCCTATACCAGCAAGTTCTTGAATTGTCGCTGTACTATCGGCCTCATAGCATCTAATCGCTTTTTTAACTAAATCTTCAGCTTTATTTAAATAAAAATCTTTTGTAGTTGTTAAGTTTACGCTACTTCTCACAAATTCAGACACATCTGTATTTTTCAAAAATACTTCTTGGCACATACATAAAGCACGAACAGCCCAATGTTGTTGCTTTGTACCTGCGTCTTTATAATTTCTGAATGCTAAAGATATTTTGCCACCTATTGATTTTTCCATTGCCGTGGTTGTAACTTTTAGCTGAATTTCTCTCGCTAGATTAGTGCTTATTTTAGTTCTTATGTATTCAAGCGCCCCATCGTATCTTTGTTTATTATTTCTGGACATATAAACCCCTAATCGATTGTTATAATTTAGACATACAGAAACTAATTGCTAACATCCATATGATCCTTAAAATTCACTTTAGCTTAAGTTAATTCTAATAGTAAGAACTTTGTACCTTTTTTTAATGAGTTAAAATTAGCAATCTCAGGTTAGATGATTTAATAGTTCCAAGCATCACGGATTTATTTATGCCTCAGGCTATGTTCTCGCATATCAAATCGATTTAAATATCTGAATTTAAATTTAAATATACCAGAAATGTTGAACAGTAAACTTTATAAAAAATATCACTAAAATATATTTTTTATAAAGTAAGTTCTATGCAACTTTTTTTCTTCACTTCTAAACATGCGTAAACTTTGCCAGCTGGCTATACTTAAATTGATTTATATTTTAAAGGGATTTCTAATAATTCAGCTGATTTAAAATGATGCAAACTAAGGTTAATTTGAAATATGACAATTAAATATAGTGAAGTAAAAAAAGTTTGTGATGCATTAGTCGCGGCAGGTGAGGATATCTCAGTAACAACTGTAATGGAAAAAACATCGGGTGAAAGAAAAGAAGTATTCAACCTATATAAGCAATGGAGAAAAGATTCATTACAAAGTGATTACAACCCAACCTTAGGAGCAGATCTAACTGTCAAACAAGATAAGTTGGGGAACGGCCCTTCATCTGCACCTATGGAAGACACAGAGGAATTTAAGTTAAATGATTCAATTATCCAAGCTATAAAATCAGAAGTATCAAATCAACTTTATGCATATAACTTACCCCATAAAGAAAATATAACGGCTAGTTTATCCGAGACTTCATTTACAGAGTCACAGACACAGGGATCTGAGCTGTTAAATAAAGATGAAAAAATAGCCTACCTTGAGAATCAAATAAAAAATCAACAAGCTGAATTTGAGCTGAAAACTTCAAACCTACTGCGTGCAAAGCAAGAAGAAATAGATAGGTTAACACATAAAAAAGAGATAGAAATCCAAGCTCTTATGGAGAATAACGATAAAGGGATTGCTGAGTTAACTAAAATAAAAAATAGTAAAATATCAAAGTTAACCGATAGCAATAAAGAACTGCTTCATAAATTAAATCTAAGTACAGAAAGTAACCCTTCAATCATGTTACAACACAAGGCCTCAGCTTTGGCTGAACTTGAAATAACTAAAAATAATGAAATTGCAGAAATAACTAAAAAGAAAGATGAAGAACTTATTCAACTAACTTTGGAAAAAGATAAACAAATTTCTGATTTAATTCAAAAGAATAAAGTAGATCTTGAAGAGTTAACTCAAAGTAAAGATAAAGAAATTCTAGAATTGCATAAAAGCCATCAAGCATCAATTGATACTTTAACTAGAGAAGTTTATGGAAAGACATCAACTTTAGAGCAAACAAATAAAGATGCATTAGAAGAATTAAACCAGACTAAAACTAATATAGAAGAAATATCACAGGAAAAAGATCAACAGATCTCTGACTTAATACAAACCAATGAAGCTGAATTGGCACAATTAACGCAAGAAAAAGATAAACAGATTTCTGATTTAACTCAAACGAACGAAGCTGAATTAGCGCAATTAACCCAAGAACAAGATAAACAAACTTCTGATTTAATACAAAAAAATGAAGCTGAACTAGAAAAATCAACGCAAGCTAAAGATAAACAGATTTCTGATTTAATACAGGCGAATAAAGCTGAATTAGCAAAATTAACACAGGAAAAAGATAAACAAATTTCTGATTTAATACAGGCGAATAAAAGTGAACTGACACAGCTAACTCACACGATAGATGAGCATAATTCAATCTTAAATGATAAAAATGAGACGATCAAAAACCTAGAAGCCGATTTGCATCAAGAACAAGAAAAAATAGCTTCTTTAGAGTTAGAAAACAAAAAGAGTCAAAAGGAAATCGACCACCAGATTCAAGTTATTGACTTAAATAAAGAAAAAACAATAGAATTAAATGGTAAAATTTTAGAACTGACAAAGCAAAACAACCAATTATTAGAGCAAGTAAACTTTATCAAAACAAGTACAACATCCACGGTGGAACGCTTAACATTATCTAATGAAGAAGCGGTGGAACAAATAAAATCTCTAAGAGCAGATCTATCTATCGAAGTAACAAATAGTAAACAAGCAAAAATAGAAAAAAATAAACTGATGGAACAGCTTTTATTTGTCAAAGACAGTTCTTCATCTACAGTCGAGCGTTTAACGCGTTCTGTAGAAAGCTCACAAGATAAAATTAAAGAACTTGAAAATAAACTAAGAGGCTATTAAGTATTCAGCAAAATGCGTTTGTAACTTTTAAAGTTCGAGTTAGCTAAGATAATTAATTACAATATAAAACAACTTCCCTATAGTTTTATTAATAGCCAAATAATAAAATTTACAATGTGACTATCCCCCAAAAATGCGGTTTTAAAAATGACAATTTCAAGTAGTAAATCTCAACTTATATCCCCAGAACATTTGCAAGAGCTCCAACGTGCAAAAGCACTACTTGAAAACCCAAGCCTCGCGGCCAAAATCACTGATTATGTTGGCACACCAATAGAGCTATTGATTGATAAATTACCAAGTAATTGGAATCAAAAGCTCGGCGGAGTGACTCACTTGGCATTAGATAAAGCTGCTGATGCGGCACTTTATACAATGAAAGATATTCCAGGAGAATCGTCTTCAAATATTTGGCATAAAGTAGGCGCTGCGACAAGTGGTGCTGTGGGTGGTTTTTTTGGTTTTGCAGCACTGTCTGTTGAACTGCCAATTTCAACTACGCTTATGCTACGCTCAATTGCAGATATTGCTCGAGAACAAGGTGAACATATATCAAACCATGGAACTAAACTCGCCTGCTTGCAAGTATTTGCTTTAGGCGGTAACAGTAAAGAAGACGATGGTGCAGAGTCAGGCTACTTTGCAATAAGAGGAATGCTTGCCCAAGCAACAGTTGAAGCTGCTGAGCACATAGCAAAACATGGCATGGCTAAAGAAGCAGCCCCAGTAATCGTTAAGTTTATGACTATTATTGCCGAACGATTTGGTATTCAAATTACACAAAAAGCTGCAGCTCAGGCTATACCTGCCATTGGTGCTATTGGCGGTGCCGCAATAAATACGCTTTTTATCGATCATTTCCAAGATATGGCAAAAGGTCACTTTATTGTGCGTAAATTAGAAAGAAAATACGGCGAAAATGCGATTCGACAACAATATAAGTTATTACCTAAGTAGTGTTTTTCAAGACAGTGTCTGCAATTAATTTATACAGCTATAACCTAATCTTCTTATAAAGCTTCACACTTGCAGAAAAATTAAAATAATTTCATTATGAATGTAATAAACCTTTCCCTCGTGCCACTAACTTAAGCATAACAATAAAATGGATTATCAAATTTAAATGGGAAGTGACTTTTACCAACTATCGATACTGCCTTTTGCGGGCATTATTATAAAAATTTGTCGTGCTTATACGAATAGCCAAGAAGATTTTGAAGATTATTATCAAGAGGTCTGTCTGCAAATATGGCGTAGTAAAGATAATTTTAATCAACAAAGTGAATGGTCTACTTGGATATACCGTATTTCACTTAATGTATGCCTCACTTATTTAAAACGTCGCAAAAGTGGCAGCAGAGAAATCATTTCAGATACATTACCAGAAGAAGCAATAGACGATAGTAAAGCATTTGTCAGTGATGAAATTAACGAACTATACAGTGCGATTAAACATTTATCGGAAACCGATAGAGCAGTAATTTTGCTTTACCTTGAAGAAAAGTCATATCAAGAAATAGCCGATATTATAGGAAGCAATAGCAATAATATTGGTGTTCGTATAACCCGAATAAAAGACAAACTAAATACTATTTTGAACAAAAAGGATTAATTCATGACAAAATCAATCGAAACAATATGGAAAAATGGCTTTGTTAATGAGCCAAGCCTAACAGCGCCAAAAATTAATAACCTATACGATCGCAAGTCTCAAAATATTGTAGATAAGTTAAGGAATATGTTCTCTCAAAATTTAAAAGCGATTGTTTTAGGCAGCATATTTGTTCTCATTATGATGAGCATTAACGGGTTACCATTTTTAGGAATATATCTTTTTTGTTTGATGCTGCCATTGATGTTTATTGCTAAAAGAGAGTTAAACAAATCGGTGAACTTATCTAAAGGGCAAAGCAGTTATGACTATATTATGAATTTTAATAACTGGTTAAACAGTTCTATGGCTGCATACGCACAATATTATAAGGTGTTTTATCCCTTGTTATTTATTGGCTTAGCGGTTCAAGGGATAGTGAGTAATGACGGGGCGAGACTGATTGCACAACTCCTTGAAGCGCTTCCAACCGGTATTATCATCTTAGGATTGCCTTATTATCTATTAATTGGTTTAGTTACTGTGACGCTCATTGTGGCAAGATTCGCTGAAGCTTTATATCGCTTAGATCTCAATATTGTTTATGGTCGTCAATTTAAAAAACTAGCAGAACTGATTGCAGATATGGAAGAATTGCGAAAGTAATCGATTAAACAAAAGACTGTTTTATCTATTCATAAAGAAAAGCTATTCCACAATATGGAATAGCTTTCTTTTAACAAGTTTTTAGTGACTGGCTACGCTAGTAAACTACAGCGATAAGTTATTTAAAATATCGTCGTCAGCATTGTTTTCTAGTATCACTTTAAGTTTTGTTACGGTGAAATCTATACCACTTGTTTATTTATTCATACTTAAAGCATGCCCGGCAACAAGTGCTACTTTATCAAGGGTAACGGATAAAACCCAACGAATAAATTTATATGACATTTCAGTAATTTCAACCCCACGTTTACCAGCAAATACCAACATATGACCTAGCAAACCCCGTTGTTGTTCGGCAAACTTACCTGGCATGTTCGCAACTTTAGTCAAATATAAAGCTATTTTATCGTAGAAGGTTAAACCGCTAGTGATCATATGTTGAATTTCATACAAGTAACCAGTATCTCTCAATAAGGTAATTAAGGCGGCTCCTAATCTATGAGCCCATTTTGAAGTAAAGCTTGCTTGGTGACGTTTTTCATAATCAAGTCTTACTTGCTCTTTATGCCAATGCGCATTTCGCTTATTTACCGCAGCAAAACTTTTAAAAGCACTTGCCGTATTAGTATAACCTGGAGCATTGCCTGCCATTTTATGGGCATTAGCACTTATTGTTGGGGCTGCATTAAGTGTATATTCCCCTTCTGTATGAACAAAAGGCCAAAATGGTAATAACGGCACTGGATCTGCTGTATGCAAACAACGAAAAACCCGATGTAAACCATTGCTCGTTTTATCAGCAAAGCTAGCATACCCCACTCTTGGTGCGCCAAAAGTATATAAACTAATCGGTCGTCCATTTTGCTTATTATGCAACCAATTAGCAGTTAAATTAGCCAATGCTCCACCTAAGCTGTGGCCAACGCAATGCACAGGCCCTGTATTGTTTTGCGTAAAATAGCTATTTAATACAGGTCTAATCGAATTAAATGTTTTATTAAATCCTGCATGAGCAGGCAAATTATTTGCACTGGTGCTTAAACCACAATGCATATCGGTAACAGCATCCCGCTTATTGGCTGTGCCTCGCAGTGCGATTACAGTATGACCACTATAATTACCAGTTTTTTTTACCTGTGCCAATCAGTGCAAAACCGGTTTTATGTTTAAAAATATGCTCCATAAATGAACCACTCGTGCCTTGAACCACATTGTCAGAGAGATTGAAGTCAAAATCTTTTGATAATTCTTTTAATGTTTCAGCCTCATACACTCCACCTACTTTGTCTTTTATTTCATACGCTGCCTCTGCAAGCTTTACCGCTATTTTAGGTGTCAAATCACGCATATTATATATCCTTATATTGTTTCATCTTCAATGATGTGATGTATTTCAAAATCGCTATCCCAACGGCAAATACTGCAAGCACCGTGCATATCATTAGATTCATAATCTTTAGTAAAATTAAAATATACCTCGGGATCAGTTAGCTCCGCATTCAACTGAGATAATTTTTTGTCATAAGCGTTAATAGGCTCAACCCCCCATAATGTAGTAGACCATAGGGTAAAAAGTTCATCTTGTTTTTTGAAATATATTTTTTGTTTAGTAAGTAACTCTCTAAATAGTGATGCAGGAGAACGCGAGCGAATATTAACTGCAGGTAATGAAAAATCACCGTTTTGATCTGTAATTGTACTATCTTTACGCTCTTTACTATCAAAATCTACCAAAATTCTCTCAATTTTAAGAGCAGCCACAGGTTTACCGTTATCCAGTATTCGCCCAGATACTGCAGAGCATAAATGAGCATCATATTTTTTAAAAAAACCAAACACATAAACCTCCTTATAGTTAATATTGTAATTCCTATTACAATTAGTTTAGATAATTATTTATTTAATAAAATATTAGAAATTCAAGAATATAATTTGTGGCAGCATGTTTAAGCATAAGCGACTAATGAAGTGCTTAGCTGACATAAAATGACGACACAAATTACCAAACTTGGAATACCACAAAGGTAAGTGTCATTTTGAATTTCAGACATCGATAATACACTCATCTAAATTATTTTTCATTCCCTATCATAGGTAAAAATGCAGATTAGATGAACTGATAGTAGGTGTCGGTATTTAAGTGCTTAAACATTTATTTAAAGAATGGGTTTGTTGATGTATGAAAATAGAAAAGCTATTCCATAATATGAAATAGCTTTTATATAGTTTTGTAACTAGTTACTTTAGTAAACTACAGCGATAAATTATTTATAATATCGTCGTCAACATTGTTTGATAAAGTTACTTTAAGCTTAGGCGTTCTCGCCATTTCACGTTTTATCGCAAAATTAGCTTCTTCATTACGTGCCCAGCTACGACGTGCAATACCGTTATTTACATCAAACAATAACATAGATTTAAGTCTACGCTCTGAGTCCGCTGAACCGTCAAGTAACATACCAAAACCACCGTTTGTTACTTCACCCCAGCCTACACCGCCGCCATTATGGATAGAAACCCAAGTAGCGCCACGGAAGCTATCACCAATAACATTATGAATCGCCATATCTGCTGTAAAGCGGCTACCATCATAAATATTTGATGTTTCACGGAATGGTGAATCTGTACCACTTACATCATGATGATCACGACCAAGTACTACAGGACCAATTTCGCCGCTATTGATTGCATCGTTAAATGCTTTTGCGATTTCCATTCTGCCTTGTGCATCTGCATAAAGAATACGTGCTTGTGAGCCAACAACTAATTTGTTTTGCTTAGCGTCTTCAATCCAAGTGATGTTATCTTGCATTTGTTGTTGAATTTCTTCAGGTGATTCTTCCATGATCTTTTTAAGAACACGCGCAGCAATCGCATCAGTTTTATCTAAGTCTTCAGATTTTCCAGAAGCACATACCCAACGGAATGGTCCAAAACCATAATCAAAACACATTGGACCTAAAATATCCTGAACATAAGAAGGATATTTAAAGTCGATACCATTTTCAGCCATCACATCGCCACCGGCACGTGAAGCTTCAAGTAAAAATGCATTACCGTAATCGAAGAAATAAGTACCTTTAGCGGTGTGTTTATTCACTGCATCAGCATGTCGTTTAAGTGTTTCTTGTACTTTAACTTTAAATACTTCAGGCTCTTCACGAATTAAACGGTTTGATTCTTCATAGCTAATGTCTACTGGGTAATAACCGCCTGACCAAGGATTATGAAGTGATGTTTGATCTGAACCTAAGTGAATGAAAATCTCTTTTTCATAGAAACTTTCCCATACATCAACGATGTTGCCGATGTAGGCAATTGAAACAACTTCTTCATTTGCTTGTGCTTCTTTAACACGGGCGATTAATTCATCCATGTTATCAATTAATTCGTCAACCCAACCTTGCTGATGACGCTTAGTTGCAGCATGCGCATTTACCTCAGCACATACTGTAATACAGTTAGCTATGTTACCCGCTTTAGGCTGAGCGCCACTCATGCCGCCAAGTCCAGCCGTTAGGAATATTTTACCTTTAGAGCTTTCGCCTTTATTTAATACTTTACGGAACGCGTTCATCACAGTAATTGTAGTACCGTGAACAATGCCTTGTGGACCAATGTACATAAATGAACCCGCAGTCATTTGACCGTACTGGGTAACACCTAGTGCATTAAACTTTTCCCAATCATCAGGCTTAGAGTAATTAGGGATCATCATACCGTTAGTTACAACAACACGAGGTGCGTCTTTAGAAGATGGGAATAAACCCATAGGATGACCAGAGTAAATATGTAAAGTTTGATCACTTTGCATTTCACTTAAGTATTTCATTGCTAATAAGTACTGTGCCCAGTTTTGGAATACAGCACCATTACCACCATAAGTAATTAGCTCTTCAGGATGTTGCGCAACCGCTGGATCTAGGTTGTTATCAACCATAAGCATGATTGCAGCTGCTTGCTCGCATTTAGCCGGATAGTCAGAAACTGAACGCGCTTTTAAGTCATAGCTAGGCTTAAAACGGTACATGTAAATACGACCGAAATCTTTTAGCTCTTGAGCAAACTCAGTTGCTAGCTCTTGATGCCACTCTTTTGGGAAGTAACGTAATGCATTCCTAACTGCTAGTTGTTTTTCATCAGCAGATAAAATATCTTTACGTTTAGGCGCGCGATTAGCATCTGCAGGGTATGCCTTAGCTTGCGGTAATACGCTTGGGATCCCTTGTTTTATTTCTTCTTGAAAATTCATTCTTTATACTCCCCCAGGTTATTGATCAAAGCTAACTGTAAATGCTTGTGACTTAACTAATGTGATCATCGCATCGATATCAGGCTTTAATAATCTATCTTCTTCAAGCTTAGCTACTTTAGCGCGGATAACTTGTAAGTTTTTCTCAATAATATCTGAACACTTATTAGGGCGTCTAAATTCAACAGCTTGTGCTGCATACATTAATTCGATTGCAAATATTTTTTCTAAGTTGCCTAAAATCTGGTTTAATTTACGACCAGAAATACTACCCATCGATACATGATCTTCTTGACCCATAGATGTTGGTACACTATCAGCTGATGGTGGGAAACACAGTGATTTATTCTCTGTTACAAGTGCCGCAGTTGCATATTGTGGGATCATCATGCCTGAGTTTAGGCCACCCGCAGTTGTTAATAATCTTGGTAAGCCGTGTAAACCTTCTAATAATAGGTAACAGCGTCTGTCTGAAATATTACCTAATTCCGCAGCTGCGATTGATGCATAATCAAGTACCATAGCTAGCGGTTGACCATGGAAACTACCACCTGAAATCGCTTCTTCACTGCTAATAACAATTGGATTATCAGTTACAGAGTTCATTTCAATCTCAACTAACTCTTCTAAATGATAATACGCATTACGTGATGCACCATGTACTTGTGGAATACATCTTAATGAATATGGGTCTTGAACACGGTCACATTCTTCATGATCAGCCATATTTTGTGAGTCTTTAAAGAAAGTTCTCATACGTGCAGCAACTTCAAGGTTACCTTTAAATGCACGTGTTTGATGCAATTCATCTCTAAATGGTTGCTCACTACCTTGCATACCTTCAATGCTCATTGCACCTGTCATATCAGCAAGATCTAATAAGTAACGCATTTTAGTTAAAGCAGTGATGCCATGAGATAAAATAAATTGCGTACCATTAATTAATGCTAAACCTTCTTTAGCATGAAGTTCCATTGGCTCTAAATTATTTTCTTTAAGTACTTGAGCTGCTGGTACTATTTTATCGTCTTGCCAGAATTCACCTTCACCTAGTAATGGTAAAAATAAATGAGATAACGGTGCTAAATCACCTGATGCGCCAACTGAACCTTGCTCAGGTACCACTGGGATAAGGTCAAGTTTGATAAACGCCAACATTCTTTCTACAGTTTCTAAACGAATACCTGAGAAGCCTTGGCTTAACGCGTGCACTTTAGTAATTAGCATCAATTTTGAAATTGATTTAGCGATTGGCTCACCCACACCTACAGCATGAGTAATAAGTAAATTCTTTTGTAATAAATTAGTATCTTCAGGCGAGATTTGCGTATCACATAATGGGCCAAAACCAGTATTAATACCGTATACAGCTTCATCAGAAGCGGCCATTTTTTCAACTCTTTGGCGGCTTATATTGATTTTATCTAACGCTTCTTGACTTAACTCAGCTTGGATACTGCCATCAGCAATACCATTTACAATATCAAGATTAAGGCGATCAACACCATATTTAAAAGTCATCTTATACTCCTAAGTACTATTTATTTTTCTATGCACAAAGTGCTTTCAATTGATACATTTTAGCTTGCTCATGATGTTTTACAAATGCATAATAATCGTAATTCATTCCGGTTTTATCGAACTAATAAAAAGAGAAGTAAAAAGTGCAAGTTCATGACGTAGATTTACGCTTACTTAGAATATTTGTTGCTATCGTTGAGTGTGGCGGCTTATCCGCTGCTGAGTCCCGTTTAAATATAGGACGTTCAACAATCAGCTCTCATTTATCTGATTTAGAAGTACGATTAGGTATTAAATTGTGTAAACGTGGCAGAAGTGGGTTTGAGCTTACAGAACCTGGCAGAGTTACCTATCAAGCCTCTTTAGAATTACTACAGCAATGTGAAGCTTTTACTACCACAGTAGCCAGCTCTAAAAATGAGCTCTCAGGCCGTGTAACTATCGCCACTATTGATACTATGGTCAGCGATCCGCGTTGTGGTGTTGGACGTACAATCGCTGCCTTAAAAGCAAAAAGCGATAAAATTCAATTTGATATAAACGTATGTGAAGCGCGAGAAGTTGAAACATCGGTTGTTAATGGCCGTTCTTTAGTCGGTATTGGCGTCAGTAGGCACCATCTTCGTGGATTAGATTATTTCCCACTTAGAAATGAAAATAACTATTTATATTGTGGTGTCGATCATCCATTATTTGATTGCAAACCTTCTGAAGTTAATAAGCTATTAAAAAAAGCAGAAGTGATCAGTAGTAACTATATGCGAGATAAAGAAACCAGAAATGACGGTCTAAACTATCAAAATAGTGCCACTGCTTATCATGATGAAGGCATTGCACATTTAATATTATCAGGTGAATTTATTGGTTATTTACCCGATCACTATGCCAACTTTTGGGTTGATAAAGGTTTGTTTAAGACAATTTTGCCAGAAAAGTATTCTTATCAAATTCCAGTGGTTTTAATTTCATCAAAAAATAATACAGCATCACCACTTGCCAATGCATTAATTGAAGAAATTAAACGCTGTCATTCAATTGAGTCATGATTCAATCACATAAGAATTAGCAGTGAGTTAAAATAAAAAATCCTCAAACAAGCCATGTTTGAGGATTTTTATTTAAGAGTTAAATCTATTATTAGTTATTTTTCAGCTGTTTTATATTTTTCAAACCAAGCCAAAATATTACCAACCTTTTGAATTAAATTACTTGGTCTTGCGGCAATACCATGCGCAGCTTTAGGAATACGTACCATAGCGGCATCGACATTTTGTAACTTAAGCGCTTGATAATATTGCTCTGTTTCACTCATAGGTGTGCGGTAATCCACTTCACCTGTTAATAACATAGTAGGAGTTTTAACATTACCTACTAAAGATAATGGCGAGTGATTCCATAAATGGTCAGCGTGATCCCAAGGCATGCCTGGCATCCAGTATTTTGTGAAATAAGAATAACCATCAGCAGTTAAACTAAAGCTCATCCAATTAATAACAGGTTTTGCTACAACAGCAGCTTTAAAGCGATTCGTTTTACCCACGATCCAAGCTGTTAAAGTACCACCACCAGAACCACCCGTTACAAATAATTGTTTTTCATCAACATAACCTTTACCAATCACACCATCAACCACATCCATCAAATCATTATAATCTTCTGAAGGATAATTATGGTGAATTGTATTAGCAAACTCAGCACCATATGAAGTGCTGCCTCTTGGATTAGCCCAAACAACAACATAGCCTTTTGCGGCCATTAGTTGTATTTCGGTACTATAATTTGGTCCATACGCAGCATGCGGACCGCCGTGTATTTCTAGGATCATTGGGTATTTTTTAGTTGCATCAAAACCAGGCGGTAGTGCAATCCAAGCTTCGATATCACGATTATCTACACTCGACTTTACAGTTAAAGCTTCAACTTTTGCTAAGGTTTTGTGGCCAAATACATCTTCATTTAATTGCGTTAATTGGGTGATCTTACCCTTTTTATTAATCACAGCTAAATCTGCAGGTCTTTGATTATCTGCGATTGTAAAAACTAATGAACGATTATCTGCAACGGTAAAATCGCCAGATGTATAAGGGCGACCTAATGATTGACCACCAGTTGCCACTACTTTTCTTTTTAATTTACCTTTTAAGTCAACGTAGCCAACATAGCTTTGACCATGATCATCATAAGAAAAATATAAACCTTTGCCATTTTGGGCCCAATGCACATTACTCACACTACGATCTAAATCTGGCGTCAGGTTTTTAGCATTTTTGCCATTAGTATCCATAACGTATAGTTGTGTATTTTGGCTAGATAGCTTTTTATCTTCAAAACTCAAATAAGCAATTTTTTTACCATTAGGACTTATTAATGGGCGATTATCAGGGCCATCACGTTTCACTAACGTTGTGATATTTCCTGTATTAACATTTACTTGATAAATATCAGATTCAATTGGTCTATCTTGCCAATCGTCATGACGGTCACCATCAATAATGATATTTTTACTATCTATTGACCAATTAATCACACCACCATGATGATAATCACCAGATGTGACTTGTCTTGCAGTACCACCAAGCGCTGGCACAACATAAATATGCCTAAAACCAGGTTTATTAAAACCAGCACCGTCTCTGCGATAATTCATTTGATCTATATATTTTGCTGTACCCGCCCAATTTGCGCCTTTTGGTTTTTTAGGCATTTCTTTAAAAAGACTTGTTGATTTACCAGGCTTAAACATTGAAAAAGCGATCGTTTTTCCATCTGGAGACCATGAAATATCACTCGGAGCGCTTTGTAAATTAGTCACTCGTGAAGTTTTACCTGATTCAAGCCATAAAATGTAAAGCTGATTATCGCCTTCATAAGATGACAAATATGCTAACTGTTTACCATCAGGTGAAAACCTTGGCATACGATAACTCGCTTTACCCGAAAATACAGGCTCATGTTGCGTACCATCAATATTAACCTGCCACAAATTAACTCTGCTACTATCGGTCATGATATCCATAGCGCGACGTTCATAAATCACATAATCACCATTTGGGCTAACCTGTGGTGATGCAGCGTATTCTATGTTGAAAATATCATCATAATTCACCAATTTATTATTGGCTTGCTCAGCTGACACTGACTGAAATGGCAATAATAAAGAAATAGCCAAAGTAGATAAAACAGAGACATGTTTAAACATGTGTAAATTGCTCCTTATGAAAAAGACGACTCCCTAGAAGTAAATATTTCCTTGTAAAATAATCACTTCTAATTCGGATCTCTATAATCTAATCCATAGCAACAATTTAGTAAAATAATAGCGTTAACTTTTAATGGTTCATTTTAACAGGTTAAATTGAATAAGCCTTAACTTGAGTTATCAAATTCGATTAACAAGGCTTAACCAAGCCAGGCATTCGCAAATGCGCTCATCACTCGGTTGGCAAGATTTAATTCAGTGGTTTTCTTCCGAAAAGTGCCAACAGCAGACATACAGAAGAGTCTTTCAACGCTCATTAAAATTTAGAAAGTGCTATACCGAAAGATTCACCATAGCACTCATGCAATAGTGAAGCTCTAAATCAGATCAAAACCGCTGGAACATTTGCGTTTGAACTGAACTCGCACCTAATCGAGTAATACGGTATGGCTGCCCTTTATTTGAGCTAATAAGCCTTTTTCTTTTTAAGCTCTTAAAGCATCAACGGTAAAGTTAGACAGCACCATACCATCCTGTGTGTAACAAGTAACCTCATGAACCTTGCCGCTTTCTCGACGGTACTGTATCTCGCCCCCTAGTGCGAGAACGTGTAAAACTCGTTGTTCATTTCTAGATATATTCATTTGAGTCGCCTCAATTTTTACAATTGCCAATAAATACCTACCATCAGCATGTGATGGGGCTTATAGTGTTCTTTAGCCTCAAAAGACTACGAACGAGCAATTACCCGATTCTCTAGCAAAAAGCCTCCTACTAAATTAAATGTGTTTATAAAGTATGCTCGTACTTGATTTTAAATTTCGCTTGCCAATCTCGTAGATTTTTAATAACACACAACTGACCGACCGGTCAGTCAATTAGTGGTTAGGTGAATATTTTGGACAAAAAACAACAAATCATGGACGTAGCGATAGAGTTATTTGCAAAGCGAGGGTATGAAAATACGCCTATTTCAGCTATTTGTAAGCACTCGAATGTTTCAAAAGGGCTGGCTTTCCACCACTTTGAAAATAAAGAAGGTCTACTCAGGGAGGTTTTCCTCCGTATGGCTCAAATTATCGAAGAAGTTGGCGACAACGTAGATTTAGTAAACGAAGAATTGAGTACAAAAGAAAGGTTCGTTAGTCACTTAGAAAAAATATTTCTCTCAATGACCTGTGCTGAACACAAGCTATATTATCAATTTGATTTTCAAGTTTTGTGTCAACCTGCTTTACGAACACTATTGAAAGACCTGTTTGATGAAAGGTATCAACTTATGTTGGAATCATTTCAATCGATATTAAATGATATTCCATCTGCGGATAGTCTTGTTGACAGCCATATGTTAATTGCTGAGTTAGACGGAATCGCACTCAATTACTTATTTGCTGAAGATGAATACCCTTTGACAAAAATTAAACAACGCTTCATCAAAAAGCACTTATTGCTATTGGGGTTATAGTTACTGACCAGCAATAGGCTAATGGCAATATGAAGCTAAAAACGATGAATGTTAAGAATGACACATAAGGAGTGTTTCAGTGAAAACACCATACCAAATACAATTTGAAGCCTTCGCAAATGCGGGTGGCCTCTATGATGAAAGACATGCAAAATTATACGGTGACTTTGCTAACGATTTAATTGAAGACGGTAGCTTTTCAATTATTTATGAAGGCGTAGCACATGCTTGCTATACGCCTATCACGATAGATAAAGCGCCATACCTAAAATGCTATGTATTAGCGCCATTAGCTGTTTTGCCTGAATATCAAAGAAAGGGCTATGCGACTCGATTAATGGAAGAAGCAGAAAAACAATTAGATGCAGATGTGATTTTCGTAATGGGTGAACCTCACCACTATGCTAAGCGCTACAATGCATCTCACAACGTTTTACTTCCAGTTGAAAGTGAAGCACCGCTAGAATGTTGGTTCGCTCGTGAGTTGACTAAAGGTGCGCTTGATGGTGTTGGTGAATCATCGTCAAGCATAACAGGGCCATATGCGTCACCATTTATATGGAGCCACCCAAGCGAACAGTTTAAGGATTAAACAACTTTTAAGAAGCTGTTAGTTAGGTACCTCTATTCTGACGTTGTAAACTGCATAAAACGGTTAAACCGTTAATGCCTGCAATGTCAGAATAGAGCACTTCAGAATTACAGCTATTGAATTTCCGCTTTTCGCTCATAGCTACCTGCCAGATTAACCCTAATAGTTAAAACTGACAGTTTCCTTTGGTAATCACACGACTACAATTTAATAATCTAAAAACAATTAAAGAGATTATAAATGTTAACAACTAGGCTTTTATTTAGCTGTTAAAGAGATATTTAGATTCTGAGTTTTAATATGACAATGGTCGGCAATAATATGTATTTCATCTATTTTTTTCATATTGTAGCCATCTGATTTAACAGTTAAATTTGCGATACCAAAATTAGTTCCTAAATCTACTGGCGTTGTGGGATCGCATTGATTATTTGTATCCAGGAGAAATTCTTCCGCTTCTTTATCTTCAAATTGAAAACGCCCATATACGTCACAATTCAGCGGTGCTTGTGTATCATTATCAATGATGTTGAGGGTAAACGAAGGAAAGAATATTTCAGGGCACACAGCATCAGTAGTATCAACAAAATCACCACTATTAATACTAAACTCATCATCCACCATTTGTTTGTCAATATCAGCGCTTATTAAAGTGGGGTAACCAAAGGTAGGATGATATTCAACGGTTAATGATTCGCTATTATCAATTAAGCTGTTCACTTTAATAAAGAGTTCATTCACAGTTAAAAAGCTTGAGCGGAACTGTTTATCTACAATCACTTCATCTTGTTCTGTATATGATAAAACAGTTTGATTATCTTTTATTAAAAGTACTGTAGGTTGAACAACTTCGGGTACACAAAAACAGCTTCTTCTTTGAGTGAAAGTGTAATCTGTTATATTAAGTGATTCCCATTTAGCTTGATTATCATCAAGCATTTTCTGTTGGTCATTGGTATCACTATTACAACCAATACAGGTTAATAAAATAACTGAACCAAGCGTTAATTTTTTATTCACCATGTTAATCCTTTATTTTGGTATATATTTCCTATTAAGCATAAGTGTATTATTACAGGAACACTGTAACTTAATGTAATCTCTTATGGCTACTTTGTAATTGCAGAACTCGTTTAAACTTATGATTTTTCAGACTGTAGATGTTTGATGGCTTTATCTGTTGTTTGTACCATGCTTAAAAATTCTTTTATTAATAAAATAAGCCCATAAATTGCAACACCATGGTGGGCACCGAGTTGATGTGTGTCACTTTGTATTTGACCATAAATTTGATAACCACTGGTGCACATTAAACATAGTGCCATAAATATGTTAGTGAAGTGACTATTGGCAATTTTGCTGAGTATTTCAATCATGTGTTTTAGCCAATTAAAACCGTAGGTAACCCGGCAACAATTGAGCCGCCATGTGCTGATGTATCTCCCATTCTAATTGCTGGCTTTCCGCCAATTAATACTGTGGCACTGCCCATAACTAAACTGTCAGGCGGGCCAACACAAGTTGCGCTATCCCCCATAACGGCTGCCGGCAAACTGCCAATTAATACTGTGGGTGCGCCAGGACCAATTATTGGCCCTCCGACATGAGGAATGGGTGGTACTGCCGGTGTTTGCATCGGACATACATGCATATCCGTCATTCTTGC
Source organism: Pseudoalteromonas sp. C2R02 (assembly GCF_018860845.1). Lineage (NCBI taxonomy): Bacteria > Pseudomonadati > Pseudomonadota > Gammaproteobacteria > Alteromonadales > Pseudoalteromonadaceae > Pseudoalteromonas > Pseudoalteromonas sp. C2R02. Next base: position 108,817 of record NZ_JAHKQC010000052.1, on the reverse strand, counting down.
TGCAGGTTGTCCCATTAGCTTTTCTCTTTAATTTTTAGAAGTGCGGTTTTCGCACTTTGACCATTGGCGATATCTATGCCTAGCTGAATCGCTTTAATGTAAAACTGCTCATACCCCATTTCACCTTCCTGCCATTGTGGCACTGCTGCTGCTACGGTTATAGCAGCTGCAACTGCATGACCATACAAAAATGTAGGCGGCATAACAGCGGGTAATTCAGGTGCAACAATAGAACCAGTACCTGACCAAAAAACAGCTTTTGCAACCCATGATGGCGCTGACTCTAAGCCAACTCTATCAGCTAATTGGTTGGCACGAACTCTATGGGTTTCATTAGGTTGTTTTAACCAATTACGGGCGCTATTAATTGCATGAACTTGAGTATCATCCCATTCATTTTCACGCAACTCCATAACAATGCTTGCCCAGTTAATCGCATCAACCATAGGCAAAGCATGAGAAATAAACTGTACAGCATCACTCAATAAATTAGCATCGTTTAAAGCATCAATCGCCTCTTTTGGCGTCATATTATCTGTGATACATAATTTTGCATCATCGCTTAATTCATATCTCACTAAGATAGATGCGATAGTTTGATTGGGTATTTTTTTATACATTAGTTTACCTGCACCAAAGAACCTGAAATTTGTGTAATACCTGATGATGATACTTTTGTCATAGCTGATGAGCTAAGTTCTGCACCAGCACTACCTGTGACTTTAGCTTGTGCTGAGGTACTCACAGTAACACCTGCATTACCCGACATTTCAGCATTAGCATTTGCGTTAGCCTTAAAGTTACTACCTGCGCTTATTTTTGTTTCGGCATCACTATTAAGTTTTAAATTAGCACCATTAACTTGTACATCACCGGTTGAATCAATCGATAACTTATCACATTTAATTGCAATACCACTTGTACTTAGCTCTATGGAATTACTACCTACTGTTAAAGTGATTTTATCATCTGCTTCCATGGTTATTTGCTTGGCTTTTTCAGCTAAGGTTTCTTTAATCGTTAAAGCATAATTATCGTTACCCGTTACTGTAATGGCTTTTTCTGTGGTGCTAGAAAACTCATTAGTCACAGTTTGTTTAAAGTCATTTTCGATTTCAATAACATGATCTTTTGCAGCATGAAAATATATCTGTTCATTATCTTTTTTATCATCAAAACGAATTTCATTTGCAGTTTCACCCAGCTGAGTTTTAATCCCGCTTTGTGTACTGTTGAGTTCATTATATGGCGGTGGGTTTTTACTATTATAAACACTGCCAATAACCAAAGGTTGATCGGGGTCATTATTGACAAAGCTTACTAACACTTCATCTCCCACTCTAGGAATAAACTGTATACCTAAACCAGAGCTTGCCATTGTTTGTGCTACGCGGATCCAACAACTAGGGCTATCACCACCTACTTTATCCCAATGGAATTGCACTTTAATACGACCACTTACATCATGCTGAGGTTGACCAACATCTCCACCAATCACAACAGCTGTTTGCAAACCATTGATCACAGGTTTAGGAATAAACTTAGGGTAACTGGGGCTTTTAATAGGACGACATATAAATTGATTTGAATAACTCACTGATTGCTCAGCAGCTTCGATAGTATGAATAATTTCTTCTATGGCATAATCGCCAAGTTGGCTACTATCTGGATGTGCAGACAGTGAAAATTGCGTTGCCAAAGTTAAGTCTTCAACAATACTTTTAGCTTCAACTAAACTGAAATCACTTTGCACTTGATTAAGCCTTTTTTTAACCACTTTACTGCTTAAATCACTCATATCACCTTTAACTGAGTTGGCCCCAAATTCATATTGGGTCAGTTTTTGCGTATTTGCGATAGTGTGAGAAGAGCTAGAATCACCACTATCAACAACTTGCGTGCTTTCATAATCATAATTAACACTGCTTATTGCAGCGCCATGAAGCTTAAGCTTTGGCTGCCATTGCGTAACCAACATTTGCTCGCCAGTACGGCTTGCTTTGTAATCTAATTTAGCAATACTTGCATCTTCATAAGGTGAGTCTGGGTCTTGCAGATTTAACTGATGGCTATTACTTGTATGATTAAAATAATAATGAATTCCCTGCTCTGCTAATAATCTTTGCACAAAGTCAAAATCAGTTTCATTATATTGCACACAATAATTACGCTCATCTGATGGTAAAGTTCCTAAAGTATAATTTCCTGAAAAACCGGCATCATCAAATACTTCAGATAGAATATCTGATAAGGTTTTTTGCTGAAAAACACGATAATTTTTACGAAAAGTAAGTAACCATAACCAAGGTCTTAGTACGATTTTATAATGCTGGTAGCCATGATCACTTTGACTTTCAAGTAACTGAACTTCAGTTAAATAGCCATTAAATACACGCTTTTCTTTTTGTTTATTATCGGCAACTTCATTCCAGTGACATGTAATAGGTTGACCTAGTTGATCATCTGCGGAAAAATTACTGCTTACCAATACACCTTGGATCAAAAACGGAGTTGATAAACTTTCATTAATGACCAGCTTATGACCCAAGTGAGTATTGTTATTTGAATCTGTAAAATATAACCCTCTATTTTCAAATTGATATGCCACACACTTTCCTTATAAATTTCAATTTTTGAGGATTAACCCCAAGTCGTTCCGGGTTATTTAATCTAATAATACTCTGGCGTTATCGCCTTGTTCATAAATCAGCAAGCTAACGGTAGATAAGGATTTTATTTCCGCTAAGCTGACAACGAGTGAGTGATTTCCCCGCTCAACATTATCATTAAGTCTTTTAACTATTTTTTTGATTTCGTCTAATTCAACTAAGGCTTTTGGTACACGAGTTTTAACAAAGTTAAACCATTTTTCGCTCATGTTTGTGCTAACTTTAGCGATAACTTCTTTATTGGTGATAGTAAATGGTTTATTTAAAGCACCGCCATCACGTAATACATCATAAATAATATGGCCATTCTTTTTAGCCACCATCATATTTTTAGTATTAAGTTGTAGCTCACCTATATGACCATTACTCATTTTTAAGAAAAACTTAATATCTTTATAACCGGCACCTGTTGCACCACAATTATATTTAGCATTATCGCCTTGCCCTGTACCGTACCTATCTTTCATAGCTGACTGGAAATGCTTTAACTCAATAAACTCTTTAGTTAAAGATATCATAGATTTAGCTGCAACCATATCTACCATAGAGTCAAAGATAATGGTCATTCTTGTTGCATCTTTTAAATCACCTATATCGTAATTACGTTTACGGTTGGTAATTTTATCTAAGGCACCATGAAAGTCTTTTACACCAAAATATGCGCCCGGAGGCTGTTTAACTGTACCTTTACATACCGAAGCGACTTGAACTGCATATTCTTTTAGTTCTTCTTGTGCTTCACAAGTGCTTTGAAACATCATAAATAATTGTTTACGCTTTAACTTAGTATTGGCAACTTGGTTTCTAGATTTAAAATCTAACTGTTTATTAGCCAATTTAGCACTTGAAGCTGCATCTAAATAATTAGATATTGCATTTTTCTGCGTCATGATATTTAACATAGACATATCTTGATTTCTATTTGCATCATTCACATATTCATTTGATGATATTTTTGCTTTTAATTTTTGTAGCTTTTGCTCATAAGCTTGATTATTTACTAGCCTAAACCCTTGCGACATCCGACCTTGTAAGTTGATTTTGGCCATTACAGCAGCTTTATTCTTTTTGACAATAGCTTGCTGAATTTTTATTTCTTCAGCAAAAAGAGGATTTAGAGTTTTTTCAGTATTTGACGGCATATAACTCTCACTTATTTTGCAAAATAATACCTAAATCAGTTAATTAAAATGTTTAGATATACCTCAATTTACCACTCAAGCTTATTCAGTCAAGCTATCAGGTAAAAATTACCCGTAAAGAAGCTCGACTTGATGTTTTTTACTCGAATATTGGCTATGTAATAGACTAAGCTGACCTATTTCATTATCAATCAAAACTCGTAACTGCTGCATTGCTTTGAGTCGCTTAGATGTTTGATGCACTTTATTTTTAGGATCTAGCCAGTGATGTAAGGGCATGAGTATGTTTTTAGATATAAATTCAATTCTACTTTGAATATCTTTTAAGCACTGCGTTAAATGTGTTTTTGTGATCACCAAGGCATATTTAGATTTAGTGGTTTGAAATAATTGACTGTAACTTACAAGACCTTTATCTATCGCTTGTGTAAATTCATGACGGCGACCAAAAGTAACCCAACTTAGCTTTTTCCACTTAGCTAAACCTATGACTTTATCACCTATTTTTGCATGATTAAATGCGTGTTCATTGAGCCATGTTTTTGTCAAAATTTGACTATTTATATTTTTTAAAGACATTTCAAACTGCTTCATTTTTGCAATATGATCTTCCTCAGATGTTTGGGTATCAGTCAACTTTGATTTATTAAACCAAGTAATTTCGTCTAATAGCCCTTTACCTGAGCCAACAGAGGCTGTAGTCGATTTTAATTTAGATTTATCAAACCAAGTTATGTCATCTAATAACCCTCTGCCTGAACCAAGTTTAGTTTCAGTTGCTTTTAAGCTCGATTTATCAAAACGTCTAATTTCACTTAAATGTGCAGCTCTGTGTATATCACCTAAGTAATCCTTAGTTAATTCTTTATGTTTTAAAATCGATTCCCTGAGTTGGTCTGCATCCTCTCTTAACGCATCACCTATTCCTTCAACCTCACAAGGGTGTTCGTCCATTAATCGTCTGGCTTCTTCTTGCATTGGTTTTATATGATCATCGATTACTCGTTTGGTATAATTAATCCAAGTAGAAAAACTATATGCATTGCCTGGTAGCATAGATACCAACTGACTTTGGCTACAAGTACTGATCAAATAACAAGCGAGTAAAGGACTTGTTTTAAATATATTTAAGTCAAATGAGGATACGTACAAACGCTTAAATAGTTTATTAACTTTCCTTACTTCTTTGCAGTGTTGAATGGTTTTAATAATGTTTGTAAGGGTTTTTCGAAAATCATTCGCCCACTTAACCGCTTGAGCGCCAACAGGTGCAAAAGCATCTGTTGCAGCTGACGCTAAATCAGCGGCTAAATCAACCGCCATCGCATTACGCTCTGACTGTAATGCATGTTTTAAACTATTAACCGCCGCTTTAGGATCCCCCTGAGCAAAAAAGTATTTGGCTATTCTTGTTTGTCTGATTTTTACTTGTTTTTTTACCAATGCATATACTTTAGGCGCAAATTCAACAATAAATTTAGCTGTACTGGCTAATGGAATAAGGTGCATCAATAGGTTTTCTAATAATTTATATATTTCAGCTTTTAGCATCTCAATAAATTCCATTACTGTAATTTTAAGAGACTTAATTAAACCTAAAACAAAATTAACCACATTAGAAATAATGCCGCCTAAAGTCGTTTTTCCTGATACATACTTAACAGCTTGAGATACACCAGATTTTACTTTGGCAATGATCTCTTGAACCATACTTGGTACACTAAAACCTTTAAAACCTAACTGTTCTAATAGGTCTTTCACATCATTGGCAAATTCTTTGGCTGTTTTTAGTTTGCTCTTAAACTTCATATTACAGCCTCGAAAAATTTGCATGCAAATTTCTTGTTGGGCATCTTTCATTAATGCAAGTTCACGTAATGTTTGAGTATCTGTTTTTTGTCCAAAGAACAGCTGTAAATGCAGCTTCCAAGGTGCATCTGACCTAGTACTACGGATAGATAAACGAAAATCTTCTTTAGATTGGCACCATAAACCAAATTTCACTTTTAAATCGGATAAGGTTTCATCTGATTTATCAGTATTATAATTACGGATTGAATCATCAACGTCTTTTAATAGCTGGCTTCTAGTTGATAGTTTTCCTGCATAAGTTTGTTCTTTCCATTCGTCATAACTCATGAGAATTGGTAAAGCCATATGTATTTCCATAGATAAATTTTAAATTTACTTAATTATAGAAACAGATATTGTTTTTTCCTTGAAACTTATGATTTTCGAATAATTCCATTCTGATTTTTTTAAACTATATTTAAAACAGTTTTACTTTTTGTATTTTGGATTATTTTAGGATAACAATGAATATCAAAAACAATGACACTATTGCTTTGCCATTAACCAGTAAAATTTTTTCTATTATTGGAGGCTTATTTGGATTTGTGGTAATACTCGCTTGGTACTTAAACCAAGCTTTATTGATTCAACTTCACAAGTTTCTTGCTCCAATGCATTTTAATGAGGCTATATGCTTATTTTTGCTAGGCATAAGCCTTTTTACTGTCAAACATAAATTAAGAGCGTTATTACCTAGCATTGTATTGTTTATAAGCTTAATTACCTTATTAGAATATATATTAAGTATAAACTTAGGTTTAGATCAGGTTTTTATTAGTCAAACCGATAATTTATTTAACCTTTTACCTGGTAGAATGTCACCAGTCTCCTCACTATGTTTTATTTTAATTTCCCTTAATTTTTTAACTTTTACATCACCAAAAATAAACTCAGAAATAACTGTCTTGGTTTGCAATAGCAGTCTATTTATTACGATTTCTTTGCTCTTTATTTCACTTTTTGGCTATATCTTTAGCATTAGTTCTTTTTACGCTTGGGGTTACTTTTCTCCTGTTGCAATCCATAGTGCTTTAGCTATTTTATGCATTTCAATGAGCATGAGGTTATTTATAAATAAACAGTATAAAAAAGATAATAAAAGCAGTTTTAATGCTACTTATCTAGTTTCTATCATATTTTTGATTTTGTGGATACAAAGTGTCAATCAAGAGTCTAGGGCGATTAAAACACAAATACAAAATGAGATTACTGTTATTGAAGGTAATGCAAATCAAGCATTAAATGCTCTACTAAAGCAGTTAACTAATATAAAAACAGATAAAAACAATTCTCCTATAAACCCCGTAGATCCAATCTATAAAACATCTTGGATCAAGTATATTCAATGGTTTGATATTAATACTGCAAATCAAGTCTATACATTGCCAAATTTAGATATAAAAAATGATTTTTCAGACAAGTTATTAAAACTGTTTAAAGAAGTAGAGGAAACTAAAGTATTTTCTGCTGATACAAAAATAAGTGAAAACACTCAAAATACGGCATTAATAGTGGTAACCCCAAGCTTTTTAGATAATGAAAACTTAAAAGGCTTTGTGGTTATTCATATTGACCTAAAAGCTTTTTTAAACAGTATCCAATCTAAAAATAGTGGTGTTATAGCACTAAAATTAAATCACAACTATCAAGATATTTTTGATAGTTCATTATCTAATAACATTAATGATAACCACTTTACACAAAGCCATGCCATGTCAATTCATGGTATGGACTGGAAAATAGCATTAAGCCCAAGCTTAGTTTTTTTTAAAAATATCACCTCAAGCCTACCCGGTTGGCTATTATTTATGGCTATTATGTTCAAATTTTTATATTCCTTACTTATGTATTTCTCACGCTTATCTCAAGATAAAGAGGAACAACTAACTAAAATAAATGATCAACTTAATGACGAAAAAAACAAATTAAATACCTTAACTGCCAACTTAAATGACGCGATTATTATCATAAATAATAAAGGTATTATTCAGTCTTTTTCACAAAAAGCAGAAACCTTATTTGGTTATACCGAAAAAGAAATTGTAGGACGTAGTGTCAATGTATTAATGCCAACAGAACTCAGTTTAGAACATGACAGCCATGTGAAAGGTTTTAATACAAAGAAAAAACCTTTAGTCGTAAAAAAGAGAAGTAACCTTGAAGGTTTACATAAAAACCAAACTAAGTTTCCAATTGATATTACTTTGGCTGAAATCACTTTTGACAAAGAGCAGCTATTCATTGGTGTCATAAAAAATATTTATTTCGAAACTAAAACGATAGAGCAACTTGAAAAATCAAAATATGAAACTGAATCAATAAAAATAGCTAAAAGTAAATTTATAGAATATATGGGTCATGAAATTAAAAGCCCTATGAATAGCATATATGGCGTTTTACAAATTTTAAATCATGAAGCCAGTTCTGATAAAAGTAACAAACTCATTGAACAAGCATTATTTTCCTCAAAATCACTCATTTGTACCATAGATGATATTATTGACTTTTCAAAAATTGAAGGAGATAAGTTATTTATTGAAGAGTCTGTATTTAGTATTAAACAACTTTTACATACTTTAATCCATGATATGACTCATGAAGCACAGAAAAAGGACGTGAAATTATCAGTATCTTATTCAAGCAATTTTACTGATGGTTGGTTAGGCGACCCCGTTAGGATCAGACAAATAATTTTGAATTTAATCTTAAACTCTTTAAAATTCACCATAGATGGCAGTATAGATATTCATATCGATATTATTGATTCTAGTAACAATCAAAAATCTATTAAAATTACAGTCTCAGATACTGGCTCAGGTATGAGCAAAGAAAAAGCAGCGAGTCTTTTTAATCATATAGACCAAGGTATAAAACTTACCACACATTTATGTGATGGCTCTGGTATTGACCTACTCATTGTAGAGAAAATGGTACAGTTGATGGATGGCTCTATCAGTGTAGGCAGCACAATAGGTGAAGGCTCTTGCTTTTTAGTTATTTTACCTTTGATAAAACAAGATAAAAATTTTCAAGAAATGCATTTACATACTCAAGAAGTTATACCTCACTTTGAGAGTAAACATATTTTATTGGTAGAGAATGACGCAGTGAGTAAGGTCATTTTTAAAAGTATGCTAGAGGCAACTAAAGCCAATGTGTCAATTGTATCAAACGGACAAGAAGCACTTAATTACTTAAAAGAAAAACAAACAGATTTGATAATGATGAATACCCAACTACCGGTTATAAATGGTATAGAAACTTGTAAAGAAATTAGAGTTAAAAACTTTATAATGCCTATCATTGCAGTGGGTGAGCATAATATACAAGACGACATAAAAAACTATGAACAGCTTGGCTTTAATGCACGCGTAGATAAACCCATTGAGCTTCATATGTTATATAAAATATTAGCAGAACAGTTAAGTTAAGGTTTTATTTATTTTTTACAGTTTAAGACCAGATGTTGTTGGTGTTTATGCTTTCTTACCTTATTATAAACAATACCCAAGTAACATAAAAAATGTGACTTGGGTATTTTACAATATTAATCTCACTAAAAAATTACATTAGTACTCTTGCTGCAATCCCCAGTAAAACAACGCCAGTGATTTTTTCAATGATATGCACGTTATTGCGTAACTTTTCTAACATACTTGATTTTGATAACACCAGCGCAATTAAACAATACCAAATAGTATCTATACCACCTACTGTGCCTATCATAATTATTTTTTGCTCTAAGCTGGCATCAGCATCAATAAATTGACTAAACAGTGCTAAAAAAAACATGGCAATTTTAGGATTTAAAAAGGCAATCATAAAACCTTCCCATGCACTTTGTTTAAACGTTACGGATGTTTTTTCATGCTTTAATTTACCTAGAGAAGATTTTGAAGTGAATGCTTTAAATGCTAACCAAAGTAAAAATACAACGCCTGTATATTTAATCACATTGAATAACCAAGGCGTTTCTTTTATGACAAGTGCCATCCCTAAAACAGTTAATAATGCGTATAAAGCAATGCCCGCACCGTGTGCAATACTCACAATAAAGCCATTCATTCGACTACCAGAAACGGTATGTTTTAAAACAATCGCTAAACTTGGTCCTGGGGTCATCGCTCCTAATAAACAGATAGAGGCTAAAGATAACCACGCTGCTAATTCCATATTACTCTCAAACTTATTTATATTAAGTTTATTTTACCTTGCTAATAGCATGAATAAAAATCAAATTATTGACTTTTTGGTATGTGAAAAATTCATACCTAGCTTTATCTGTTATTTTTAAGTAACTTTAATCCATATTCAATTGTGGTATCTAAATGCGCTTTAAAAAGTTGATAACATATTTCTCTAAACCATTTATGTTCAGGATCTAAATTATTTTTTGCATGCCACAAGATATAATATTGATGGGGTTTTATATCTAGCGGTAAAGGTTTAATTTCTAAATCATGAAGGTGTGAAAAGTCAGCAGCAATATGCAGCGGTGTTGTTAAAATAGTGTCTGTTTGTAATAATAATTCTATCGCAGATTGAAAAAACGGTACTGATGCAAATACATTTCTTGTTTTACCTTGTCCAGATAAAGCTGCTTCTATTGGACTATCTTTATCGCCACCGCCACTAATTACAATATGTTTTGAATCTGTATAATCATCAAGTGTAAAGGGGCTTGCCACTTTAGGGTGTGCCTTGCGCATTACAATCACTAATTCATCTTCAGCCATTTTTTTACCGTAAAGGTTTTCAGGCACTGAATCTGCGATTGTAGATACTAAATCTAAAGGTTTTTGAGATAATTCATATAACCAGTTTTTTTGCCATAACTGATATTCAATACTAATACTTGGCGCACTATTTACCATTTTTGCGCATATATCTGGTAAGATAAATTGTGATACGTAATCACTTGAAGCCAATATAAACTTACGTTCACATTGCGCTATATCTAACTTTTTAGGTAAATATAAATTATCTAAACTTTGTATTAAACTGGGCAACTGCGTTTTTAATTCTTCACCTCGTTTTGTCAGTACAAAATGATTGGCTTCTCGAATTAAAATAGGATCATGAAAGGCATCACGAATTTGAGATAAGGTTTTACTCATAGCTGATTGTGTCACATTCAGCGTTTTTGCAGATTCGGTGAGATTACGAGTATGTAATAGAGAGATAAGTGCAGGTAATAACTTGTAGTTATTCAAAAAGTTGTGCCTTTAGTTAATGAAATAAACCCATTTAATACACTATTCACTAAATGGGTCTTTTGATACTACATTTTTTTATAAATTATTTCATCAACAGAGTGCTTACCTGCACCTTGGATCAATAAGCTTACAACACCCGCTAAAAGTAAAAGTTGGAATTCATATCCCCCTTTACCAAACATACCAGCATCTAGATGCACAAAACCAATTGCCACTAACATCACTACAACTAAACTGCTTGCAGCCGTTCTCGTAAATAAACCCGCAATTAACAAAGCACCACCAAGTGTTTCAGCAAGACCTGCTGCAACAGCTAATAAATAGCTAGGTTCTAGACCCATACTGCCTAACCAGCCCGCAAACCCTGCTGGATTGCCTTCACCAAATAGCTTACCCCAGCCGTGACCGATAAAAATCACACCTAAAGTGAGCCTTATTACTAAAGGAGCGATATCGTTATTATTACTCGCGAATAGTTTTTTTAATATGTCTGTCATGAGTGTACCTAAAATAAAATATAGCTAAATATTCTAATGACATTTAGCTATGAATAGAAATCCTTTTTAAGACTAAAACCCATGAAATAAATTCACACCCTTTAAAGATAAATTGAAAGTACGCCAAACAATGAATAAAAAGTCACTAATGCCAAAATAGGGAGCTTCAAAGATTTTAATAAATATATGCCAAGTACAACTAAAGCCATATCAATGCCATTAATCACTGCGCTTTGAAAAACAGGCTGATATAAAGCTGATAATAATAATCCTACCACAGCAGCATTCACACCGTTCATAGCCCCTGAAATACTCGGATTACTCGCTAAAGCCTGCCAGTTTTTCAATACGATTAATATCAATAAAAAACCAGGAAGAAATACAGCTACAGTTGCCAAAAATGCACCTGTAATGGGTGAGTTCGGCAATAATTCAAAGCCTAAAAAGGTTGCTAATGTAAACATAGGTCCCGGCACAGCTTGTGCAGTTGCATAAGCAGTTAAAAATGCATCTTGACTCAATTGTTCACCCACTAAGTTCTCTAATAAAGGTAAAACAACATGACCGCCACCAAAAACAAAACTGCCCGCCTGAAAAAAGTCTGAGAACAGTTTAGTATGTGCATTCAAATGAGAAAATAACGGTAAAACAACCAATAAGCTTATAAATATAACTAATGGCGGCCAATTTAATTTCATTTTTGAGAGTGTTCTTTGTTCACTGCGCTCTTTTGGTATCAAAAAATATTTACCAATTAAAGCGGCAATAATTAATACTAATATTTGTGTATAAAGCGAAGGCACCATTAATAATGCAATCGCGGTAAAAGCACATAAAGCAACTGATATTTTTTGCTTGCAAAAGTTATTAAACATGCCCCAAGCAGCATCCGCCACAACAATCACAGCAAGTAATTTTAAACCATGGACCACACCTTCAAAAATAGTATTATTTAAGAAGTGCTGGCTTAATAAAGCAATCACTAACATCACCATAACCGAAGGCAAAGTAAAACCTAAAAATGCAGCGATAGCCCCTGGTAACCCAGCGCGATGATAACCGATAGAAAACCCAACTTGGCTAGAACCAGGTCCGGGTAAAAACTGGCTTAAAGCAACAAATTGGCCATAATCCTTATCACTTAACCATTTATGTTTTTCAACAAAGGCTTGCCTAAAGTAACCGATATGTGCGGCAGGCCCACCAAAGCTAACGCACCCTAAAATGAAAAATTTACAGAATATTTCAAACATCATTTAAATCTATTTATACAATTAATAGCTGCAAGATAATAAATTTATAACAATGATTCAAATTGATTGTTTTGATTGTTAGTATGAATATAATTAATAAACATATTAACCATTTCTGATATTAACAACTTAAGAGTATGAAAGATGAAAGAAATTAATTGGCGTGCCATAGATCTTAATTTACTCGTGGTATTTAATGCGTTAGTTGAAGAAAAAAGTGTTTCCAAAGCCGCTGACAAACTAAAAATAGGGCAGTCGGCTATGAGTCATAGCTTATCTCGCTTAAGAGATTTACTGAGCGACCCTTTATTTGAACGCCAAGGCCATAATATGGTGCCAAGTCAAAAAGCCATAGAACTCACACCAGTGATCGCCAGTATTTTAAATCAAATTTCTCAGCAAGTTTTGCGTACAGGTACTTTTGAGCCTAAAGAATTTAATAGCACTTTTAAAATAGGTTTAACTGATTACGCTGAATTACTTTTTGCCCCTATCCTATTTGATGTAATTTCTTGCCTTGCACCACAAAGCCAAATTTGTTTTTATCATGTTGATAAAAGTAATTTTGAGCAGGTATTCAAAACACATCATCTCGATTTAATGTTAGGCAGTATTAATAATGAATATAAAAACTTTAACCGCTCACATGTATATACTGAACACCACGTTTGTTTATTTGATAAGCAAGCTACTGGCATAACAACGCCGATATCAATCAAACAATACTGTACAACGCCTCACGCATTAACCAGCTCTAATGGCCAAATATCATCACCTATAGATAAACAGTTATCTCAGCATAACCAGCAAAGAAAAGTAAAAGTCACCACACGTAATTTTTTAACTTTAAGACACCTTTTAACGGGGCGAAATTTACTGTGTGTTGTGCCTGAGTTAATGGCTAAAATTGATTTATTTTCAAATAAACTGAGTTTTGCTAAAACGCCTATTGAGGTACCAGACTTTAAAATAGAAATATTATGGGAAGCGCGCAACGATCAACATCAAAAAAATCAGTGGTTACGTCAGCAAGTAAAATCAGCTATTACAGGACATGTATCAAAATTAAGGCAATCTTGAAACTTATAGCAATTTCGATAATTAAGTGACCAGTTAATTAAGGGAATTGGTATTACTTAAGTAAATCATTGTAAATGAAAATAAAATAAAGCTATAGAAGTAATATAACGCCATGTAATTAAAGAGAAATCACTTCATCGACAATCACTAGACTTTCACTTCGTTTCACTATAGCTTAACGTCTCTATATTTAGTTACTAGGGAAAAGTTCGATGATTAAAAAAGCACTCACATGTGCCGTACTGATGGCACTGACAGCTTGTGGTACTCAAGAAGTACAAAATAATAACAAAAATGCACAAACTGAAGCTAAAAAGACATCCTCTCAAATCGCTGCGGTTCAATATCCTGAAACTAAAAAAGGTGATGTAGTTGATAGCTACTTTGAAACGCAAGTTGCCGACCCATATCGCTGGTTAGAAGATGATATGAGCGAAGAAACTGCTGATTGGGTTAAAGCACAAAACAAAGTAACAGCAGATTACCTATCACAAATTCCATATCGCGATGAACTAAAAGCAAGCCTTAAAAATTTAATGGACTACGAAAAAGTAGGCGCGCCTTTTACTGAAGGTAACTACACATATTTTTATAAAAATGATGGTCTACAAAATCAATATGTTGTTTATCGCCAAAAAGGTGATGGAGAAGCAGAGGTTTTCTTAGACCCAAATAAATTCAGTGAAGAGGGCACCACATCACTTGCAGGTTTAAGCTTTTCTAAAGATGGTTCTCTTGCTGCTTATCAAATTTCTGAAGGTGGAAGTGATTGGCGCAAAGTAATCATCATAGACGTTGAATCTAAAAAACAAATAGAGGAAACGCTTATTGATGTTAAATTCAGTGATATATCTTGGATTGGTAATGAAGGTTTTTATTACTCAAGCTACGACAAGCCAAAAGGTAGCGAACTATCTGCTAAAACAGATCAACATAAATTGTACTTTCATAAGCTAGGTACAGCGCAAAAAGATGACCAGCTGGTATTTGGTGGCACAGATAGCGAAAAACATCGTTATATTGGCGGATATGTTACTGAAGATGATAAATATTTATTAGTATCAGCATCTGTTTCAACATCGGGTAATAAACTATTTATTAAAGATTTAACTAAAGCTAAAAGCCCGTTAGTTACAATTTTAGATAATACAGAATCAGATACCTATGTTTTAGATAATATAGGCAGTAAATTGTTTTTAGTAACTAACTTAAATGCACCTAATAAAAAAATTGTGACTGTAGATGCTGCTGATCCTAGCCCAGAATACTGGGAAGATTTGATCCCTGAAACAAAAAATGTATTAAGTGTTTCGACTGGTGGCGGCTATATTTTTGCTAAATATATGGTTGATGCTATTTCAAAAGTTAAGCAGTTTGATAAATCAGGTAAAGAGATACGTGAAATCGAACTGCCAGGAGTAGGCACTGCAAGAGGTTTTAGTGGAAAAGATGACGATGCCACTTTATATTACTCATTTACTAACTATAAAACACCAGGCACAACTTTCGCTTTAAATGCATCTAAAGGTGAAAGTAAGGTATACCGTAAATCAAATGCTAAATTTGATAGCGAACAATACGAGTCTAAACAAGTATTTTATAAATCTAAAGATGGTACAAAAGTACCTATGATCATTACCCATAAAAAAGGTATTGAATTAGATGGCTCAAACCCAACAATTCTTTATGCATACGGCGGTTTTAATGTCAGCCTAACGCCAAGGTTTAGCCCAACACGAGCAGCTTGGTTAGAGCAAGGCGGTATTTATGCTGTTGCCAATTTACGCGGCGGTGGTGAATACGGTAAAGAATGGCATAAAGCGGGTACACAACTACAAAAACAAAATGTTTTTGATGACTTTATTTCAGCAGCCGAATTCTTAATCGACAAAAAATATACTTCAAGCCCTAAACTTGCGGTAAATGGTGGCTCAAACGGCGGTTTACTTGTTGGTGCCGTTATGACACAACGCCCTGAACTATTTAAAGTTGCACTACCTGCTGTTGGTGTATTAGATATGTTGCGATACCATACTTTCACTGCAGGTGCAGGTTGGGCTTACGACTATGGTACAGCTGAGCAAAGTAAAGAAATGTTTAATTACTTAAAAGCTTATTCTCCAGTTCATAATGTAAAACCTGGCGTGCAATACCCTGCAACTATGGTAACAACAGGCGACCATGATGACCGTGTAGTACCAGCACATTCATTTAAGTTTGCGGCAGAGCTACAATCTAAGCAAGCAGGCACAAACCCGACTCTGATCCGTATTGAAACCAATGCTGGTCATGGCGCAGGTACACCAACAAGTAAAACCATTGAGCAATATGCCGATATTTATGGTTTCACTTTATATAATATGGGTGTGCAAAAGCTGTAAATTGGTTTTAAGTATATAAACAAAAAAGGGTTACTCATAATATATGAGTAACCCTTTTTTAATGTCTTAATTCTATACTTGTTGAAACTTATAAACTGAACCTAAATTTAAGATATCAGTTAATTCATCTAATGCAGTTCTAGATTCAATTAATAACTGAGGATCTTGTAAATCTTCAGGTTTTATTACATCTCTATAATGACTATCAACCCAAGTATTTAATCTTCTATATAAATTGTCCGACATAATACAAGCAGGATTTACAGCAGCTAACTCTTGCTCACTTAATGTTACTCTTAAACGTAAACAGGCAGGCCCACCGCCATTTTTCATGCTTTCATTTACATCAAAGTATTTAACTTGTTTTATCGGGGTATTTTTTGTTATTAAACGATCTAAATACGTTTTTACATTTAGATTATTTTCACAATGTGATGGCGCAATAATCACCATTGATGAATCAGGCAAAGTGACTATTTGAGTATTAAACAAATACGTATTAACTGCGTCTTGCACACTCACTTCATTACTAGGTACTTGTATAAAATGTAATTCTTGATGTTCGAGTTTCTGATTCACTTCTTCTATAAACGCACCCGTATTCAAAAAAGCTTGTTCATGGTAGAACAATACATTTTGATTGCCGACTGCAATTACATCATTATGAAATACCCCCGCATCAATCACATCAGGGTTTTGTTGTACAAATACAGTTTTATCGTCTGATAAACCATGTAACCTAGCAACTGCGCGGCTGGCTTCTATCGTCTGTCTTGCAGCAAACTTTTGTGGTTTAGGCATATCAGGATTAAATGCAAAACGGCCAAAAGTGAAAATTTCCAAACCTGCATCAGCATAGTCACCACATAAACGCGTATGATTAGCAGCCCCTTCATCACCAAAATGATCACTATCATTCAAGTGCTTATGGTGTTCAAAATATTCATCATTAGCAAAGATTGCTTTTAAGATATTGCCGGTAGTATCTGGCTCTAATGAACGATGAAACTTATTTGTTAAGTTGGCAGGAGTGAAATGTACTTTTTTATTGCAGGTATCTGATGAAGGTGAAACAGTCGCAGCGTTAGCTGTCCACATACTCGATGCTGAATAACATGCAGCTAAAACATTAGGTGCTTCTTTATATGCTTGTGCTAATACCTCAGCATCTTTCCCTTTAAAACCTAAACGTCTCAAGGTATACAAATCAGGCCTTTCTTGCGGTGCCAATACGCCTTGCGTTAAGCCTAAGTCATGTAAAGCTTTCATTTTTGCTAAACCCTGTTTAGCAGCGCTTTTTGGATTTGATCTATCGTGGGCACTTTTTAATGAGGCAACGTTGCCCTCAGATAAACCCGCGTAATTATGTGTAGGGCCAACTAATCCATCAAAATTAACTTCTAAACTTTTCATTAAACAACCTTTTGAAACCTATAAAATAAAGATTCAAATCAAGTAATTAAACTTCATTAAAATCAAAAAATGCCCCTTAGTATCATTGTACCTAATTTATTAGGTTACTTTGTATTATTTTTACGAGTGAAAATATTTAAGTTTTCAATCATTAAAAAACACACCTAAAATCGGTACGTGATTTTATATATAAATTCCTTTACACTATAAAATTAATTTTAACCCAGTATAAATCTCTGATTTAATTCCTAATGTTATTTTTAAATATTTAAAGAGTTAACTTCTCTAAATAAAGCTACTGTGACAAATAAACAATTAACCGGCTCTAAAAGAGCATTTATTTAAGTAAAGGATTACGATGAATACACTACGCATATTTATATTAATAATATCAATATTCAGCTCAAGTTTCGCACATGCTAAAGCTGGATTTTTATCTTTTGGTGGCGAACAGATAATTGAGGTTATTGATCTACCCAATGATGAAAGATTCCAAACACCTGAAGGGGAATATGTAAATATAGGTTATATCTATAAATCAGTCGCAGTCCTATTTATTCCTATTTGGAATTATGACGGCAGGCTTGTTGGCACTACAGGACAAGAAGATACATATTTAAACCTTCCTCAAGATCAAATTTCAATCATGTTAATTGAGTCTGAAAATGAGTTCCCCCAAATGCCTTTATTAGATTTTTGGCACCGTATTGGCGGTAAAATGATCTTTTTAATAGCAATAGGCTTTATTGGCTTTAATATTAGAAAAAAAATGAAGAAAAAAGCATCTTTTTTAAGCCCCTTACCTACAGCGCGTGAACGATTAAAAGATATACTTATTAATAGTCAGGAGTTTACTGAATTAGAGCCTAGCGTTTTAAATATTGAAGAGAAAGATGATGTGCCCGGTTTAGAGTTTATAGCTTTTAAAAACTACTTTAATTCATTTGTATCTGTATCCCTCATTGATATGAATAAAGTAACAATAGAGCAGGTAAAAGCTAATAACGACGATCTTTTCGAGAGACTACTACCACTCAAAAAAGCAGTTTCATCATCAGCTCAAGCTTCATTACATTACATCTATTTTACATTTGATAAATCACCCAGTAATGATGATATAACTGTGTTAAAAGGCCTTAAAAAGAAAAAAATCAGAAATAGCACCAATGTCATACCCGCTATCATTGATTTTGAAACAATGAAAGTTGATACTGCTTTGGGCGCAATGCCATCAAAGAAAATACTAGAAAATTGCTTTATACAAGCACAAGTTGAAGAACTACACATTGAAAAAGTAAAAATATAAGATAGTTTATAGTGCCAAATAACTTAGTAATAATGCAAGTTATTAAGCTTTTGGCGCTTCACATCACAGACAATTGCTTTGCATTAAGGCTAAACCCAATTTAAATCAATTCAGTAACCCCTTCATTTTTTATCTGTGCTTATTTTCAATTTTATTAAACAATTTCTAATGCTTAAAAACGAACATAAAAAACTAAAACCGAACAAAAATAACTTCAAAAAATACAATGAAAAATATAACTTATTGATAAATAAATAAAATAAAATTGGCACAGTAATTCCATTAAAGAATTCAAGTTATTAAATAATATGTGTCCTCAACAATGAAAATAGAATTAACACAAAACAAACCTTGGAAGAAAGGCATATTAATCAGCCTGTTTATTTCTTTATTATGTTATGCCGCTTACGCAGTTAGCAGTAAGTCGGTAAAATCTATACCAAAAGAAAATGTGAGTTTTCAAAATGTGCAAACTGGGCCTATGGATATATACGCTAACGCCTATGGTGAGTTGATTTCAGCAAAAGAGCGTTTATTAACAGCCCCTGCACTGGGAAAAGTATCTCAAATACTGGTACGCCCAGGCACCCAAGTAACGCCCGAAACTGTCATACTTCATTTATTCAACCCTAAATTAAATCAAGAAGTAAGTGAATCTAAAGGGTTATTAGCACAACAAAAAGCAGAACGTGAGGCTTTTAAATACGAACAACAAAATGAAAGATTAAACTACCAAAGTAATATTGCAGATATCCAAGCAGAAATTGAAAAAGCACAACTAGAACTTTCAGTTAATCAAAAGCTATTAAAATTAGGCGTTGCCTCACAAATTGAGTTACAACGCGCACAACTGGCCCTTGAACAACAAAATAAACGATTAAAGTTCGAAAAAGAGAAGTACCAGCAATTTATAGAGATGCAGAGTTACCAACTCACTCAAAAAGATATCACTATTGAACAACAAACCTCACAAGTGAGTTTATTAGAACAGCAACTTGAAGATATGAAAGTTAAGGCGGGGATCACTGGTTCCTTACAAAGCCTAGAAATAGAGTTAGGTCAAAGCGTTCAGCTAGGTGAGTCTCTCGCAAAAGTAGGTAGCAATAAAGAACTCATCGCCAGATTACGTTTGCCGCAACATCAGGCAGATCAAATAGATATTAATGCACCTGTGATATTAGATACACAAAAAGGTTTAATTCAAGCCCATATTTCTCGCATCGAAAGTGTTGTAAAAAATGGCTCTGTACTGGCGGAAGCAATTATTGATAGTGAATTAACAACAAATGCACGCCCCGCCTTAACAATATCAGCACAAGTATTTATAAAACATCAAAAAGATGCCGTATTTACCCAACAAGCATCAGGAATGCGCCCAAACAGTAAACTCAATGTATTTATACAAACACAAAACGATACATTGCAAAAGAGAGAAGTTACTTTTGGTGATATATCTCAAGGAAATTTAGTTGTCACCAAAGGCTTAAACGCTGGCGATAAAATTGTGAGTTCAGATTTAAGTAAATATAGCCAGTTCAAACAATTAGCATTATTAGATTAACCATATCCACCCAAATCAATGTAAAATGCCAAAACGTAAAGGCCCTTTACAATGATTTGGATAGAAAAATTATAAGGAATATATTATGAAACAAGTTGTCTCTATGAGTAATATCCATAAGCGTTATGATGGCCAACAAATAGAAACTCACGCCTTGCAAGGTGTCTCTCTTGAAATTATGCAAGGAGAGTTTGTGGCTATCACAGGACCTTCAGGCTGTGGTAAATCAACTTTATTATCTATTATGGGTCTAATGGATAGTGCAAGTGAAGGCTGTTATCAAATTGCCCAAATTGATACTGCAAACCTCAAAATTGATCAAAGAACACAAATAAGAAATGAACATATCGGTTACGTATTTCAGTCTTTTAATTTAATTGATAATTTAACTGTATTCGAAAATATCGCTTTGCCACTTGAACATAGAAATGTAAAAAAAGCTGAAATAAAAACCCGTGTAGAAGCAGTATTAGATCAAGTCGATATGCTACATCGTAAAAACTACCGACCTAACCAGCTTTCAGGTGGTCAACAACAGCGTATCGCCATCGCCAGAGCCTTAGTTGGTAAGCCAGATCTCATCTTAGTAGATGAACCCACAGGTAACTTAGATAGTAAAAATGGTGATCAGGTGATGTTGCTATTAGAGCAATTAAATAAAGCAGGTTCAACTATTGTAATGGTAACCCATGATAGTCGTTATTCTCGCTGTGCAAGCCGCGAAATACAATTGTTAGACGGTCAAATTATCACTGAACAATTCGCTGCACAAAATGTTCAGGGGGTTGCATGAGTTTATACCAAAAAGCATTTATCTCAGGGATCGCGAGAGTATTTTCACTGCCACGGCTAAGTATTCCGCTTATTGTAACTTTAGGCCTTACTTTAGGTGCAGTATTAAGCGTAATAGCGATTTCATCCACGTTATTTTTAAAGCCACTTAAAGGCGTAAATAACGAAGATAGTATTCAAACATTTCAATTTCAGATGCAGTTTAGTAAAGATATGAGTATTTCATATTGGAATTTGCGCCGCTTAGCTGACTTTAATGAAACTTATAAGCATTTAGGAACTTGGGCGGGTATTTCATCTAATAATGAAGAAGCTGTTAGCATTAATAATGTAACATATTCAACTACACAATTTTCCGCCTCTGATACTATTTTAAATGTATTAGGTACCCAATTACTTAAAGGACAAGATGTCACTATAGATGCGCCAGATGAGTATGTTTGGATATCAAACTCTTTATGGCAACAAGCTTTTTCAGGTAATGACTCAGCGATAGGTAAACAAATAACGCATAATAATAAAAGTTATATCATAGCCGGGATCATAGAAGACTTAATGGATGCACCAGATAATAATGCTATCGCTCAGGAGCAAATTTGGTTTATTTCTAAGTTAACTAGTTTATTAGGAAAAACAGAAGAAGGTGCAGTAAGAGATGATATAAAAGCCTTATTATTAAAAGCTAAAAACCCCAATATCAAACCACCTTCAAAAGAAGAAGTTTTACAATGGCGCACACAGTACATAACAAATAATACACCTGAAGATCAGCTACAAGGCTATTTAGGGTTTATCAATAGCAGCCCTGCATCAGTCATCACAGATAGTTATAGAAATCACTTGTTGGGCTCAAGTAAAAGCTTAGTGTATGCTTTATTTACTGCAGTTATCGGTCTGCTTCTAATGGCAACACTAAACTTGCTTAATCTATTTATTGCACACTATCAAGCCCGCAATAAAGAGTTTGCAATACAATTAAGTTTAGGTTCCAGCTTATTAAAGTTGAGGCTATTAGTTTTATTAGAAAATTTACCTAGTTTTATTTTGGCTACTATATCAGGGCTTTTAGTAACAGGTTGGATTCTAAAAAGTTTACCTCATATTACTAATAACAACCTTCCTATGATTAACGAAATAGCAGTTAACAATACAACATTAGCCGCTTCATTTATGATCATTGTTTTGCTAAGCATACTCTTTAGCGCTTTTGCCTTAATTGATATCAATAAACAAGCTCTTGCCACTAATTTAAATAGCAGTGGTAAAGGTATACAAGCACAATCTAATCACTGGTTAAGCCGAACATTAATGGTAATACAATTAGCTGTTGCATCATTATTATTAACCGCTTCAGTGATGCTTGCCTCTCAAAGTTATGATGCTGTTTATCGTGATTTAGGTTTTGAATTAGGTAATCATTATGAAGTATCAATGTCTGTATCTGATCCCCAGTGGGCTAAAAAAATAGCAAACCCAACGAGGTATCAGGGCAGTAAAGCACAAAAAGTAAACCAAAATATAACTCATATAATTGAAACTAATGTAACTGACAGTAAAGTTGTGATCCCAACAGGTGCACCTCTCACTGATATGTACATACTTAATTCATACATTCCCGAAGATAATCCAAGCCATCAAATTTTATTTCAGCCTAGCTTTTTAACGCCTAATTATTTTGAGGCATTTGATATTCCTATTTTAGCAGGAACTAATTTAACAAAAGCACAAATTGAAAATAGTGAAAAACGCATCGTCATAGATACTAATATGGCTAAAGAGTTATTTCCTAATTTAACTTATGACCAAATAATCGGTAAAACAATAGACTTAGGACAAGAAAATGAAAATGGTGAAGCCGTAAAATCTGTAATTAATGGGATTGTTGGTTCTATTCAAAGCCAAGTTGGCAGAGCTAATCCTATCATCACACCACGCGTATATTTCGGTCAATTCAATATGTTCAGCACATTTTCATTTACTGTAAACCTTCCTGATGGTCAAAGTATGAACGCTCAGCAGATACAAACTCAAATTACAAAGCAATACCCGATGTTAACTAACCTTCAAGTTACTTCATTAAAAGATCGTTGGGATGAGCAAACTTTAAGTGATCGATTAAGCCTTTGGGTAGTATTAACCATGACAGGTTTAACCTTATTCTTAGCGGCCATTGGCATTGCTGGTTTAACTCAAATGACAACCAATCAAAAGAAATACGAGTTAGCTGTACGTATGGCCACAGGTGCTAAACAAAGTCGTTTATTAACTTTTATTCTTAAAGATGCATTTTGGATGTTAGGTTCAGGTTTAGGCTTAGGATTTATCATTTCTGTTTTTGGTTATCAGCAATTACAAGCAAGCCTCACATTGCTCCCAGAATTTAATTGGTTAGCTATGACAGGCTTAGATATAGGTTTGATCATCATAGTGCTTTTATCTGTGTCTATTCCAGCATGGCGAGTGATAAGCTCAGATCCTATGAAAGCATTAAGAGAAGAATAGTAAAACTCTTATCCAAACCTCAGGTTAATTAAGTTAAACTAAGGCAACTTATAAGTTGCCTTTCTCATTACTTATAATAAACACGGAGCTTAGTTTGCAACAAACACCTAATAAAAATAATCAAGCAACAATATTACTGGCTGATGATGACGAAGATATCAGATTAGCCTTGGCATTATTATTATCCTCTCAAGGTTATAAAACCATTGAAGCAGCTAATGCTAAAGAAGTGATCACCCAAACCAATAGACAAAACCCTGATCTCATTTTGCTAGATATGAATTTCAGCCGCGATACCACAAGTGGCCAAGAAGGCTTAGAAATATTAGCCCAATTAAAAAATAACGATATACCTATTATTTTGATGACCGCATGGGCAAATGTTGAATTGGCAGTAAACGGTTTAAAACAAGGTGCATCTGATTTTATAGAAAAACCTTGGAATAAAGCAAAGTTACTCAACAGCATAAATCAGCAGCTAAGCTTTAAAAAAATAAAACAAGAACACCAAGGCTATCAAACACTATTAAGTGAAAAACAAAGCAATAAAAATCAAACTTGGATTAGCCAATCAGATGCCATGAAACAAATTGAGCAACTCATTGAACAAATAGCACCAACGGATGCCAATATTTTAATATTAGGTGAAAATGGCACAGGAAAATCTCAATTAGCTAAACGTATTCATCAATTTTCATCCCGACAAGATAAACCTTTAATTTCAGTAAATATGGCGGCTATACCTGATAACTTATTTGAAAGTGAATTATTTGGCCATCAAAAAGGCGCATTTACCGATGCCAAAAAAAATCGCATTGGCCGTTTTCAATTAGCAGATCAAGGCACTTTATTTTTTGATGAAATCGGCTCCTTACCTTTTAACTTACAACCTAAGTTATTACGCGTTTTAGAAACCGGTGAATATGAAGTTTTAGGCTCAAGCCAAACACAAAATACCAATTCAAGGCTGATCAGCGCCACTAATGCGGAGTTATCAAAACTGGTAAATGAAGGATTATTTCGTCAGGATTTATTATACAGATTAAATACTTTAGTGATCACTCTGCCACCTTTAAGAGAAAGGTTAGAAGATATAAAACCTTTAGCTGATACTTTTATAGATCAATTTTGTACTAAGTATCATAAATCAATATTAAGCCTTTCATCTGACGCGTTAACAAAACTGAAACAACATACTTGGCCAGGCAATATTCGAGAGCTAAGTCATGCGATTGAACGTGCTGTTTTATTATCGACAAATGAAGAAATTACTGCCCAAGCATTACTTTTAGATAATACGAATAGCCAAGACTCAGGAATAGCACTGCAACCACTAGAGCAAGCAGAGCGACAGCTAATCGAAAAAGCGTTATCGGTAAGCTCTGGTCAAGTAATTGAAGCTGCAAAGCGATTAGAAATTTCTCGTAATGCGTTATATCGCAGATTAGAAAAGTTTGGCATCAAATATGAGTCATGAAAAGTGGCTCATTACTGGGCTAACAAGTATTATTTTAATCATAATGGCTTTAGTTACGGCACTCACATACAGCCTTAATTGGAGTATATTAGCAATCAGCACATTAATATTTTTATTAATGTACCCATTAATTTTCAGTGCTAATAAATATTATCAGTTTTGGTGTCAATCCATAATGCAACTAACGACCTATACCCAAGTTTTAAAAGATGGCGAGCATAATTTAAAATATAAAAAACAAAATAAAAATAATTTATTACTAGAACTACAACAAGAAATCGAAGCTTTAGCTCAAAACAAGCTTAAAAAAAATACACAAAATAATACAGTTGAGAGTTTACTGAGCCATATATTAGATTCTTGGCCAATTCCCGTATGTGTATTTGATCAAAATTTAAATCTAATTTATCGCAATAGTGCGATGAACGCGCAAATACAACAACCTATGCTAAATGGTACATCAGCATCAAATTTAGGTTTTAAATTTAAACATGGGCATTTTAGTCATGTTAAGTTTGATGATAAATGGCAAAAACAAAGCATAAATTACTTAAATCAATCTAAAAAACATTGGCTGTTTTCTGCCATAGATATTTCGCAATTACTGAATGAAAACCAAACGACCACACAAAAGAACTTAGTAAGAGTACTCTCTCATGAGCTAAGAAATTCACTCACCCCAATGGCATCTATGGCTGATACTTTATTATGCAGTGAGCAACTCAACGAAAGCCAAACCAGAATGGTACTTGATAGAATCAAAAGTAGAAGCGAGAAACTACTTGCTTTTATTGGCCAGTACTCTCAATTAGCGCAATTACCAGCTCCTCACTGCACTTGGTTTAATTTTATAGATATTTTAGACGAGGCCAAAAGCATGATAAGAGCGCCGCTTAACGTTCACTATAAAGGAGCAGGTTTATGCTATGGAGATGAAAATCAAATTTCTCAAATACTTATTAATCTTTTAAAAAATGCACAAGAGTCATGCTCAAAAGATACCTGTGAAGTATCTATCACCTTATATAGCCAACAACAGAATCAAGTTATAGAAATCACTGATAATGGTCCTGGGTTTGCCAATTTAGATAATGCTTTAACGCCTTTTTATACCACTAAATCAACAGGCTCAGGTATAGGTTTATCACTATGCGATAACATTACCCGCAACCACCAAGGTCATTTAAAAGTCTCCAATGTTGATCCTCACGGTGCTATGATTTCAATGACTTGGCCAACAAAGAAATAACACTACTAATGTATTCCTATAAAATTTTAAATAATATTAATGACATTGATTCATCTATTTGGGATGCATTTTTTGATGATAACCCATTCACCAAACACGCTTTTATTAATGCGTGTGAATCAAGTTTATCTGCAACTGAAAAGACAGGCTGGGTTGCACATCACTTTTTAATATATCGAGAGCACTCTCTTGTTGCGATTTTGCCTGGGTATATAAAAAGTCACTCTTATGGAGAGTATGTATTTGACTGGTCATGGGCTGAAGCGTATCAAAATAATGGTTTGAATTATTATCCTAAATGGATAAATGCAATACCATTTTCACCAATACAAGGATTACGTATTGCCCATAAAGAAAGCGATACTATCGCTTTATATCGATTTATTTGCACTACACTAAACCAAGTTGCACACAATAACCTTTGGTCTGGCTGGCATATTAACTTTTGTGATCAAACAACATCAAACTTATTAAAGCAGCAAAAAATCATGCCTAGGATCGGAGTACAATTTCAATGGTTTAATAATAGCTACTCTGATTTTAATGGTTTTTTAACTTCACTAAATGCTAGAAAGCGTAAAAATATAAAAAAGGAGCGACAAAAAGTACTGTCTCAAGATATTCAAATTGAGTGGCTAAGCGGTGATGACATTAGTGATAACTTGATTAAACAATTTATTGAATTTTATCAACGCACTTACTTAAAACGCTCAGGTCATCTAGGTTATCTAAATATAGAGTTTTTTACTTTATTAAAGCAGCACTTAGCCGATGATTTAATTATCATGACAGCAACAAAATCTAATGAATTAATCGCAGCTACTTTGAGTTTAAAATCAGACGATATACTTTATGGGCGCTATTGGGGAGCAAATGAGCCATGTGATTTTTTACATTTTGAGCTGTGTTATTATCAAGGCATAGAGTACTGCATTAAACACAAACTAAAATGCTTTCACTCTGGTGCGCAAGGCGAGCATAAAATCGCAAGAGGGTTTGAGCCTGTATTTACTTACTCAAACCACAAAATTATTCATTCTGACTTTGCATTAGCTATCGATGACTTTTTACAAAGAGAAACACAACATATGCAACAATACTTTAAAGAGTGCCAAGCTTTATCACCTTATAAAAAAGACGATTAAAATGATTTTTTAAATACTAAAAGTTGATTATTTGCTGGCATATCAAAGTCATTAATCAATAAAAGTCCTTCTTTTTTAGCTAAAGATAAAATACTTTCTATATCTCTTATGCCTCGATTTGAGTCTATATTTTTAAGCCATAAATCAAACTGTGCATTACTAGGACTTGTAAATTCACCATTATATTTAAAAGGACCATAAATACACAAAGTGCCATTATTTTCTAAGTGTCGCCCTACCCCTTTTAAAAATGATACCACTAAGGCCTCGCTGACTATATGCAAAGTATTCGCTGTAAAAATACCATCAACTATTTCAACAGGCCAAGGCTTGGAAAAATCAAGCGGTAATGGACGTTTTAAATTATCAGAAGGCTCATCATCAATGCAAAGATTAATACCTTGATGATTCTCTATTAAGTCACTAGTTTGCCATGTTAAATGCGTTAAATTTTTAGCAAAGTGCACTGCGTGTTGACCTGTTCCCGAGCCAACTTCTAAAACGTTAGAGTGAGTACTAAAGGCACCTTTGAGAATATTAAGAATATATGATTTATTGTTCTCACAGGCTTGAGAATATGGCTTTTGCATTTGTAATAACTCGATATAAATTTTTGATAAGATTAAACTTCTATAATGTTTTTGTCTAGAAACAAGTCTATCTAGACGTAAATCTTACTTGCCAATAATATCACTTTAGTTTTAAACTAACCTTCAGCCTTACGTTTACGTAAAGGGCAAACCGTCAATTAAATAATAACCGTCAATTAAAGAGTAGAGTTATGCGTCTTGAAATTCTTTGTGAGAATAAAACCGGAATAGCACGAAAGTTACTCGAAATTCTAGAAAATTATGATTTGAATCTCTATGCAGTTGAAGCCAATAGTAATGGCATTATTCATGTGCATTTTCCTGAATTGGAATTTGAACGGTTTAAAAATTTAATGCCCGAAATACGTAAACTTGATCATGTACTTGATGTTAGAAGTGTTAAAAATATGCCTTTAGAAACAGAGCATTATGCACTTAACTCTTTACCTGATCCCGTTTTTTTCATTGATTTAAAAGGTAAAGTAACCAGAACCAATGAAGCAGCCCTGGCATTAATAAATATTTCAAAAGAAAAGATTGAGAATGAAACTCTCAATCAGTGGCTTCAAGGTTTTTCATTTATAAACTGGTTTGATGATCTAAAAGGCATAAATCAAACGGTAAGAGTACAAGTAAATGGTATAAACTATTTAGCTGAAATTTTACCGATTTATATTACTGAAAATCTAGATACTAAAACGCTTTCTGGCGGTATTGTTTTACTTAAATCATCCTCAAGATTAAGCAAGCAAATTAATATATTGCAAACCGACTCAACAAAACAACCAAAAAATAAATCAACTAAAAGTATCATGGCCGGATTTGAAACTATCCGTTCACAAAGCTCTGCGATTAAGCGCACTTTATTACAAGCCAAAAAAGTTGCACTACTAGAAGAGCCTATTCTAATTATGGGAGAAGTAGGTACAGGCAGAAGACGCATAGCAAAGGCATGTCACGATGCAAGTAACAGAAAAAATAATAAGTTCACTTCAATTTCATGTGCAACACTAGAAAAAAGCCACCTAAATGATATTTTATATGGCTGTAAAGAAAAGAAAATTGTCAGTGTATTTGAACAATCTAACTTTGGCACAGTCTATTTAGATGAAATATCAGAGCTCACCAATGAGATGCAAATTAGTTTAATAAACTTAATTAAAACAGCCACATTGAATAATAATCCAGATAAAAAGTTTGATGTCAGAATTATTTGTTCAAATAAAAAAAGTTTAGTTAAATTAATGAAAGCCGGAAAATTCAGACAAGATCTATTATTCCAAATAAATACCTGCTCATTAAGTATTCCACCTTTAAGAAAAAGCAAAGAAGATATTTTAATATTAGCTAAATACTTTTTACAGCAATACTCTGATAAGCAAGGTGAAACTGAATTTACCTTATCGAAAAAAAGCCTTGATAAATTGCAAGCTTATGACTGGCCAGGTAATGTAAAAGAGTTAAAAAACATTATATTTCAAGCTATCAGCATGGTAGATGGCTCCACAGAATTAACACCACAAATGCTGAATTTACCTTCAGATATTCTTGCGCCAAAAACCAGCCTAGAAGCATTTAGCGATACATTAGAAGAGGCGACCAAAAAATTTCAAGCTGATTTAATTCGTCAACTTTATCCTATTTATCCGAGCACCAGAAAACTCGCTAAAAAACTAGGGGTCTCCCATACAGCAATCGCCAATAAGCTAAAAGAATATGGTATCGATAAAAATTAACAAGCTCACATATTTTAAAGCTTTAAATACAAATCAATCAGATGAATTCATTTATTCTATTATTAAATAAATGAATTCATCTTAGGATTTACATTGTCTCAATTAAGTCAACTTAAAAATGACAATGTCCATTTAAAACAAATGATAGCAGCAACCAGATTGCAGCTTGAAACAATACAAGATACTAAAGCGCAATCAGCGCTCAATATTTAGAATGCTTTAAATAATAAAACTAATGAATTTAAAGCAACCATTAGTACTTTACGAGATCAATTAGAATTACCAGCCAGTATTCGAGAACAAGACATTCAAAAAGTAAAATTCGACTTAAACCAAGAAAACCTTCAATTACAACAAACAATACAAAGCTTACGTGACAAACTGGAAATTAAATCAAGTGTTCATAAGCAAAACATCCACAAAGTAATATAAAATTTAACTCACTAAAACCTGAAATTTCAAAGCACAGTGCAAAACTTAGGAGATAGAATCCAGCTACAAATAAATGTTCAAAATGACTCTCAACAGCAAAGTAATAAATAAAGAACATCAACAATTAAGCCTTCTATTAAAAAATAATGTAACTTAGAGTTACGGATCAAATTATGAAATCGAGTTGCCTTGAACGTATATTTAAAATTAACCGCGAAATTGCGCTACAAGAAACCTTAGCTCAAGTTTTTCCACTTTAGCAAATATCGCTTCCCGTGAAAGTGATTCAGAAAGAAGTTCGATTTTTACATAATAGTCAGCATAACGAGTTATTTACTCTATTTGCACTAGACTTAAAAAAGAGAGCCGTATATCTGACGATATTGGTATTGCGGGTTATGTTTTTAAAACAGCTAAAAGCTTCATTATTGAAGACGTTTATAATGATCCTCACTTCCACGATAAAATGGAAGTGATTGCATATTTTCTCGATGGTTTAAATAAATATAAAAAATTTATTGAGGCCATAAAAGTTTTTAAACAAGCACTATTATTACATCAAGACCCAGTCTCTTAAAATGTATATTCAAAGATGTCAGTATTTTATTACCCAACCCCCAGCATACAATTGGATGGGGTTTTTACCATGCAAAGTAATTTAATGGCGTACAATGATCTCAGGACTTGTATCTATCTCACCATCAACATCTACGGTTGCAGGATTGCCATCAAGTAATAAAATAGCTAAGTTTTCGTGTTCAACAATTCGAATAAAAGTTAACTCATAACCATAACCATGCAATGCCGTTACAGCTGATTTTTGCGCATCATTCAATTTACACCATAATAAGTTACTTGAAGGACAATTTGAATGCCGCCTTTCCTGGCCTGGTGGTAATTTTTCATAATCATCCATACTAAACCTCATAATAGCCCCTCATGATGAAGATAACTTTGAGTATAATTTAAAAATTAAAATTCACCTTAAATTAACTCAATAAAAGATATTTATTTAAAGTAATAAGAATAAAGAACTGCTTAAAAAAATTTAGTATATTTATTAGCTCATCTAACAAGGTTAAAAGATCAAAAATGAAAATAGCTAATTCCGAACGTTTAAAATTTGAACTGATGACAGATCAAGATGCGCATTTATTTTTTGAGTTAGACCAAGATCCCGAAGTCATGCGCTATATTAATGGCGGCAATATGACCTCAATGGAAGATGTATTAAATATTTATATTCCACGAATGAAAAGTTATACAAACGAAAAATTAGGCTGGGGACAATGGAAAGTATCAATCACAGATACCAATGAATTTATTGGTTGGGTATTAGTAAGACCTATCGACTTTTTTAGTGATAATTCACAATTAGATAACCTAGAACTTGGCTGGCGTTTTAAAAAAATCACTTGGGGAAAAGGTTACGCAACAGAAGCTGCTAAAAGCATAGCTTTAGCAGTTAGCCAAACTAAGAGCGTGAGTAAAATTTCAGCTATCGCATTAGAGTGTAACTTAGCTTCAATAAAAATAATGACAAAACTCGGTATGAAATACATCAAAACGTATATACATAAGGACCCTCTTGGTGATATTGAAGCGGTTTATTATGAAATAAAGGTAGACGACTTCCACAAAAGAACAGCTTTAAACTATAATTAACCATTATTAATTTGTGAAAGCTTACTAGTAATGAAAAGATTATTCTTGGCGCTTGAAGTGCCTGACTTTGAAAAATGCGCCATTACTTTATGGCGTGAACAGGCCTTACCTGAACTATCCGCTCCTGTGATCACAGATAATCTACATCTTACTTTATGTTTTTTAGGCAATACAGAATTAGAGATAGAACAAGAGTTAATTGCAAAATTAAACCATTTAAAAGGTAGGAAGATTCACTTATCTTTTACTGAAATTGGCTATTTCAAAAAACCAAAAGTACTTTATTTAAAGCCGGAAAAAACGCCTCACACTTTATTAAATTTAGTACAAAATCTAAATGAAATGGTGAGCTGCACTGAAACCGACCTAAACCAGTTAGAGTACACACCTCATATCACTGTAGCTCGAAAAATTTCTGAATATCCAAATATCGTGGACTCCCCTAGCATCAGAATTCAATTCACTGATGTTGTGCTTTACCATTCTCAAAGCACTAATAATGGTGTCAGATATAAAAAACTTAGAGGTTGGTCACTGAACTAAATAAATTAATGTAAAGGGGGTTTACAAAAACTCACATTTTAGTCGACTTCTAAGTCATCATTCATATCTTTTATTACTAATTTCAAGTTAGTAATAAAACGCTCTGTAACTATACAGCAAACTCCCATAGTTCATTAACCTGCTGTTTTAATTGCTCTCTAAAGTTGGGATGTGCTATCTCTATCAATGCTTGTGCACGTTCACGAAGGCTTTTACCTCTTAGGTTTGCAATACCATATTCTGTCACTATATATTGAACATGAGCCCGAGTCGTTACCACACCAGCACCATTACTCAAAGTTGGCACAATGCGGGAAATTGCACCTTTACTCGCTGTTGAAGGTAATGCAATCACAGCTTTTCCTCCTTTTGAAAGTCCTGCCCCACGAATAAAGTCCATTTGACCACCAACACCAGAGTATATATGGGTACCAATAGAATCAGCACAGACCTGCCCTGTTATATCGACTTGAAGAGCGCTATTAATTGCAGCGACATTATCATTACGACGAATAATCGAAGTATCGTTTACATATTCGATATCTAAAAATACAACTTGTGGATTATCATCTACAAAATCATATAAACGCTGAGAGCCTAAAGCAAAGCCAGTTACAATTTTACCTGGGTGAACTTTTTTTAGTTTATTATTGATTGCGCCAGATTCAACTAGATCTAATACACCATCAGAAAACATCTCTGTATGAATTCCTAAGTCTTTTCTATCATATAAACACGCCAAAACAGCATCTGGAATCGCACCTATGCCCATTTGTAAACAGTCACCATCATTTATAAGCCGAGCAACATTTTTGCCTATTGTTTGTGTTATTTCATCTTGCGCTGCCATTGTATGAATAGGTAAATCATCATCTTGCCAATACACACTATGAAACCTGTCGTACGCAATAAAAGAGTCTCCATGAGTTCTTGGCATATTAGGATTTATATGAGCAATTATTTTTTTTGCAACCTGACAAGCGGCATTAGTTGCTTCGACAGCAACCCCCATAGTACACATACCATGTTTATCAGGAGGTGACACTTGAATAATTGCAGTATCAATTTCTTGCTCTCCACTGCGAAACAGTTTAGGTACTTCAGACAAGAAAATTGGCACATAATCAGCATCACCTGAAGCTAATAATGAACGGGTAGGTGTACTACTAAAATAACATCTATGACGTAAATGACCTGAAAGACTTTTATCACTTAACGCTTCACTACGCTCTGTATGCAATTGCAATAGTGTTAAATTAGTTTTAGTTTTAGCATGAACCGCCAGAGCTTCAAATAAAACCCTAGGTGTGGCAGCCATTGAATGGGTCCAAATTATTTCGTTACTTTCAATGATAGATACAGCTTCTAATGCTGATTGACAAATGCGCACGCTCATAATCATCTTAACCTTACCTAAATACGGTCAGTGTAAGAGCTTTAAGGAATACCGTTATGATTTGTATCAAACAAAAAACTAAAATGCGTAGTAATCATTTTTCATATTTACTTAGATCAAATTTTTACTAAGTATTTTTAATTTTGT
The DNA here is from genome assembly GCF_018860845.1 of Pseudoalteromonas sp. C2R02. NCBI lineage: Bacteria > Pseudomonadati > Pseudomonadota > Gammaproteobacteria > Alteromonadales > Pseudoalteromonadaceae > Pseudoalteromonas > Pseudoalteromonas sp. C2R02. The sequence continues at coordinate 74,774 of NZ_JAHKQC010000052.1, read as the reverse complement.
GTACTAATACGAGCTTGGTATATATAGAGGGAAGAGAAAAGCATATCCACTAAAACAAACTATTATGTTTTAAAATACTTATAAGATGCTGAATATAATAGAAATAACGTATACGAAACTAGGTTTATTAGAGTTTCACTTAAAATCGAAGTTTATGTTAAAAGATTAAATGTTTCTAACTTGACTGAGTTAGTAAAAAACAGTTTTATACCAACTCAAATATTGACTGTAATATGTTTAGCAGTGTGTTTTCACCGACTAAAATAAAACACACTCGCGGCGATTAATATTATCACAATGCCAATAAATACCGGAGTAAAACGATTTTTTTCACTTAATTGCTTTTTAACTGCCGATTTTGCAGTGCAAGCCGCGACTTTATTAACATAGCTATAGCCGGAATTTAAATACTCTTTGCATTTACTTTCTTCTGCGGGAATGGCTGTTAATTCGTTATTTTTTTTCAGGATATAAAAATCCATAAGTACACCACTTTTTGCTATTTTTATAAATGAACAAAATCATTCATTTTATTTTTATACATATCCCTGTAAAAAGTGTGGCATTTTAATGATATTTAGGGGGTAATTTCAACTATTAATAACGATAAATAGGAAATAAATTATAAAAAGACGATCTATTAAAAATTTCTAGCTCTGGATGTAAACCCCCTTTACATTTTTATTATGAAAATAGTTATCCCTAAAACAGCCAACGATAGCATAATACTTAATGACGATTTAACTATATTACTGGTTTTTGATAAGCACTTTATCGCATGTTTCTTATCTTTAGCTGCAACTTTATCAATATAGGTAAACCCGCGTTTTTCGTAGGCCAGAAACAATTTTTCATCTGCTTCAATCGCCGACAAACAATTATCTTTTTTAATAATATAAAAATACATAACACCACCTTAAACGACGTTTAATTTTCACTCTTAGAATAAATGTATTTCCCTGAATAAAACCTGAACATATTTAATAAGGATTCATCGTATAAAAGTGATCTTTGTCGCTTAAAAATTGCTTTTTAAGTGATAGTTTGGAGAATAAGCCAATTCATAAAAAGTATAAACTTATATCAGGAACGTTATGAGCAATAAACTAACATTAATTGCAGCTGCAATTATGCTGCCATTAACCATGAGTGTTAATGCCTCGGCAATCAATCAAACAAAAGGCGACTTTGAAGATAAGTTTCGTCAACTAGGCCAAGCACTACCAACACCTAATGTTTATAGAAATGCAGCAGGCGAACCTGGCGCGCAATACTGGCAACAAAAGGTAGATTACAAAATTAAAGCATCTTTAGATGAAGAAAAACGCCGTCTAACTGCGCATCAAAGTATCACCTATAAAAATAACTCACCTGATACTTTAAAGTACCTTTGGTTACAGCTTGACCAAAATATATTTAAAAGCGATTCAATCGCTGAGCTTACCTCTACAGTAAAAACAAAATTAAAATCAGGTCCAGATAAAGGCAAAGCAAAAATCAGCCTAAATACATTACGTCGTCATCAATTTCTTGATGATACTGAAATGGGCTACCAAATTGCTAAGGTAAAAGACAACTCAGGCAATACATTAAAAGCCACCGTTGTCGGTACTTTAATGCGTATCGATCTTAAAAAACCATTAAAACCGGGCAAAACAACTAAATTCTCAATGGATTTTGCATTTAACATTGCAGAAGAAGATGCTGTTGGCGCTCGTGCTGGTTATGAGCACTTTGAAAAAGATGGCAATGACATCTTTTTATTAGCGCAGTGGTTCCCACGTTTAGCAGCTTATACTGATTATGAAGCTTGGACTAATAAAGCTTTTTTAGGCAGTGGTGAGTTTACTTTAGAGTTTGGTAACTACGATGTTGAACTAACAGTGCCTGCCGATCACATTGTATCTGCAACGGGTGAGTTAGAAAATGCCAGCAGCGTACTTACAAAAACACAACGTGCACGTTTAGAACGAGCAGAAACAGCCAAGCGCCCTATCTTTATCGTAACTGAAGAAGAAGCGTTAGAAAACGAAAAAGAAGGCACTTCAAAAACAAAAACATGGAAATTTAACGCTGAAAAAGTACGTGATTTTGCATGGGCCTCTTCACGTAAGTTTATATGGGATGCTAAAGGCTACAAACAAGGTGGTGATGATCAACCACTAGTAATGGCGATGTCATTTTTCCCTGTAGATGGCGGCGATTTATGGAAAAAATATTCTACTGAATCTATCGTACATACGATGGAAGTGTATTCAAGATTCTCATTTGATTACCCATACCCAGTGGCACAGTCAGTAAACGGACCTGTCGGTGGCATGGAATATCCCATGATCACTTTTAATGGCCCAAGAACAGAATTACAAGATGATGGTACACGCACTTATACTCAAGCCGAAAAGCGCTTTTTAATCGGTGTAGTGATCCATGAAGTTGGCCATATTTATTTTCCTATGATCGTCAATTCTGACGAAAGACAATGGACATGGATGGATGAAGGTTTAAATAGCTTTTTAGATGGTATTGCGGGCCGTGAATGGGATCCAACGATTCCTTGGGGCGTTGAAGCACAAGATATCGTTCCTTATATGAAATCTGAGCGCCAAGTACCTATCATGACGCAATCTGATAGCATTTTAAACTTTGGTCGCAACGCTTATGCTAAACCTGCTGTGGCTTTAAATGTTTTACGAGAAGTCATTTTAGGTCGTGAATTATTTGATTTTGCATTTAAAGAATATGCACAAAGATGGAAATATAAGCGTCCTACGCCATCAGATTTCTTTAGAACAATGGAAGAAGCCTCAGGTGTTGATTTAGATTGGTTCTGGCGTGGTTGGTTCTACAGTACTGATCATGTTGATATTTCAATTGATCGCGTATACAAGTTACGTTTAGATACTAAAAATCCAGATATTGATTATGGCCGATTACGCGAAACAGAGCTTAATAAGCCGGTATCACAGTTTGTTGAACGTAATAAAGCTGAAGGTCGTGAATTATGGATCGATAACAACCAAGATGTTTCTGATTTTTACGACGATAATGACCGCTTCACAGTAACAAATAAAGAGCGTAATTCTTATAATAAATTTCTTAAAGGCTTAAAACCTTGGGAACGCAAAACATTTGAGCGTGCTGTAAAAGAAGATAAAAACTACTATGTGCTAGAGTTTTCTAACTTAGGCGGTTTAGTTATGCCTATATTGCTACAGTTAACTTACACTGATGGCACAGTAGAAGATAAGTATATTCCTGCAGAAGTTTGGCGTCGTTCACCTAAGAACGTGCAAAAACTTATCGTAACAGATAAAAATAAAGAGCTTAAAAGCATCAGCATTGACCCTTCATGGCTAACAGCTGATGTCGATGTAGAGAATAACCATTACCCCCGTCGCATCATTCCTTCACGTATCGAAGCTTACAAATCGAAGAAAAGAGATGGCAAAGTTTATCGTGATATTATGCAAGATATCAAAACTGAGCTGAAAAAAGACGAAGATAAAAAAGATAAACCAGTAACTGAGGATAAAAAATGAGGAAATTACTCCTCCCTTTAATATCTTTAATGTTGACGAGCGCCGCAAGCGCTCATCAACTTAAAGCCGCTGTAACAACTGTGTTATTTAATGATAGAACCAATAACATTGAAGTGATGCATCGCTTTTATTTACATGATGCAGAACATGCAGTGAGCCACTTATTTGCTAAATCGCCTGGTAGACATAATCACGCTGATTTAATTTCAGATAAAGAAACGCAAAATACCTTTGCAAATTATGTTGATAAGCAGTTTAAACTCGAAACCTTGAGCAATAAAAAACTAACATTAAAGCCTGTTGGGCATCAGCTTGACGGTCAATTTTTTTGGGTTTACCAAGAAATAACCATTCCTGATTCAGCTAAAGGTTTACGTATGTCACATGGTGCTTTACGTGACTTATGGCCTGCACAAGTTAATATGGTGAATGTTGAGGGCAAAGGCAAAGTTAAAACTTTAACATTTAGCGGTGAAGATACTTGGCTACAAACACAGTTTGAAGCGAAATAACTTCGAGTAATACACGCAATTATGCATAATTAAATGTTTAGGAAACACACCCTGTCTTCCTAAACATTTTTATACACTTTAGCCTTTGAATTTAAGTATATATCACTCTACAATACCGACATATTAGGTACACTGGAACATCTCGTGAAATCAGCACTTTTGCTAGCAGCCATACTTTTATCCCCTTACTCTTTTGCTAATTATCAAACTGAAGTTAATCTAGGTATTGCATTACAAAGCCTCAAACAGTCACCCGATATCACTATATATGGTGCAACAATAGAATATTTTGATAAAAAAATTACCAACAAAGGACCACTGGCTGAAACCGCTTATTTAAATAAAACATCATCTTGGTATTTAGCGGGGATATCGTTTGATAAAATTGATTCAACAGTTGCTAATTTAGGTCGAACACAATTTATTAATGACAATACTTATATAGAAGTTAATACCAATTTTGAAAAAGGGAATAGTTTTCAAGATCTGTCATTAACAACTGGTCATTATCTTGATGATTATTTAAGGATATCTGCTAGCACCAGTTTTTCGAATGGTACTGGTTGGAATGAATTTATTTTATTTACAGCTAGAAAGCTTTTCCCTTTAAATGATGAACAAACTATCACTTTTGAATATTCAACCGCAATTGAAGATGAAGATTTTTTAGAATATCAGTCCGCAACACTGACATATTACCCCTCTGATTTTACTTTATTATCTTTAGGTATTAGCCATAATACCAAAGAACGAAACGGTACTTATATTGATTTATCGACTCAGTATTATTTCACCACTCAACTAGAAGTGAGCGCGGGTTTTGGTTATTCAAATCAAGATGGCGTTGGTGATTTTTGGATTTTATCTACGAGTTATCGCTTTTAAATATTTGATTTAAAAAACACAAACTACAGATTATGTTAAATTGAGTTGGATTTAGAAATATTAAAGGCTTATGCTACAAATTTTAAAATCAGATTCTAGCTCTCACTCTCAGTAATTGTTAGAATGAATTTATAATATTTATTTTTATTAAGAGTATGAGATGGGCAGAGCATTTGTTGTACGCCAAGTTTCAATGGAAAAAACGGCAGCGGCTAAAAGTAAAGTTAATTCTAAATATGGTAAAGCCATATACGCATGTGCGAAAAGTGGCGGAGCCGATCCCATTGCTAACTTAAGTTTGCAGCAACTAATCGAAAAAGCAAAAAAAGATCAGGTTCCCGCTCATGTAATTCAAAAAGCACTTGATAAATCTACCGGCGGAGCAGGTGAAGACTACGCACCAGCGCGCTATGAAGGTTTTGGGCCTGGTGGCATGATGGTAATTGTTGATTGTTTAACTGATAATCCAAAACGTACATTCCAAGATGTAAGAAACGCCTTCACCAAGTCAAAATCTAAACTCGGTGGTCCAGGTACTGTTGCTCATATGTTTGATCATCATGCCGTATTTGGATTTTCAGGGGATGATGACGAAGTTGTATTAGAAGCCTTAATGATGGCTGATGTAGATGTAACAGATGTTGAAGTAGAAGCGGGCAAGGTATCAGTATTTGTGCCTCACACTGAATACTTTAAAACAAAAACAACATTAATCGAATCATTCGAAGGCATTCAATTTGATGTTGATGAAATTACATTCATACCTCAAACGGATACTGAAATATCTGGTGATGATCTGCCTTTATTTGAGAAGTTAATGACTTTATTAGATAACGCTGAAGATGTACAAAATATTTACCACAATGCCATCATAGTAAAATAAACTATTTAAAATCTGCTTATAAGAACATAAAAATAGACAAAGCCAGTTATAAAGCTGGCTTTGTCTTTTAGCTATTATAAAAATTAGTCAATTCATCAGACAACTCTTAAACTTCAAAAACAATAAAAATACAATATATCAATGCCAAATTTGCATTTGGTTTATTTTTAAGCAGTTATTAATAAAAATACAAATTTATTCACTTTATTGATAAGCTGCTCATTTCCTACTTACGCAAATACACTAAATAAAAACACCGATTGAGTTTTGCATGCTAACAGACAATTAAAATAGTTCAGTTGATTTTACTGATATTGTTCATGAGAATTATGCTCAATTAGAAGCATATGAGCAGCATTTTAAAGATCATGTAATTAAAAAATACCCGCCAGAACCAAATAAAAGTACATATTGTGATTTTGAAAATGAAAAGGGTGAAACATTTTCAGAATATAATAGTGAATTAACAGATAGTAAATCTATTTATGAAAATATCGTTATAACCAGTTGAAAAAAATAATCATGTAAACCCCCTTTACAAAGTAAATTTAAGATAAAGGCAGTTTACTTTGTATCAGGGTGTTAGAAGTGGAAGATAAATTCTCAATTATTACCTGCATTTGTATGCTATTTGTTGGGAACTCTCCTGTTTGTAATCCTTTTTCAAGCTCTGCTGCTAAAAGCGTAATTTCTTCAAACTCAAAAACAGCCGAAGTGCCATTTAAGCTATGTGCAAAAAATTTAAGTTTGCACCAATCTTGCTGCTTATAAGCATTTTTTATATTTTTAATATCACATGGCAGCGCGTGTAAAAAGTCATTTTTTAATTGGGTTAAGTGACTTTGTGGAATATCTATTTCATCAATGCTTGAGTCAATATTTAAATATTGATTGATAACTTGCACTAATTTCTCTCTTTGTATCGGTTTTGATAGGTACTCACTAAAACCCGCTTCTATATATTGAGAAATTTCATGCGTCATCGCATTGGCAGTTAATGCCACAAAAGGTGTATCACATCCTGTTGCCTTAACTAAATTCATTGCTTCTATTCCGCCCATATTAGGCATATGTATATCACTTAAAATAAGATCAAATTCATTAATAAGTGCAGCATCAACAAGTTTTTCGCCATCTTCAACTGTTGTAACAGTTAAACCCAATTTAGTTAATATAAGCGTGAATAGCTTTCTAAGACCTTTATCATCTTCAGCCAATAATATATGACCTTTAAGTTTGTTCTCCGGTTCAATGGCACTACAAGGGCTTTCAAGTACAGTCTTAACTTCGGTATCTGTTTTTAACCAAGTGCAATCTTGTGTTTCATTGAGTGCGATAGTGACAGTGAAACAACTTCCTTTTCCTTCTTCACTTGAAACACTGATACTGCCGCCCAGCTTTTGGGATAAACACTTTGAGATATGCAACCCTAAACCTGTACCACTGACACTCTCCTGACTAGTATTATTTAATTGCGAAAATGCAACGAATAATTTGCATAAATCATGTTTATTAATGCCGATACCAGAGTCCTCAATAGAAAACTCTAATAGGGGAGATTTATTTTTTATGTTTAAATGCACAAATCCCTGCTGCGTAAACTTAATTGCATTGTTGAGTAAATTAATTAATATCTGTTTCAGTCTAGTTGGATCTGTTATTAATTTTGTTGGTAAAGGGAATTGATAATTAATACTAAATTCAATACCTTTTTGTAAAGCTTTATCGCCAACTAATAACTTTACTTCTTCTATAAGTTTAAATAACTCAGTAGGTAATAGTTCAACATCTAATTTATCTGCTTCTACTTTTGATATATCCAAAATATCATTTAAAAGTGATAATAAATGCTTACCACTATTATTTATAATTGAAATCGCATTAAATTGCTCTTGTGCATCAATTTCACCCGCCAAAATAGATTCAGCATACCCTATAACAGCCGTTAAAGGTGTACGGATTTCATGACTCATATTAGCCAAAAATCGGCTTTTAATTTCACTGGCATGGGCTAGTTCTTGAGACAATTTCTGCAATTCTTTTCTTTGTCTTATAATTTCTAATTGTGTTGCAACACGCGCTTTTACAACTTCAGAATTAAACGGCTTATAAATATAATCAACAGCGCCTAATGTAAGCCCTAATTTTTCTTTTTCTGATGAGTTTAATCCCGTGATAAAAATAACAGGGATCTGAGATGTTGCAGGAATAGATTTCAGTTTTTTAATGGTTTCAAAACCATCCATTTTCGGCATCATAACATCAAGTAAAATCAGGTCTGGCTTTAAAGCAAGGCTTTTATCTATGGCTTGTTGGCCGCTAACAGCCATGCTGATTTTAGCGTCATTTTTTAAAAGGGCGCTTAAAACTTTCAAATTTGCTTTTTCATCATCTACAAGTAAAATTTTAGCTTTAGTCATTTTATAATATACATTCCATGAAATTAGCTTCCCTTTACGCTATCTTGCCAAACGACTTGATTCTTACCATTTACTTTTGCTTTAAATAACATATCGTCAGCAATTTTAAACAAGGTATCCTGACAACTTTCAACGATTGGTAAATAACTTACGCCACCTAAACTTACCGTTAAAAATTCATGCTCTGCTGAGGGGTCATGATTAATTTTTAAATTTGCAACCGCTTCTAAACATATATTCATGTTTTTAATTGCGTCACATGCTAATGTATTTGGTAATAAAGCGACAAATTCTTCCCCACCATAGCGTGCTAAAAAATCATTTGAACTTGATAAGTTTTCAGCGATTGCTGTAGCCACTTTTTCCAAGGCACGATCACCTGCTGCATGGCCAAAAAAATCATTATATTTTTTGAAATCATCAATATCGATCACAACTAAAGAAAAAATCTGTCGCTGTTTAATCGCCTTACCCCATAATGAATCAAAAGTTTGATCATATAAACGTCTGTTTGCAACTGAGGTTAATGGGTCTATATTTGCCAGTTTCTCTAATAAATCTCGCTGTTTTGCCATGCGTAAATGTAACCTTACTCTGGCTTTTAATATCTCTACATGAAATGGTTTTTGAATATAATCGCAGGCACCTAACTCCAGTCCTTTTTCTTCTTGTTGGACATCTAATTGACCAGTAACAAAAATAACGGGAATATTACTTGTTGAGGCTTCATTTTTTAATTTTTCAATGACCTCAAAACCAGTTAATTTAGGCATGATCACATCGAGTAAAATCAAATCTGGTAATAATTCTTTAGCCTTGCAAAAACCGGTTTCACCGTCTTTTGCCAAAATGACTTCCACCTCACCTTTAAGTATGCCACTTAATATTTTAAGATTAGTTTTCTCATCATCAATGATCAATACTTTTTGTTTATTATTCATTAAACACCACATCAAGCTGGGTTATTAATTCTAGTGTTGTTTGCGTTGCATTTTCAAATTCAATATCATCAACATACTCAATAATATTAATAATATCTTGCTCATAATCTGTACTTTTACAAAATGCTTTTAAGTTAAATAATTGTGCTTCAACATTAAAGTCTGAAGCGCGTAGTAAAACGACCGTTTTCTCTAATTCTTGCTTTAATTTATCAACTGAAAAAACATCGCTTGTTACAATCGGCTCATCAAAAACATTTGATATTTCTTTTAATAAATCTGATAGTTGATGTTTCACAATAGCTAAATAGTCAGGCTCCCATATGCCTTTTCCTAAAGATGTTTCTAATCTTTCACACGCTTGTGATAGCTCATATGCACCTAAATATGCAGAGTTCGATTTTAATGAATGGACAACTAAGTAAATTTCATTCAATTTTTTACTATTAAATAAATCATCTAAATGTTCAGTACTGCCATGCTGATCTTTAATAAAATCTTTTATTAAACTTAAATATAGCTCAATGCGTCCATTCATATTATTAATGGCTTGATGTAAATCAATTGCGCTTATGAGGTTTAACCTTTTTAAAGTGGCATTTTGACTGTCAGACGTATTTTCAAAATCATCAATACAAGGTGCTTGACTAGCTGAGGACACATCTACTACATCTAAATAATTGGCTAAAGTATTAAATAGATTATCAGGGTCAATCGGTTTGCTGATATGCGATAACATACCCGCTTGTTTACTTCTAACTACATCAGCAGGCATCGCGTGTGCTGTCATTGCTATAACAGGTAAGTCTGCAAGTTTAGGGTTCTTTTTGATTTCCCCCATCGCAGTAAGCCCATCCATTTCAGGCATTTGAATATCCATAAGGACTAAATCATATTCGCATAAAGCCAGCTTTTCTAATGCAATGCGCCCATTTTCAGCGATATCGACCTCAACCTGAGTATCGCTTAAAAACCCTAGCGCAACCTGACGGTTAATCGCATTATCTTCAACTAATAATATATGTGATGAAGAAAAATTTGGAATAAACTCCGATTCGCAATTGCTATCAACATAATCCACTTCATCACTAATCACAACATTGGTGATTGCATCAACGAGCGATGATTGATTTATTGGTTTCTCTATAAACTGTTTAATAATAGTACCATCTAACTGAGTATTAACTTCTTCTTTATCATAAGCCGATACCATTAATATATGTGGTAGTTTACCTTCACTATTTTCATGAATTAATCGTGCTGTTTCAATGCCATCCATTTGTGGCATTCGCCAATCCATAAATACCAAATCGTAGGGTTTATTAAGTTTTATTTTTTCTTCAACTAATTTTATGGCATCTAAACCATTATCAACCTGATCAGCTTGTATTCCTAATTTGGCTAGCAGTTCTATAATTACTGTTCGTGCTAAACTCATATCATCTACAACTAATACTTTTAATTTTGCAACAGCGGTTTTATCAATGGTTTGTATTACTGATTTTTGTTCACACTTTTGAACTTCGACGGTAAAATAAAAAGTTGAGCCATCTCCAAGCTCACTTTGCAAACCTATTTCACCACCCATTAACTCACATAACTGCTTACAAATCGCCAAACCTAAACCTGTACCGCCATATTTTCGAGTGATAGATTCATCAGCTTGTGAAAAGGTCTGAAACATGCGGCTTTGTTGCGCTTGATCCATGCCAATACCTGTATCTATCACAGAGCATAATAATGTTATTTTTGAATCAAACTCATATTTAAGTTCCATTTTGATGCAAACCGCACCTGTTTGCGTGAATTTCACCGCATTATTGACTAAATTCACGATAATTTGCTGAAGCCTTAACGGATCACCTATCATGACAGAAGGGATATTAGGGTCTATATCAGTGATTAACTCTAACCCTTTTGCATGCGCATTTATGGCACTTAGATTGACTGATCGCCTTAACAATTTATGCACTTCAAATGGTTTATTTTCTATGGTTAACTTTCCGGCTTCGATTTTAGAAAAATCTAAAATATCATTAATTAAGCCTAATAATGATTCACCTGAATCCAGTATTTTATCAACATAATCTTTTTGTTTTGTATCTAAAGTTGTTTTTAATGTCAGCCTACTTAATCCTATCACCGCGTTCATCGGAGTTCTTATTTCATGACTCATTTTAGCTAAAAAGTCTGATTTTGCATTGGTCGCTTTTTCTGCTTTTTCAGTGGCTTTTTTTAATTCTTGGGTACGTTGTAATACTTTTTTCTCTAAGTTTTGTGTTAAGTCTACATTGTCAGCATTTGTCATTTTTACTTTTTCAGCTAATGCAAATGCCAGTAATAAGCTATCAAGGGTATTGCCCATTAAACCAAGTAAATAAATATTGAGATTAACCCCAGATAAAAGCCCAAGGTTAATCATATTGCCAACCATATTTGGAATAACCATAGCTAAAAATGCAAATACAAAATATTTAGCGGGACCATAGCCATTTCGCCAACAAATAATGCCCGCAATGAGTCCTATCGTTAAAATTAAGCCTGTTCCCACAGATGCTAACAATAAACCTAAACTCGGATTAAAAAAGGCAAATGGTGTAGACAATAATGAAAAAAGAGCGATACCGTATAGAGTGAATGTGAGCTTAGGATAATTGCCTTTTAAGTTTAAAAAGTCGATTGCAAAATATGCTGTACATAATGCACCAAGTAAAAATGGCGGCATTAACAAACCAGGATAGGTATTTTGCGTTATTAGCTCTAAAACACCAAATACATGAACCCAGCCCCACATATAACAAAATGTAGCAAGTGCATAAAATAAATACATGCGCTCACCACTGCCAATAAAAATAAATAAGTTATATATGCTTAATGCTAAAGCAACCCCTAAACATAATAATAAAATAATATTCTCTAATTCCATTGATGATTTTGCTTGTGCTTCAGGGGAAATAATCAGTTTAATGGGTGCAAAGAAAAAATCGCTTTGGAATAACACAATAACGGTACTCATACTATTAGGGGCAATTAAAACTTTATTACCATAGTGAAAATTTAATTTGTTATTGTGGTTATACCCCGTTGTATCCTTTGTATGTCGTTGATTTTGATAAGCGTGAATTTCGATGTTTTCGACTACAGAACCATAGGGGTAAATAAACCAATCAGTATTTTTGGTATTATTTTCAACTGAAAAAACAGCGATATATCTATCTCCAAAAATATTTGTTGAGTCATGCGTTTTGAGAGAGGTTAACCATAAGGGGATTTGATTTTCTGTAGCGGGTAGCTGACCGCCATCAAATTTATAATAAGAGACCTGTTTACTAATATCTTTGTTTGAAATACCACTTAATGAAAGTGTAGGTAGCAGTCGTTCGTTTGCAAAAGCAGTATTTGCAAAAACATAAAAAAAACATGATATGACCGCTATATAATTAAATAATTTACCCAAAAACTTAAATTCCATAGAAATAGTTGCAAACAGCATCTAATATACAAGCTAAAGCATTTAAAACTCAATATAAACAATTAAAAAGAATAACTAATATCAACACCAAGTTGACGAGATTCACCTTTAAAGTCTTGCAACATGCCTAATAAGCCAACCAAATCAAATTTTAAATTACTATATTCTTCATTAGTTATATTCTTCCCCCATGCAGCTACACTCCAATCATCCATTTCATAGGCGATACGCGCATTAAATAGGGTATAGTCATCCTGAGAAGCATAAGGATTTTGGTTTTGATCAAAATAAAAGTCTGATTGATGATCAAAATTAAGCTGAAAAATCACTTCCCCCTCATTCACAGGCAAAACATAATCAATAAAACCATTCACGTTCCACTTAGAAGTAAAAGGCAGACGATTATCACGAATGGTTTCACCCTTAGCATTCACAAACTGTTCTAGGTTGGCCTCTGGTAAATAACCTATGCCCAGCTGAATGTTAAACTGCGACGTTAATTGCCACTTAAGTTCCGCTTCTGCTCCATATAGGTTGGATTCACCCACGTTATCTAATAACTGAATAGGCGGCGCATTTGGTGAAATAGCAGCTTGATTCATAAAAACTTGCTGATCTTGGTAATCATAATTAAAGGCTGCTAAATAAAGATAAGCATTATCTTCATCCCAATGAATTCTTGATCCAAGCTCAATAGCATCTAATGTTTCAGCGCCATAGTCATTACGCTGAGCCTCTTCTTGAGAAGTGATAATCGCGCCATTATAACCGCCACTTTTATAGCCACGAGAATAGCTCATAAATGCAGTTAAATTTGAATTAAATTTATGATTAATGGATATTTTACCTGATATATTATCATCTTTTACCTTACCCAGTTCATTCCAGCCAGGGACAGTGAACCCCATTTGATCGTCTAGGGATAATGGCACATTAATGGTGCCAACGGCCCGATAATCAATTTTTTCTTCCGTGTATCTCAGTCCTGTTGATAGGGTGGTTTGATCGTTAAAGTCATAATCTATATGGGCAAAAACAGCTGATACTTGGGTATTAATTTCATTATCGTAAAAGAAGGTAGCAGCATTGCTAAAAAGTGTTTCAACAGCGCGCCAACCCCTAAATAAATCTAAAAAATTATCTTGCGTTAGTGACTCATCTAAATAAAAGCCGCCAGCAATAATATATGCTTTATCTAATTCTAAGTGATAACGTAATTCCTGAGAATAAACATCCGTATAAACATTTTGACCTCCTTCTGCTAATGATGCTGGACTACCATCACTATTAAAAAAATGAATACGGTCAAGTGTATTAAAACTACTGATACTCACCACATAGCTATTATCAGTTAATTGATAATTCAGATTAACATCTGCACCCCAGCTATCTGTTTTATGCGGGCTATTATTATTAATATCATTATTAACTGATACATCATAAAAGTCATTTGAGCCATCGTTAAAACCAAATGAATCGGTACATTGAGATGAGCCTGCTTCACTTGGCGTACAGAGTGTAGGGGTAGGGCCCAATTGTTTATACACGCCGATATTGCCAACAGGTTGCACTGCGCCATCCCATTTTTCGACATGTATTTTGCCAAAGACTTCTAGTTTGTCAAAATTGGCTAAAACAGACAATCTGCCATGAGTTTGCTGCATTTTAGCCTCTGGTGCGCCCTCATATAAATTAGTGATTGAGTAGTCATATTCTTGATGATTAACCGCTAGACGCGTATATACATTTTCGCTAATGGGTAAATTAACCGCGCCTTCAAATTTAATATGGTCTCTTTGGGCTAAGCCTAACGACATGTAACCCGAAAAGTCACTTTCAGGTCGTTTAGTATTAATTAATACAGCGCCACCGGTTGTATTACGGCCAAATAAAGTCCCTTGAGGGCCTTTTAGAATTTCAATAGACTCAATATCATATAAATTCACTAATTGAGAATTTGCTGAACCACCTGCAACGTTATCGACATAAACCCCCACAGGTGATGTGGTTGACGTATTGTAATCCATGCTACCTACCCCACGGATATTAATGGCAGGTGGTGTCCCTTCGGCTGCATTTTGGGTGATTTTAAAATTAGCAACTTGGCCAGATAAAGCAGTGGTATCTTTTATATTTTGATCTGAAAGAGATTTACCATCGAGGATTGTAATTGAAATAGCAACATCATTAATATTTTGCGGGCGTTTTTGTGCCTTTACCTCGATAATTTCCATATCTTTATCGCGATCATCAGCAAAAGCTTGTGGAAATAAAAAGGAAGAAGAAAAAATAATAAGAGAAGTTTTTTTCACGGGATCCCTCGCCTAAATAAAAATGACTGGACTATACCCTTTTCCTATTAATATACAAGTTTGAGGATATTACAATCATATGCTTATTTCATCTTAAATCTCTAAGATGCCTATATAACTAATGTGTAAGGCTTTAAAAGCCTTACACAATAAATATAGACTTAAAAGTCTTTTTCGCCAGAAATATGTTCAGGATAACCACAAATAGATCTTGATGTTTGCATACCTGCCATCGTAGCAGCCTCCACACATCCGGCATTTAATCCTGTTTGGATCCAATCACCTGTTATATAAAAGTTATTAAAGCCTGTTTTATCTGTTGCTAATCGATATTGACTACTATCAACAACTGACATCACATAACGCTCAGATGGATCGATATTCGCGCGCCAGAATTGGCTATTAAATCTATTTTCACCCACTTGATTATCAGGGTCGATCAAAATTGACCAATCAAACTCGCCAGGTTGGGCCACGTCAGTCCAAAGGTTATAAATTGAGTTTTTTAAATTACCAATTGCATTATTTTTAACTTCCAACTTACATTGAACAGCAAACTCATGTTCCGTTTTTGGAGGGAAATTATTCACTGGCATCACACTGCAAAAATAAGCAACATTTTTAGGTTCAAGTGAAGTCGGCCAAGTTTCTTTATCAAGTAACTGATCCATTGAAGCCCAAGTATCAAAGGGTTCAACAAAACCACTCAAAACTGGTTCTTCACCATTATCAGGGGTATATTGCCAACCTAATTCATCTAATGTTTTATCATTCCATACCTGATAGGCCTGAGTAACCACAGTTTTCACTTTATCACTCATGGTTTTTAAACCGGGGCTTTTATCTAATAAGTCAGCGCAAATAAATGGTAAAGAACCTACCGAGATACCAAAAATAATCTTATCAAAATCAATGCCATTTTTAAGTGTTTTTTGTGGTAAGTCTTGGCCAAAATGTGT
Organism: Pseudoalteromonas sp. C2R02; assembly: GCF_018860845.1. Lineage (NCBI taxonomy): Bacteria > Pseudomonadati > Pseudomonadota > Gammaproteobacteria > Alteromonadales > Pseudoalteromonadaceae > Pseudoalteromonas > Pseudoalteromonas sp. C2R02. The sequence goes on along the minus strand of NZ_JAHKQC010000052.1, from coordinate 58,851 downwards.
TTTATAAACTTGAGGCCAATTAGTCCAAAAAGATTCTAAATTAATATTGTTTTGTTGTAGTAAATCAGCTTGTTCATCATTAATTTGATTGTAGTTAGGTCTATCTGGCCAACATGCTAATTCTAATTCATAACCTTTAACTGGCACGTTAACTAAAGGGTTATAATCAGTAACGCCCTCTTTTAAAGCAACTTGTTGGGTGATCTGTATGGTATCAACAGTATTACCTTGAGCTGTAATGCTTTCTACTTTATTAAAGTATTCAAATTTAACGCCTCTATCTTGCAGCGCCTGATAAAATGGTGTGAAAATGGTATCACCCATACCTGCTTGCATTTTCCACATAATGGCACCTTTATAATTGAGTGCAATGCGCATCATGCAGCGTATTATAGTGCCCGCTTCAATGTTAGGTTTATCATAATTACCATCTTCATATGCAAAAACTAAATCGTAAAAACCTCTTACAGGTGCTGAATTTACGGTATATTTTTCATTAGCGCCGTGTTCACGTAACCATTGTTTGTAATCCGAATTATTGATGACATTAAAACCATGTTTAAAAACATCGTCTTCAATCATGCCAATCAATATTGTTAACCCTAAATCAGCAGATATAAATAAACGTCTGATTTTATCGTTTTCATCTAAAAGTTCATAAAACTCTGATATGATCCAACGTCTTAACCTTTTTAGTAAAAATTTAATTGCGTTATGATCGTCTGAATTTCTATCTTGTAATTTTGTTGGTAACTGTTTTAAAAAAGTTTCTAAATGTTCAAGTGAATCTTTTACATCATCCACAAGCTCTTGGCTTTCTACCGATATAAAATTAGCCATTCTTTCAAGCCAAGACTCATCATCATCGTCATCTTTTTCTGATAATTTATGCTCTGCTGCTTCATTGCGTAACTCAGATACAAAATGTTTGATCCACATATAAGCAGTGCGAAATAAATCCCAGATATCCAGTTCATCATCAATTTGACCAGGCACTAAATCATTCGTGGGGAACTCTATTGGCCAAGTTTGCCATTTATCTTCGATGTATTCTTGCAACACAATTGAGCTATGCTGTTTAAACGCATCTTGCCAAGTTTGCAGAGGGGCACCATTTGGGCGATTTAATGCGCCATAGGCCTTTTGAATTGTGCTAAATGCATTATCGTAAAAACCAAACCATATATGTAAGCCATGCTCTTCAATTCTTTGCGCATAATCAACATTTCGACCACTTGCGCCCTTACCACCTATACGCCATCCCATTTGATAAACAGTAATATCGTATTTATCTTGCCAATTTTCTTTCTGAGTTAAATAAAATGCAGCTGTCATGGCCGATACACCACCGCCTAAAATCGCTATTTTTTCTTGTGTCATTTTATAATCCTTTACTTTAAAGGCTCATCGCCGCTTCTTGGTTAAAATCGAATAGAATATTAAAAGGTAATAAAGGCCTTTGGCTTCCCACCTCTATACCAAACATGTCCGATAGTGGAAACATATCTACTTGATTTAACGTAAATTCAAATTCATGGAAATAAAGTTTTCCAGTATGAAACTTTTTAATGACAGAAGGGGAGTGCAATACATCTTGATACACTGCATTTGTTGCAGAGCCATCAGGCAGTTGTTTAAATAATAGCTGATCAATTTGCGGATTAATAAATCCACTTAATAGTTGTTTATAGACTGAAAAATCCAAATCAAAAAAATCAATTTCATTTTCTAATAAAGACATACCTTCTTCAATTAAATCAACAAAATTTTCAATGGGGCTTTCGGTATCTTGTGCCACCATTTTTACATTAAATAACTCGCAAGGAGACATTTTGGTATCTGGTGAAAATGTTTTAAAGGCATCCACCGTCATTGAAAAAAAGTCTGGACTACCACCAATATCTGGCATTTTATAATCACACAAGTATTTATTAAATCCCCATGTTTCACGCCCATTTATGAGTGCATAAACATTATTGACACAAATAAAAGCGGGATACCAATAAATATGATTTACTTTATCGCCCTGCATTTTTGCAACAGGCAACCAGATTATGACATCTGTTTCTTGAAAATAACCTTGGCTCGCCCAAGGTTCAGTGGTGGGTTTAATATTTTCAATATCAGTGAAAGTTAACATGCAATATTGACTGATTGCTTTAAAAGTATAACCAGGTACTAAACCTACAGTTTCATCTAAGTAGGTTTGAATTTTATTTAAATCACCCTTAATAAAAAAGCCATACATATTGGCATTTATCATTCTACAAGGAGGTTGAGCTATTACTGAACCCGGAAATTGGGCATATGGCGGTTGTTCTGTTGACATGATACTTATCCTTTGTACTAAAAATTAATGAGGCTAACTCTTAAGTTCATTTGTATATTCATGTTTTTGGTAGTCACAATTCATACTCGCAGAATGTCACTATTTCGTAAAGCTGAAAAAGGGGTCGGAGTGAATTAAATTTTTAATTAACAAATATCTCTATATTTCACTAACTAATTTAAAATTATTCACTTTATCCTTTAATGCATTTCACTTAATCTTCCAGTCATATTTTGATGAAAAATAAACTTGGGAATGAGTATGTTTGATGTAAATGAATATTTTGAAGGCAAAGTTAAATCTATTGCTTTTAAGGGCGATAAGCTAAATTCGACAGTAGGCGTGATGGCAGCAGGGGATTATGCTTTGGTACTTCTCAAAAAGAAGTAATGACAATAGTCAGCGGCCAATTAATTGTAACCTTACCAGGTGAAGTCGAGCAGAGTATTTTTAAAACCGGCGAGTCATTTATTATTTTAGCAAATCAAGAATTCAAGGTAACAGTGAAAAACGATACAGCGTATTTATGCACATACGAATAACTTAGGACATTAAAAATTTGCTGTTGGAACTATTCAACAGCCTGTCTTTTTAGCATAATAGACATTTCTAACCTAATTTCTTGTAGGTAAGGATCATCATAACCTAAAGTAGAAAACTCATCCAAACATGCTTGGTACTGTGTTATTTTTTCTGACGAAGACTTTGACTGCCCTAAAAATACATCTTGCTGATTAAATTCCATCGCTCTCTTCCTTGAAAACCAAATTAATTAACTAGATTTTAGAATAGACCATAGATTTTAAAAGTACCTATTTTATCGCAATAAAAATGTAACAATGCATTTTTCAATAAAAAATTCAATTAATTTAAGTGCATAAGAATTTTCGATGAGAATATTTATATCATTAACAGGCATCTAGCTAAGGTGAATTTGAGATATATCTTACAAATATATAGGGGGATTTAACATGTAATTTAGCGTAGCTTGAGGCCAGAATCATTAAATTACTGCAAAAATAGTTATACCAATTCTATTAAGTAAGTAATCAAATATAAATTAGGATAAATTTTCAAGAGCAAGGCACTTGATTGAGCAATAGCAGGCTACTGAGATTGAAAGCAACGCAGCTATTATATATTTAGACCATTTAGATTGAACACATATTTATTGCAATTGGTATTAATTAACTCCGACCCCTTTTTAGTGTTTATTCTGCTTTTGGGTCGCCTTTAATGAAATACAGATCACTAAAGCCCATTTTAATGAATTCTGCATCGCGGTAATTTCTCACTGCTGAAGAGCCTTTTGAGGTCATTTCAATTGCTTGCACCATTTTCAAATAATGTGTTAAATCTATGCCTTCTTCAGCAGCAACGGCTTCATGCATATTATGAAATTTGTCATATGCAAAACTGATTTCTTTTGCGACATTCTTATATTTGTAGGTGATCTTACTGGCCATTTATGGGTTCCTATAACAACAAACTGAACAACATCAGTCCTAATATGACTATTTTAAGCCTTTATCTGTCTATATTCAGCTTTTATTTACGATTGTTTTATTTAAAACGTGAAAAGTCTCTAATTTCTACACTAATATTATCAAGTACTATTGCGTCGATTTAAATACGCCAAACTTTACACCTAAATAATTAATTATCATGCCAATTAATACTCCTAATACAAACGAGATCTCTGTTTGTATTCCCCATAAAATCAAACTATTAAAAATAAATAAGTTTACCGCTCCCGCGGTCAAGGCAACCAAAATGTATTTGAGAACTTGTATAGATGTTTTTTCTTTATTAGCATTCTTAAAAGTGATTAAGCTATTACCAAGCCAAGTCACCAATACTGCAATAGTAAAAGCCATTGATCTGGCATCAAATACAACAAAATCAAACACATTCAATAATATATAAAAACTACTTGTATCAGCAATAAAACCCATTATTCCTACAGCTGCAAAACGCAAAAACTCAAACATACTGAACCTCTATCTTGTTAGAAATAAGTATGCTCTAACTGGTGTCTATAAAATGTCACTTTTATTGATGACATTTTATAGACCTTACCTTGTGTATCTTAGCCATATTGAATTAATACATGAGAATGACAATGCAATTAATTAGTGCACCTAAACAGTTATTTCAAAAAAGAAGCCTTATAAAAAACATCACTTTAAGTATTTTAGTGCCTATTTATAATGAATCTGAAATGCTGACAACTTTTCATCATGAAGTATGTAAAGTCGCCGCAAGTCTGCCAGATGAGAATATTGAGCTACTGTATGTAAATGATGGCAGCACCGATGATAGTTGGTCACTTCTAGAGTCTTTGAAATCTGATATAGTTAATATAGAACGCATAAATTTGAGCCGAAATTTTGGCAAAGAAGCCGCTATGACAGCAGGGCTTGATTTGGTAAAGGGTGAATCAGTTATTTTACTTGATGCCGATTTGCAAGACCCACCATCTCTTATACCTCAAATGTTAGCTAAATGGCGTGAAGGTTTTGATGTCGTTAATATGAAACGTACAGAGCGTTTAGGCGAGTCTCGTTTTAAAACAGCATCAGCACATATTTATTATCGTTTACTTGCAGCCCTTTCAGATGTGCCCATTGAAAAAGATGTGGGTGATTTTAGATTGCTAAGCCGCCGTGTTATAGATCATATAAAAAAATTGCCTGAACGTAATCGCTATATGAAAGGCATTATGGCTTGGCCTGGTTTTAAACAAACTAACCTTGAATTTGAACGCCCAGAACGTGTTGCTGGTGAAACCAAATGGTCATTTCTTCAATTAGTGAAGCTGGGTTTATCTGGCATTACATCATTTAGCGTTAAACCACTCAAAATAGCCACTTGGTTAGGTGCTAGCATCTCAATGGGTGCGTTTTTATATAGTGTATTTGTTATGTTTAAAACTTTAATTTTAGGTGACCCCGTTGCTGGCTACCCATCAATGATGATAGTGCAGTTATGGTTAGGCGGAGTACAACTTATTGCGATTGGCGTATTAGGCGAATATGTTGGGCGCATTTTTGTAGAGTCAAAAGGACGACCAGTTTATTTAGTAATGGATAGCCATAGCACTAAAGCAAAACATCAGGAGGCAGATCATGGTTAAGTCCTTAAGCATATTTGCTAAATCTGCCATCGCCTTAATTATAGCCTTTATTGCCTTTAGACTCGCATCCCTAGGAGCATACCCCTTATACGATACAACAGAAGCCAGATATGGAGAAATTGCCCGTATCATGCTTGAAACGCGAGATTGGATCACCCCACAATTTGACTACAATATCCCTTTTTGGGGCAAACCTCCACTTTATGCATGGTTAAGCGTGATCAGTTTTACGGTATTTGGCGTATCAGAATTTAGCGCGCGACTCCCACATTTTTTATGTGGTTTACTTACCTTAGCTTTAGTTTTTCAACTTACTAATAAAGCGTTAGGTAAAGAAAAAGCCATAGCGGCGTGTTTAGTGCTAATAAGTAGTATAGGTTTTGTAATTGCGACTGGTATGGTTATGACAGATGCAGTATTAACGCTTTCTATCACCTTAGCTATGAGTAGCTATTGGCAAGCATTTAAATATGGTGAAAAAGCATTTTACGGTAACTTATTTTTCATTGCTTTAGCCATAGGTATGTTAGCAAAAGGCCCTGTGGCAGTGGTTATTGTTGGTATACCTTTAGTGATCTGGATTATCTGGCAGAAGTGTTTTATACAAGCCTTAAAAGCACTGCCTTGGCTTAGTGGGATCACTTTATTTTTAGCTTTTTCTTTACCTTGGTATATTTTGGCCGAAATGAAAACACCAGGATTTTTAGAGTATTTTTTATGGGGAGAGCATATACAACGATTTTTAGTATCAGGATGGCAAGGTGATTTATACGGTAGTGCACACAAAGAAGCTAAAGGCACCATATGGCTATTTTGGCTAGCCATGGCTTTTCCTTGGTCATTTATTTTGACTCATAAAGCTTATCAATACCTATTCTCAAAAAAAGAAAATACAACAGGAAAAACTAATATTAATAGTTATTTATTAATTTGGATGATTTCACCTATGTTGCTTTTCACGTTAGCCGGAAATATATTAGCAGCCTATGTGCTCCCAGGCTTTGCTGCTATGGCAATTTTATGTGCTAATAATATTAAGCTTGGTAAAAAAATGTTAGTTTCAGCTTGGCTTTCTTTAGTCATAGTTGCGATTGCTTTATTCGCTGTTTCAAATAGTTACACAAGTAAAACAGCAGAATCAGCGCTATTAGGTGACAACCTAACTCGATACCAAAATTCAGCATTATATTATTGGCAAAAAAGGCCTTTTTCAGCGCAATTTTATTCAAAAGGTCAAGCACAATTACTCAATGATAAAACTAAATTACAAGATATGCTTAAAATCGAAAAAAAGTTCTACTTAGCAATAAAACATCAAGATTTTGCTGAACTAAAACCACAATTAGAGACTCTATGTGATATAACGCAACAAACAAAGAAACGCCTGCTTTTAAGGTGTTTAGCAAAGTAGAGGTTTTAAGTGAAAATATTATTAGTAGAGGATAGTAAAGCAGTTGCAGAAGTCGTTTATGACTACTTTGAAGGTGCACAATTTGAAGGCGTTGAATATGTTCTTGATTATGCACCGACGGGCAGTTTAGGCTTTCAACTCGCGCAAGAAAACCGCTACGATTGTATTATTTTAGATATTATGCTGCCAGGGATGGATGGCATAAGCGTCTGTAAGGAGTTAAGGGCATTAGGTAATGATACACCAATCATAATGCTCACAGCCCGAGATACAAACCAAGATATGCTCACAGGGTTAAAAACAGGCGCTGATGACTATGTGGTTAAACCTTTTGACTTAGAGCTGTTAGAAGCTCGAATTGAAGCTATTATTCGCCGTACAAAAGGCTCAGGGTTTAAAACATCTTTAACAGTTGGCGATTTAACAATGGATTTATCTTCGCATCAAGTAATACGTTCAGGTCAAAATATAAAGTTAAACCCAAGTAATTTTAAGGTTTTAAAATTACTGATGGAAAAACATCCAGTTGTTGCGACCAGAGAAGAAATTGAACACTTGCTATGGCCTGATGAGCAACCAGACCAAGATATCCTTAGAAAACATATTTACCAGCTTCGTAGTAAATTAGATAAACCCTTTGAGAATGAAATATTAAAAACAGTGCCTAAAACAGGTTATAAACTAGAGGAATAACAATGCCATATTTACCTATAAGTAAAAAAATCTCTCGAGTATATTTGCTCGGTGCTGCCACTTTACTTATATGTTACGCACTAATGTTCAAAGCTACTATTTTAGTGACTGAAAATAAAAATAGTATGCATAGATTAGTGATCACGGCACCTCATCATTTCAATCATTATGAACAAGGCAAAACTGGTACTATAGTAATAGATCCGCTTTTAACTATTTATGACAACTTTGAGCATTTACCACTTCAGATACAAAGAAGAATTACAACTAATTGGACTGGAATACAAAGTTATCATTTTGAAGATGAAAGTGAATTTGCTGTATTTGGCAAACAAATAAGCAGTCCCAAAGGAAAAATAAATGTATTTGCAGTTGAAAATATTGATGCTATTGAGTGGAGTGATGGCATGTTTATTTTACTCGAAGGGGCGGTATTTATAACGGGTTTAATTTTATTTATTATTTCAGCGGGTTTTATTAATAAACTTGCTAGACGCATAAGCTCACCTTTTGTGCAATTAGCGACGCAATTACAACAAGAGTGCATAACTGATTTTTCTGAGCTAAAAGTAACTGGCACTTCCTCAAAAGAATTAGAGCAGATCCGAAATGCTATTAATGAATATCGTATTAAAATAAGTCAATCAATAGCCAGAGAGCAAGCATTTACACGTTATGTCAGTCACGAATTACGTACTCCAATGACCGTAATTAAAGGCACATTAAGTATTCTAAAACGTCAAAAACTGCCTGCAGTAGAAAAGCAATCATCAAGAATTAAAACAGCGGTTGATGAAATGGAGCAACTGACAAATACATTTTTATTATTAGCGAGAAACGATGAATTAGCGGCCGAAGCATTTTTAATAGATGAAGATTATATTATTAATCAAGTGGCTGAACTTAACCACTTATTAGAAGCAAATCAAACGCAGTTTTCATTACAATTGCAACATAATGTTAAAATCCAGGCACATTCAACATTATTTAACGCGGTACTTAAAAATTTACTGATCAACGCTATTAATTGTACTTATCAAGGCACTGTAAGCCTATTTATAGATACAAACCAACTTAATGTGATTGATACGGGGATAGGGCTAGATAATAAACCTAGAGGATACGAAGGTTTTGGCATAGGTTTAACCATAGTTAAGGATATTTGCAATAAGTATGGATGGCAGTTTTCGTTAGAAAATAATGAAACACAAGGCTGTATAGCCAGTGTAAAATTCAATTAAAAGAGCAATCTAAAGAGGTATTAAACTTGTCTAAACATCATATAAAATAAATTTATGTTTTAATATTACTTTAAATAACGCCGACAACATTGATAAAGCGCTTCCATATTGATTGGCTTGCCCAAATGTTGTGTAAAACCATTTTGCATATAGTGCATTATTTCATTTTTCATTACATTGGCAGTTAACGCAATGATAGGAGTCTTTGGATATTGAGATTTAATGATTTTACATGCGTCTACTCCATCCATTATTGGCATTTGAATATCCATAAATACCATGCTGTAACGCGTTTTTTCCATCTCTTTTACAGCTTCTAACCCGTTGCTAACAATCACTATCTTAGCTTGAGTTTTATCCATCATTTTTTTAAATATCACTTTATTAATTTCATTATCTTCAGCTAATAAAATACAGTGCTCTTTTAATAAAGGCGTCTCGATTAATAAGTTATCATTATGCGCTTTGGATAGTTTTATTTTTTTTAAAGGTAAAGTAATTGTAAAAACAGTGCCTTTATCGATTTCGCTATCGACTTCAATTTCGCCATCCATTAACTCCACTAAACTATTAGAAATAGCCATCCCCAACCCCGTACCACCATATTTTCGGGTAGTAGAATTATCAGCTTGTTCAAATCGTTCAAATAAACATAAAATGGCATCTTCAGACATGCCTATTCCAGTATCTTTAATATTGAAAACAAGCTTATTTTGTTCATTAGTATCTACAGTAATAATCACTTCACCATGCTCTGTAAACTTCACTGCATTAGCGCTTATGTTTAATAAAACCTGTTTTACCCTAATATCATCGCCAAACCAACCATTGTGATAATTGGCACCTTTTATTAATTTGAACACGATGGTTTTATTGACAGCTTCTATTTTTAAGGATGCATAAACAGAGTCGATTAGATGATCTAAATTAAATTCAACGGGCTCTAATGCTAATTTCCCGGCTTCTATCTTTGAAAAATCTAAAATATCATTAATGATCGTAAGCAAAGTCTTTGAAGAAAACATTGCTTTGTTAAGTAAGTCACTTGCGGCTTCTGATTGTGGCATTTCTTGTAATAACTGAATAGTCCCTAAGACGCCATTCATTGGAGTTCTGATCTCATGACTCATATTGGCTAAAAACAAAGATTTATGTTTATTTGCTTCTTCTGCCAGCTCTTTTGCTTGCTCAACCTCTTTTTTTTGCTTTTCTAAAACTTCATTATGACATTTTAACTTTTGATTACTTTTTTCTAATCTTGCGGTCTGTCGCAATACTATTTTTTGTAAATGCCGGTTAAATCGAGTTTGAAATATGGAATAACAAACAAAAAGCAGCATAATTAACAATAATACATACAAAATACGAGCATCTAATTCATATGGAGGTTTTTCATAATCACTCAAAAATAAACCAGTTACATTACTGTCAAGTGGCGCCATTTTTAAATTCCGATATATTTGTGCTATTCGTTGAAACCTTTGCGGGAATATATGACCAATAGGAGATAGTTTTGGCTTAATTAGACTCTGAGTCACTTTTGCTTCTTTAATCATTTCATCTATTGAAGATTTAGAATTATATTGATTAGCTATAAGGTCTATTATTTCTTGTTGATTATCTAACGCATACAACCAGCCTTTATGAGTCGCTTCTACAAACCTCTTAATGCCATCTAAATCGGTTTTAGCTCTCTCTTCAGTCGTAAAAATTAAATCACCATAAAAATCAATACCATAACTTGCTGGATCAATAATATTTGTAGATATTGATTTTTTTTGATATCTAAAAGGTTGATCTGACCGATATGCAGACATTATTTGTGCTGTACCATCAGTCAAAGCCCAATCATCAAAGTTATGTTTAATGAACTCATAATCATTATGATAAATATCAAACATTTGTAATAAAGCTTGTAAAGAGGCATCATCAAAATTACGTTGAAACATAATTTTCTTCCCCTTTAGCTCATAAGGGCTTGTAATATTTGAATCACTTAAAGATAAAAAGACTAAAGGACTCGTTTGGAAAATAGTACTAGCAATTACTACTGGCATACCGTTTAATCGCTGCATCACAATAGAAGAATCTGCTATGCCAAAATCTGCATCACCTGCTAGCACATCATTTATCACACTGGACTTAATATTTCTCTCTTGAATTTCAACATCAAACCCTGCTTCGTCATAAAAACCTTTATCTTTAGCAGCATAAAAACCTGCAAACTGAAATTGATGAAACCACTTTAGTTTCAGTACAATTTTTTCATTTGCAATGAGTGAAGTTGAAAATAGTAGAATTAAAATATACAAAAGCTTTTTCATAAAAAATATAAATTATGAATTCATTTATAATAGCTTAGTTTAATATCAATATTACGCATGATATATAAATAGCTAATGCTAATTAATTGATATTGTTTTATATATTTCATGTCATTTGTTAAGACTACGAATCAAGTTGCTTATGTAATAATAAAACCTAAATCAAACATTATTTCAAAAACTGCGTTTTATCTTGCCTTAAACTAAGCACGTTATTGATATCCAGCTTGGCATTTCCTTTAGAGTTTTTAACTACTATGCCTTCGTGTTTTAGTAACCATAACTTTCGCTCTATACCGCCAGCATATCCCGTTAAAGTACCTGAAGCACCTATTACGCGGTGGCAGGGCACGATAATGCTAATAGGGTTACGACCATTTGCACCACCAACAGCCCTCACAGATTTTGGATTATTGATTTTATGTGCAATGTCACCATAAGACATAGTTTGGCCAAATGGGATATCCACTAAACAGTGCCAGATAGATTCTTGAAATTGTGTGCCTTGCTGATCTAGTGGTAAATTAAATATTTTTCTTTCGCCATTAAAATACTCGATTAATTGCAGCTTACAAGCATCTATTGTTTCATTGCTGTTCGTTGATGTTTTTAAATCATCACCGCAAAAAATAACCTGAGTGATGCCAATATCAGACGCTTTTATTTCTATTAAGCCTAAAGGGCTATTCATATAATCAGTAAACATTATAACTGACTCCACAATTGAAAAGTTAAATAACTACCCCAAGGTGAGGCTTGCTCTGGCTCAAATTTATAGTTTGCATTGCCGATGGCTTTTTTTACACCTAAGTCACCACCTAAAAATATATCAGGATCACTTAAACCTCGCATGCAAGCATAATCTGTAGTCCAAGGCCCGATACCTTTTAATTTTAACCAATTATGAGGCGCTTCGGGTTCGCTGTTCACTAAAAAGTGATTAGCTAAATTGTTGAGTGTTTGTTTTCGTGAGCCAGGTATTTTTAAAAAATTCAAATCACTATTGGCAATAGCTTGCGGTGTTGGAAATAAAAACTTATCGCCTATAGCAACACCTAAATTAGCAACTAAAATCGTAACAAGATTTTTAGCTGCAACGACAGAAATTTGTTGTCCTAAAACAGCTCTAATACCAGCTTCAAACATACTCCAAACACCCGGTAATCGCACACCTGTATTGATAAGTAATTGACCATCAAAACTCTCTTTAAGGTTTTGTTCAACTGAATCCAAATCAACGTCTAAGTCTAAAATGCGTCTAATATTATTCACTATCGCTTTAAGGTGTTTTATATCATTTAAATCAATTATCACATCAAATCTATTTTTATCTTTGATATGTTTAGCAGTAAAACGACCCTGAGTACCATTGAACTCAAAGGTGCGCCCATAAGAGTTGTCATCTCCCCATTCAAGCGCTTCAATACTGCGTTTTGTAAAAAAGGAAAGCATAAAATTACTATCGTATGGTGGGCGATAATACAACTTAAGAGCAAGCTCACTTGATTTTTCGGTACTAGACTTTCGCATTTGAGAAGGCGTCAAATTTAACTGTGATATAAAACAATCGTTAAAACGCCTAATACTCGAAAACCCACTGGCAAGCGCAACTTCTGTGATCGGCAACTTTGTTTGATGTAATAATTGTTTTGCAAATAAACACTGCTGATATAAAGCATATGATTTAGGAGAAGTGCCTAGATGTTTATTAAAAAGATCTCTTAAATATCGATCACTTATACCTAAACGTTCAGCTAATGCCTGCAGCGTCTCGTTTTGTAATGCACCTTCATCAATTAGCTTAATAGCGCGACTTAACGTTGTGCTAACACCTTTCCAAGCCGGAGATCCCGGCGCGCTATCTGGTCGGCAACGTAAACATGGACGAAAACCCGCCGAAGCAGCTTCTATCGCCGTAGCAAAGTAAATCACATTTTCTTCTTTCGGTGGAGAAACAGGACAAATTGTGCGGCAATATATTTTTGTGGTTTTTACTGCAGTAAAAAATTTACCATCAAAACGCGGATCTCGTGACATTCTCGCTTTTTGGCAAATCTCACTATTTAAAGGCGGGTTTAACATGTTAGCTTCAATTAAATTACTCTTAAGGCAACTATAACCCAGTGAATATTTAATTCTAGCCAGAAACGGAAGTGGTTATAAAAATAGTTACCACTTTAAAATTTATAAATAATAACTTTGCCTTGCATAGTCAGTATTTAATCGGCAGTTTTCATCTGTTTTTTTCAAATTACATAAAGGCTTTTCTGACTTAATTATCACCTTACTCTGACCGTTACCAACAGTCACTGAGGAGCATGAACATAAAAATAATGCACTTAATACTATTAAAGTTCGATACATAACAGTCTCTATATTATAATTATTATTTGATTACATTTTATACATTGTTTTATACCTCAAATCAAAAGCTATTTAAATACTAAGAAAATGAGATTGGCAAACTACCAGTAGGTCCCTACTATTAATTATTTTGATTAAGCCAGTCATCTCTGAGTTTAACCCAATCTTTATACTCCTGCTCACTATAATTAGACTCCAAGAATAGCTCTTTCACTTTGCCGCTATTAATTAATTTATCTATAGCTGAGGCTATCTCTTTAGCAATACCTTTTACTCTCGATGTTTGATTGTATAGTGCATGCATAGTTGTCGTTGCTAAAGAAGGTTGCATAGCAGTCATGCAACTTTCATTTAATACCTCAAGTTCCATGATCATACAATGCTTATTTGCGACTGAGCCTGAAAATATCGCATATTGAATTTTATCTTTGATTAATAAGTCAAAAACTTTGAAGGAGCTGCTTTTTCGATAAACCTGCATAAAACCAAGTTTATTAGCAAGTTCTTCTCCAATAGATTTAGTTGTCACACCGACCAATACTTTTTTTGTAATTAACTGCTCTAAAGTTAAAGACTTTGATTGTTTTGAATATAAATTAATTCGATCTACAGATAAAGGTTGACTGAAATATCCAATTTTTTTTCGGTCTTCTGAAAAGGAAACTCCAAGTAGCGCGTCTACCTTATTACTTTCAACAGAGTTCAAGCCTCTAAGCCATAAATACGGCTCTGCTTTTAAAGTAATGCCTTTTTGTTCTGTCGCTAATTTAAGAAGATCCCAACTTAACTTATATGATCTCGAATATTTATAATAATCATCATGGTTTTCATACAAGGCCACCGATAATGTTTCAGCAAAACTAATGATTGGAAAAAGGACTAGAAATATTAATATTTTCATTACCAAACCAATATAAAAGCATGTCTAAACTGAGTATACAAATAGGACATCTAAAAGCAAACTAGCTTAGTAATCGACAAGCTGTTTTCAGAATTAAGAGCTTGAATTTCTATAAAAGTAAAAATTAACATTATTAAATTACTGTTTAACTCAGTTTAGCTGTATCTAGTTTTTCTTTTAACTTTGCCTCTAATCGACCTTTAGTTAAAGCTAATTCTATCTCTAACGCTTTTCGCTCTTTAACTGATTCAGTATCTTCCTTACTTTTTAGCTGTTCAATTTGTAAACTCAACTCCATAATTTTAACGCTTAGTTCTTGTATTATTTTATCAAGGTCATTGTCTTCTTGATCTCTTTCTAACTTAGCTTGTTGATCTGGTGTTAATTCCGGAGTCTCTTTACTTTGATTACTTTCACTATCTTCTATAGCCTTAGTTTCTGAAGCATTTTTTTCTTGAGATTCTTTAGAAATTACAACATTATCAGGCTGCAAAGTATTTGCTGTTACTAAGTTTACTGGAACGTCTCTCGAGATTTTAATTGACGGAACAGGTTTATCTTTAACAAGGTTATTTAAAGTAGGCTGTGAGGTTATTATTTTAGAGATGCTTGTCATGTTAATTTCCTTTTAAAAAATGACAATTGCGATAGGTTTAATAATATAGATACAACAACAGTTTAAATAGTGCCTTTTTGCAACAAAATAAATACCTGATAGCAGTAAAGCCCCTTTACAGTTATAAATATAGGGGCCTAATAAGTTTAGCGTCCTAACTTTATTAACTTTGACTCTGCAGCCATTCAATCGCAGCTTCAATTATCAAATCTTTTTCTTGTGTACGTTGCTCTAAAGTAAAAAATGGTTTTTCTATCGCAACTGGGACCCCACTACCTTCAAATTCTAATCCATCATGACTAATATAAAATTCATTAGAAATACTATATTGCAAACCATGAGGTAAAGATTTAGGTAAAATATCAGACAAACCACCACCCGTTGATTGTCCAATTAAAACAGAGTTATCTCTCGCTCGAATAGCAATAGAAAAAATCTCAGCTGCACTACTGGTATCGGCACTGGTTAATAATGCAATAGGCATAGAGTATAAAAAGTTTTCTCTAGGGTGAATTTCCACTTTTTGTAACTCTGTTCGAGCATCACCTAAGCGTGCTTGTTTGCTATACGCATGTATCTTATTTTCAATTAAATAACTCATGACTTTTTGACTTACAAAATCATCACCTCCGCCGTTAAATCTGACATCTATCATTAAACCTTGAGTATCTTTTAAATCTGTAAAAATCTCAGTTAGTTGCAGCTCTAATAAAGCTAGTTTATCCGCTTGAGTATCACCATGCTCAATAATTTCAGCTAACTCCATTGATTCTATATATAAGTAACCAAAATTATCAGGCGTTTTTGACCAGATTAAAGTCTCTGTTTCATTTAGCTTCACATCATCATCTTGTACTAAATAGCTGCCAATAGTGGCTATCATTATTGCAAATTGTTGTTCGTAATAATCAATAAAATCTAAGAATTGTGCTTGAGTATCAATATCATCTAAATCGTTCATTTCTAGATATTCAGCTAAAGCAATATCTTGCATCTCCAATTTTCGAGATACACTAAACTCTTCATCAATTTTTTCGTTTTCGATCCCCACGTGAAAGTCTTTTAATGGTGCAATCATTTGAGCAAAAACCTCAAACAGTTCTTCTTGTGATGTTGTAGCAGACACTTGAGTAACAAATGTTTGATAAATTTCATCCCAATTTACATTTTCAATATGAAAAAAAGCATAGTGCTCTTTATAGTTTTGCCAAAATATTTCAAAGTCTTGTTCTGGATTAAAAACATAACCTTCTTCACCTTGCTGCTTTAATACATTATCAATACAGTTCTTTGGTAATGATAATGCTCGAGTCATTTCAACTCCGGGAGTTTTGATGCCACCTATGGTCGATATCAAACTATCTTTATCATCAGACAGCGCAATACTATTTATTAAACTGTCATAAGACAAAGTAGATTCATCAAGCTTGAACTCATGACAATATTGAGAAGTTGTTTGATAAAATTTATAACTACTATTTTGTATATCAATAACCCAACCATAAGCAGGTGCACTCCAAACCCCTATTTCTGTTTTTTCAATATCAGCTATCAGCGGTCTTTTATTTTTACTATCAGAATCATTACAAGCACTCAATAATGCGATAGAGCCAGCTACAAATGACCACTTAATTGTATTTATAACTAAAGTATTACCTTTCATATTTATCATGATTATCCTTGTCTGTGAGTAATTTTTAACAAGACTATGATGACTTAATAAAGTTTTATATTCCGTTGAGAAATTGTCTGTAATTGTAAAAATCGCCTGTAAATCAAGACAAAACTAGACAAAACTCTACTGGAGATAAAAAATAATACAGGTTAGTCTTTGGGTATTTATTTCTAAATTTTAAATCCCTTTTATGACGCGATTATTTGTTAGCTTTTATGTCGTTTTATTTTGCTTGATTAGCGCATACAGTTTTGTCGCAGATATGAGTGTTGAAACTTGGTTAAGTGACATGATGGTCATTGATAAAACGAATGATTATATTGGCGCATTTTACCTTATGGAGAATTTACATAAGTCTCTTGATGAACAGGCGTTTGATAAAGCAATCGAAAATTTTCCTCGCCAATCTAATACGCCACTAAAAATGTTTAACATAAATAATATTGATTTTGATCCTAAGTTATTTGACCATGATTCAATTTATGTCGCAGATGAATATAACGACTTGCTATATTATCGATTTCAAGACTCTGATTTAGTTGTACGAATTGGCCCTATGGATACCTACGAACCGCTCACTGAATATCAGTATTGGTATGAAAGTGGTTATTATCCATTTTTAGCCTTAGGGATCTTTTTATGGGTATTATTATTCCACACAAAATTAAAACGCTTAGATAAAGCAGCGATAGAATTAGGTAAAGGAAACCTTTCTGTTCGAGTATCACAAAAAGGAAGGCATAGGGTAGGGAAGCTAAATCATTCGTTTAATTTAATGGCGACTCAAATAGAACTACTAGTGCAAGGCCACAAAAACTTAACTAATGCAGTTGCACATGAGCTAAGAACACCTATGGCGCGGATCCGCTTCCAACTCGATATGCTGTATAACGAACAAGAAAACAAACAACGCCAAGAATATATGTTTGGTATTTCAGATGATCTCAATGAATTATCTGATCTAGTTGATGAGTTACTCACTTTTGCTAAATTTGATAGAGACCCTATCGCAACTCAATTACAACAAAACTCATTAAACACCTGCATTAATAATGTGATCCGATCTCGACACTTTAATAGTCAAGTGAAGATTAATTATCAGCAACAATCAACAAAATATGATTTAGTACCCTTTGAACCTAAAAATTTAGAACGGGCTATCGGTAATTTATTAACAAATGCTCAAAAATATACACAAGATACTGTCAATATACATATTAAACATGATAGAAAACTGACAAGTATATTTATCGATGATAATGGACCTGGTATACCTCATGAGAGCAGAGTTGATATATTTCAACCATTCAAGCGCCTAGATGATAGTAGAACCCGCGAAACGGGTGGTTATGGATTAGGCTTGGCAATCGTAAAACAAATCGCTATTAGACATGGCGGTAGCGTATCAATAGATGAATCACCTATCGGCGGTGCTAGGTTTATATTGAGTTGGCCAAGTAAGTGAATTTTTAATAAACCAATTTAAGTTTTAGATTATGAATACAATTATATTAGTAGAAGATGATGACAAGCTTTCAAGTTTAATTCAAAAATACATGCAGCAGCAAGGCTTTCAAGTTGAGGTTATAGCTGATGGTCGGCTAGCAAAAAAAGCAATTTTAACCAATCAACCTGATATTGTGATTTTAGATTTAATGCTGCCAGGCAAAGATGGCTTAACAATTTGTAGAGAAATAAGAGCACAATATAAAGGCAGCATATTATTCTTAACGGCCAGTGAAGATGATATTGATCATGTAACCGGTATTGAATTAGGTGCTGACGATTTTATTATAAAACCCATTCAGCCTAGAGTTTTATTAGCACGTGTAAGAATGCAATTAAGAAAAATAACTATGATATCCAACACAAATGAACAAACATCATCAGATGAAGTGCATTCGGTATCTGATTTACATTTTGGTAAGTTATCTATTTTCACTAAAAAACGGCTAGTCACATTAAATGATGAAAAAATGCAGCTAACAACAAGTGAATATGATTTATTACTATTACTAGCAAACCATGCTGAAGAAGTTCTTTCCCGAGATTTTATTTTTAAAGCAACTCGCGGTATTGAGTATGATGGTATGGATCGTACAGTAGACACTAAAATAGCGAATTTAAGAAAAAAACTCGGTGATAGCGGCTCTTTATCTAGTAAAATTATCACAGTTCGCAGCCAGGGGTATCTTTTTGTGCCTGATAATTGGCATTAACACATTACAATTGTAACGGTTTTCGTTACATTCCCGTACTTACTGCATCTACCGACTACATTTTTACCGAATCATAATGACACCTCTTTAATACAGTTTGTAAACTTAGGTATTGTCATGAAAAAATTACTCCCTTTGATATTTGTTAGTTTAATGGCCAGCGTTGGCTGTAATAGTGGAGGCTCTGATAAAAAGAAAGAAGTTGAAATCGCAGAAGTACATCATATTAAGCCTACCGATGTACCTGCTTATATCGAAAACTATCAATCACAACAACAAGCTCTCAATTTTGAATTTAAAGGCGTTGATTACAGCTTATCGTTGATAGACTTTGATATGGATGAAAATATCATTTTAGCTAAATTTGAATTAGGCGTTGTTTATATAGGTTTTGATTTTGATAAAGAAGCGCCTATCAATTCATTGACTGTCTTAGAAGCGACAAATATTAATGATTTAGAAAATTCAATCACCGCAAGTTATTCTGCATCAAATCTCTCTATCACTGAGCAAGATGAAAATTTTGTTTATTCTGGGGACTTAATTGACGCACAATCAAACAGTTTATTTAATGTGAGCTTAACATTTAATGAATCTCTTATTTCTGGTGGTAATAGTGAGTTAACGATACAAGGTGATATGGCTTACTTAAGCGGTACTCTTGGCTCAAAAACTTATATTCAGATCAATGAATTAATTAACCAAAATCCAAGTATTAAAACAATAAAATTCATCAGCATTGATGGCTCCGTAAACGATGCTATAAATATGCATACTGGACGCTCAATCAGAAATGCACAGTTAACAACTTATATGCCTAGTGATGGTGAAGCTTATTCTGGTGGTGTAGACTTATTTGTTTCTGGTTTTAAAAGAAAATATGAAACTGGTGGTAAATTAGGAGTCCATTCGTGGTGTTGTGAAGCAGGAAAACCAGCAGATCAACTTGGTAAAGATCATCCTGGTCATGGCGCACAGCTGACTTTTTTCAGAGAGTTATTAGGTAACGAGCTTGGTCCAGAGTTTTATTTTTATACTATCAATGCCGCTTCTTTTGATAATGTACATATCATGTCTGAAGCAGAGTTAGATAAATATCAATTAATCACTGATTAATCTAACAAAGGTACTATTTGAAATGGTACCTTTTACATCACTTAAGTTAAACTTAACAATATTCCCTACAAAGTTAAATTTATAATGAATCAAAGCATTTTTATCGTTGAAGATGATTTAAAGCTCGCAAGCTTATTAAATGACTATTTCACTGAGTTTGATTTTGAAACTACAGTGCTGACCAGTGGTGAAGATGCGGCCGATAGCATCATAGTAAGCCAACCAGATTTAATAATTTTAGATTTAAGGTTACCAAAAGTTGATGGCTTAAGTATTTGCAGAGAAATAAGAAATAAATACCAAGGCATTATTTTAATGCTAACAGCAAGTGGTGATGATATCGATCAGGTCGCAGCATTAGAGATAGGGGTAGACGATTTTGTACAAAAACCTGTTCAACCTAGAGTGTTATTAGCTAGGATCAGAATGCTATTGAGAAGAACAGTCAAAAAAATAAACAGCGATATAAATAAAGAAATTATTTCAGGGGGTTTAACGGTAAATAATGCGCTTAAATCCTGTACTTTACACGAACAACTCGTGCCATTAACGCCTTCAGAATTCGCATTGTTGTGGCAACTGGTATCACATCCAGATACTGCATTAAGTAGAGAGCAATTACAAAAATCATTCACAGGCTTAGAGTATGATGGCACAAACCGTATTATCGATAATAAAATAGCCCAGATCCGCAAAAAATTAAAAGATGACTCAAATCGACCAAAAGGAATTATTACTGTTAGAAATAAAGGTTATATGTTTGTTCCTGATTACTGGTCTAATTAAATGAAAAGACTCTTTATTTCATTGTATTGTGCATTAATAGCTACGATTATTTTCTTTGTATTTTCAGCCCATTGGATTAATACATATTTATTAATTGATGTAGATAATATAATTGAAGCTAAAAATTTCGAAGCTGAGATAGAATTACTCGAGCAACTCACTCCTTATATTCCCAAACAACACATTAATAAAAAGCTATTAAGAATTGCAGAACTTAATCAAATCATCATTACTGAAATTGAATACAATAAAATACCTAACTTTGTACAAAGTAATCTAAAGAAACAAAAGGTTTGGGTTGATGATAATGATCTTGCTTACTTTTGGGCTTTTAAGCCAAAACAGTATTTTTCAATATCAGAAAATGAGGAGCATGAACTCGTTAAAGTGGATATCATGATTGAATATGCCATTATATGTTTAATGCTGGCATTATTGGCTGTCATTTCATTTATTTGGATGAAGTTTTTAGGTAATAAACTAAAATATCTAGAACAAGCAACCGAAAAGTTCGGCGAAGGAAACTTTAGCGTAAGAGCGCCTATTTCAGCTAATTTAGCCGTTGGTAATCTCAACTTAAGGTTTAACACAATGGCTTCAAAAATCGAAAGTTTACTCTCAAGCCATAAACAGCTCAGCCATAATATAGCCCATGAATTAAGAACCCCTATTTTTAAAATGCAAATGCAATTAGAGCTGCTTGATGCTAATGCTACGCCTAAGCAACAAAAGTATATTTCAGGTATTGAAGAGGACTTATTTAATCTACAAGACCTTGTAGATGAATTATTGCAATATGCGCAAGCTGAACGTGCTGAATTAACGATTAAGTTTCAAAACTTTGAACTTAACAATGTCATCACAGATGTCATAGATGATTTATTACCTACTACAAATCAAAGTATTAGTTTTAAGCATGACGCTTCAGTTAATACTTTAATAACAGCGGATAAAAATTTAATACGCCGAGTCATTAAAAATTTAATACATAATGCAATTAAGTATGGTGACTCACTTATTGAAGTTTCAGTATCAACTTATGAAAAAAACGTATGTGTATATATTGATGATAATGGTCCTGGAATAAACGACTCTCAATTAAATAAAATATTTGACTCTTTTTACCAAATCGATAGTCGTCATAACGGTTATGGCCTAGGGTTATCTTTAGCTCAGCAAATTACTAACTTACATGATGGCGATTTATACTTCGAGCCAAGTTCCTTAGGTGGTGCCAGATTCATAATGAAAATACCATTAAACTTATAATTAATGCTATCTAAAGGCTTAGAGTAAATTTATAATCCATAGATAGATACATTAAAAGCTTAACTAGAGAACCGTATGGACTCAAAAGAAATTTATCAAAACAACCCGCTACAGGGTGTTAAATTAGAAACAATATTAAATGAGCTAGTTGATCATTTTGGTTGGGAAATTATGCATGCTTATTTGCAAATTAATTGTTTTAAAAAGAATCCTAGCATTGCATCTAGTTTAAAATTTTTACGTAAGACCGAGTGGGCTAAAGAAAAGATAGAATCTTTTTATATGTATAAGCTTTTAGGGTATCCAAAAGCAGATGATGAACAATTCCAACTCCCTCCAAGAGATCGGATTGTACCATCACATCATAAAGCCCGAGGCCCTGCAAATCTAAGCCTTGATGAGGCACAAAAATTACAAGAGAAAAAAACAAAAGCAGCAAGAAGATTTAATTCAACACCTGATAACCCTTGGGGTCAATAAATCAATATTAAAACGATAAAAGGTAATTCCTTACTATAATGGAAATTATATGAGATAAATTCCATTATAGGTTTGCCTTTTATGACTGTAAGAATTACACGTTATAGTTGCTTTATTTTTATCTTCTTATGGCTCTCCTTCAGCCCTATAGCCGCTTTTTCAGAACAAATTAGTATTACTCTCAATATTTCAAGTCGTAATCATGAAAATCGTAATTATTATATTGAGCTCATAAAACGCTCCCTTGAAAATGAAGGTTACTTGGTCACTTTAAACGATCTTGGTATCTCTAATACGCAAAGACAGAAAAAATATTTAAATGAAGATAAACTTTCCTTAATGTGGCGTTTAAAAACACCATTAAGAGACAAAAATTTTACTCGTGTCAATATTGGTTTAAGTAAAGGGCTCATAGCACAAAGAATATTATTGATTAAAAATAAAAATCAACATGCATTTGAAAACATCAATAATATAGAAGAGTTTCGCAAAACAAATTTAGTGGGTGCATTTGGTGATGGCTGGTTTGATATTGATATTTGGCGCCACAATAATTTGCCATATTTTGAGTTTCTAGGTGATAGTCAAAAAATTTATACTATGCTAGCAAGTGGCAAAAGACACATAGATTATTTTTCACGTGGTATAAACGAAATCATGGCCGAATCTAAACAACATCCAAACCTTAAAATCGAACAAAATTTATTACTATGCTATAAAAATGATAGCTATATTTATGTAAAAAAAGATAATCATCAACTGGCTGAAGTATTAGAAAAAGCATTAAGCAAAGCCGAACAATCAGGTTTAATAGATAAATTAATAAAAAGACATTGGGGGGATTTACAGCAAGAATTACAACTCGATACTCGAACAAAACTCACTTTAGATATGCCTAAATAAATGAACTTCTATTTCAGGGCTAGCTTGCATATTGAAAAATTAACTGTCTATTTTTACGATGATTCCCTTTTCAATTAATTGCTCAAAAGCTAACTGTAAACGATAAAATAAAGGTCCATTGATGGATGCTTTACTAAATGCAAAAAATACCGGATTGGTGTGGATTGCTAAAGGTTGGTAAGTGATATTTTGGAAAGTATTATCATTAGAAATACCATTAATAATATTTCGTTTTGCCTCTAAAAATCCAATAATTCTACCTTTATTTAATTGTTCTATTTTTGTTTGGTTATCTGTCACAAATATAAACATATGAGCATAATTTTTATTTTTTATTAAATTTTGTACATGCTTTCCATAATAGGCATTTCGCTGAACTGCAATAGGTTTTTTTAAGTGCGCTAAATCTTCGATATTGGTTAAATTCAGGTCAACTCCCTTTTTTGTAGCCAGAACAATCTCCTCTTGTCTAATTGGACCGATAAAATGAAATATTGTTTCTCTTTGAGGTGTTTTTGACATATTAAGTACCATATCTATATCGCCTTTTGCAAGCATAACTAATGCACGCCCCCACGATAATTCATGTACTTTAAATTGACAGTTTGCTTCGGATAACAGCGCTTGGGTTAGCTCCATATCTATGCCAAACCAATTATTTTCAATATTTTTATATGATTCTGGTGCATATTGTTCTAAACGAACATTTAATTCACAACTAATGCCTTTACAGCTTAATAGTAAGAGAAAAAGTATGTACACGAAGCGCATAATTCAACCAGAATAACCTCAATTCATTTGATTATAGGTAACAACTCTGCATTTGCACCACTTTAAAGATTTATGCCGTCAGATTAGAGATCATAAACATTCCAAATAATCATAATAAAAAAAGCCACTATATATTCTACAGCGGCTTAAAGTTAATTACTTTATGTAATATTAGTCATGCTCGACAATATCAAACACAGAAAGTGGTGGTACAGGTTCATCATTTTCATGGTCTCCTAATACATAAACTTGACCGTCTTTTAATGCTATATCGCTGGGATCTGACACATCTTCATGATCTAAGTCATATACGGCTACAATCTCACCCACTAAATTTAGCTTAATTAATTTAGTAAACTTTTCTGATAAAACATATACATTACCTTGATGGTATTGAACACCTTGGGCGTCATATTCAAAAATACTGCCCTCAGTTTCACCAGAGTAAGTAATGTCATATCTTTCTTTTAACGTAAAATCAGAGTTTAAAATAATCAATTCATCTATCGTTTCTTCATCATTTTGATCAGGCACTAAATAATACTCTTGCGCTGAGACATCATAACCTAAACCTGAGTAGCTATAACTTTCACCTTCTCCATCTTTTACGTTTATTTGATATTCTTTTGCTAAAGTATAACTATTATCAGTTTTAGTAAAATGACCAATTAAACCACCATCAGTCATCGCAAAAAACTCATTATCACGACCAACGATTGCTTCAGTACAACCTTGATTACAGTTAATGCTATCAAATTCAATATTAACTTTTTCGGTTACCTTGAAATTAGCATCCATCGCAAACATTTCAGCCTGATCTGTGATTATCATCCAACTGTCATCTGCTAACGCCCAAATACCTGAAGGTTGTACTACCACTTCTTCTAAGGCATGCTCAGCTACTTTTTCAAGTTCACCGCTATCCTCAATAGGACCCACGCCAATTTGTGCCATTTTATCCATCACAAAAACTAAGTTGTTTTCAGTATCATCATTGCTTACAGCAATTCGACCATCAGGCATTAAACCGATATCATTAAATTGTGCAGCACCAAACCCTTCAATATACCAAGAATCAGCATATGTCAGATTGGTATCTGCTAAGCTGTAATGTAAAACCACACCTTGCGTTGCTTCTTTAGCTAATATTAAGTAATTATCTTCAGATACAGCTAGACCTTCAACAGACATATCACCTTCTAAAGCAATTACTTGAGAAGATTCATCAACAGCATTAAAAATCACCAATTGATGTGCACTTTGATCGTATAGCCATACTTGCTCTTCACCTTCTTCATCAATTGCGAGTTCGGTAAATACGCTATCTTCAGATACTTGCCAAGTCACTAATTCATCTTGCGCTCTGTTATAACGATTTAATATGTTGTCACCTGTTACATACCATAAAATATCGTCTTGACGCTCTAAATCTGTCGCATTTTTTGCTCCATCATGAATATTTTCAACTGAATGATAAAATAATTCATCTGAATCACCATCAATATAGCCATATTCAACACTTGACTGGAAAACATCAACAAATGGCCAGTTCACATCTATACTTGTAATAGCTGAGGCTTTTTGTTCACCTTCAGGATAAGTGACATACATAGCAAGTGGAAAATCTTCTACCATTGACTTACCTTCAGCTGGTACAACTAATTTTAGTGATGTAGGCTCAGGCACAATAGGATCTTTACTTGAATCGTCATCATCGCTGCTGCAGCCTGCTAAAAATACTGATACAGCGCAGGCTAAAAGTGTTTTTTGAAATTTCATAAATAAATTGCTCTTTTATTAAGTTGCTGGCAGTTTATTCAATTGAAAGTCTAAAAAATGTCAAAATTGGGCTGCCACTACAAAGAATTGCAAAGGATTACAAAACAAGTTGTAAATTACCGATTATTGGACCAGAATAGTATTAATGCAATAAGGCTATATAAGGAAATATATGTCTGAAATTACAACATTAGAAATGTTAGAAAGAATTCGTATACATCATAGTGGCGTTGAAATTAAATATGCCGAGTCTCATTGGTGTATCAGTGCAGGAAGCATTGAATTACATTCAAACTCCTTTAAAAGCTGTGTATCTCAGGTATACAATTTTGGCGCAGGGATTAATCACTGGCCCACAGAAGATCCTCTTCATACACAACCCTTAGAAAACCACTTCGCACAAAACCTAGAACAATTAAGAACCAAAGCACATGACTTTACCGTTGAAGGTACACATTATGGTTGGATCGCCGATTTCACGAAAAGTGGTTTGTTTATGGCAAACTCTGCTGATCAAGTCGTTAATAAAGCAATAGACAGTGTAATACAAAATCAAACAACTATATTTTCGAGTTAATTTAGTTACTTAAAAATAAAATGGAAATAATTAACCATCTGTTGTCAACCGAACTGCATTGGATGCGTTTTAATATTTGAAATCACTTATAACCCCCAACGGAGTTCCAAATGACTAAAATAACTAAAAAGCTCAATATCGCAGTACTAACAGGTTTAATTTCAGTAACAGCAGCTTTATCTGCGCCACAAGTATTAGCCGAGAAACAACGAAAAGGTGGTAAGCAAGGCAAACCTGGATATAGTGCAGAACAAAAATTCAATCGAATAGATGTTGATCAAAGTGGTGAAATCACGTTAGCTGAAATGACAGATCCTGCCACTGTTAAAGCAGAAAAAAAATTAACCAGAAAAGATACTGATCAAGATGGCGTTTTATCTCTAGAAGAATTTAGTCAAGGCAGGCATGGTAACGCGATTGATTTATCAGTAATAGCCTATGAAATCGTTTTATGTGTCAGTGATTTAAAAGCAGAGACAGGTGATGATAATATAATCGTACCATCAGCTGATAACTTTGTATCTAAGGAAGAGAAGTTTAAGATTACCGATGCTGATGCAAATGGAACAATTGATTTACCTGAGCTACAAACAGCGATGGAAACTAAAGCGACATCTGTTTTTGACATCATGGATACTGACGATAGCAGCTCAGTAAACTTAGATGAATTTACAGCAGCATCTGAATCTAATAAAGCCACTAAAAAAGCGATTCGTCAATGCGTTCAAGAATTAACTGACGAAGATTAGAAGCTAATACCCCTTATCAATATTTGTAATTCACCAAAGCAGCTCAGAGCTGCTTTTTTACATTAATAGCTACACTTTAATTATTATTTCTCATTTGGCCACATTATTTCCTTAATTTTAGTTACACTGAGAACATATACTTCTATTTTAATATGTAAGGCTTGTTTTGCAGTGTCTAATAACAACTAAATATCCCTTTACGATTCTGTCATTCTTTTTACTAGCCATATCTAATCATGCAAATGCCGCAAGTATTGATATCAGCTATGGTCAGCAAGAATACCAAGTCCAATTGCAAGATGAAACTGTCACTCTCACTCCAGTAGGCAATGCAATTTCTTTTTCTACCAATTTAACTGATGATTTCAGTATGGGATTGAATTATCAAAATTGGCAAGGTGATAAGAACTTTGACAACAGGGTCAATACAGATGTAACGCTTTCAACAGCTGGTGCAAGCTTAAGCTACTATTTAGATAACTGGTCATTTTCTACAAATTACAGCCAATCTGAAGTAGATACGAAAATATCAGGTCTTAAACGAAAGCAAAACATAAAAAATGAAAACATTGATTCTTCGTCTTTTGGCGGCTCAATTGGTTATGGGTTTGCTAAAAATGATTGGTTTTACGGTCTTTTAATTAGCGGTTTATATAGTGATTGGGATTTCGATAAATACCAAGTGAAAGCGCAGCAAGATGAAGGTGTTCCTCCAAAAGTCACAACAGAGAAAAGTTCAGGAAATTCATCGAGTATCAGTTCAAGCTTGTCTGCTGCTTATTATATCCCTTTAGAAAATGAGACTGGCCTTATGCTAGGTGGGCTTTTAACATGGAATTATCTCGTATCAGGTGACTCGGCGTTAATATCTCGTAATGGCAGGAATGTAAATACAAGGAAAAATGGATCTCCAAGAAATGTTACAACTAACTCCGCAGCACTAAATTCAATTTCTGGCGATGATAGTTATGGTCAATTTGCACTTTATGCTTCTTACGATATTGATGATGCATGGTCGGTGGATATTGATACCTCGATAAATATTGCAAGTGATTACGATGCTTATACCTGGTCAATCAGTTTAGGTTATATATTTTAACAATTTAATAAAGCAATAGAGGGCATTAGTGCCCTCTATTTTTTTGTCTCATTTTATCTTGTGTTTTTTTGTTCATTTTTTTCATATTACGCTTATTAAATTTTTCCATTAATTTACGTTGCTTTTCTTGTGGTAATTGTTGAAATTTTTTGTGAGCATTTCTTAATTGTTGCTGTTTTTGAGCTGGTATTTGTTTGAATTTATCAAATTGCTGTTTCAACTTTGTTTGCTTTTGCGGATCAAGCTTTTGCCAGTTATCAAACTTATTTAACACTTCTGTTCTTTTTTGTGCATCCATTTCAATCCAACGAGTTGCACCCAGTTGTAGTTTTTCTTGTTTATCCGCTGGTAATTGATCCCAATTAGATGAAAATTGTTTTAAAACATTTTGCTGCTCAGCGTCTAACTTATTCCACTCAAGTGCATTAACTTGGGGCATAAAAATAAATAAGTAAAAAGTAACAAAGATTAGTTTAGCCATCACTTTTATCCTCCAAAGTATTTTTTTTAGAATTTTTAACATCTGTTTTATTGGTTTCATTTTTATCTAACTTTAATTTAACTTTATTACTCAATGTATTTGGTAAAACATTGGCTGAACTCGATTTTAAATCTAGTGGCCCAACCAATTCGCCATCTACTTCAACCATATCAGCTAAGAATTCAAAAAAAGCCATATCAGGCACTTTCTCAGGCTTTTTAGGCTCTGTATGTGCTGTAAAGCTCATAACAAATAATATGCTATAACAGTGCGTTTTGTTCATTTTCAGCCAGCCAAGTTATAAACTCTAATTCTTCTAATAACATTAAATCTTCAGTTGGAACCTGATCACTCATCATAGCCAGAGGTATTTCAGGCACAATTGACTTAGGCTGATTAATAGTTGTTAAAGATATTAAAATAACAGCAGCTATTGGCGCCGCCACTTTAAACATCATATTATTAAAAATCAGGTTCAATAACGTAAAAATTGATGTTTTATCGCTACCTACAGCGCTTTTCATTAAAGCGGTATTACGTGCTTTTTCTAAATCAGCTACAACACTTGCAGATAAGTTCTTAACCGAAGCATCTAACGCCTGATTCAGTGCTTTAGCCGTTTTATCATTTTGATTTTCTTTAGAAGGTGATGTCATGATCTTCTTCCATTAACGATTTTAATTTTGTTACAGCACGAGAGTAATGTGTTTTAACACTCCCTTGAGAGCACCCCATTGCTTCTGCTGTATGAGCTACTGAAAGCCCCTCCCAGCTACGTAATAAAAAACATTGCTGCTGCTTAGCAGATAATTGTTTTAAATGTGTTAGCGCTGCTGTTTGTTGCGCTGATTTTTCAAATTCTTTATCAGGGGTTGCTAATTGATTTGAATAATCAACTTGTGATGAAAAAACTTCAGTTTCATCATCTAAGGTATTCGATTTCCAGAAAAATACTAAATTTCTCACCTTTTGATGTCGGTGCCAATCTCTAATTCTGTTTTGTAATATTTTATAAAACAGTGGCTTCCATTCATTTGATGGCCTCTCTTTATAATTAGTCACCAATTTAATCATGCTATCTTGCAATAAATCTAGTGCATCAGCATGGGTACCACACGCAAAGAAAGCCATATGATATGCTCTTTTTTCAATATCCATTAAAAAAGCCTCCATAGTAAGCTCGGCAACTTTTTGTATTGGTTCAGAATTATCTGCCATTAAAGGAATAGCGTGATGTCCATATAAATTAATGTTTCGATTACAATTTTGATCCATAAATGCCGTAATTACAATAAGTGTCTTATCGAATTGATTTCAACTACTACTGTTTAAAACGCTTAAATAACAGGATGGTTGACAGAGCATTTAAAAATATTCAGAGGAACTTTAAAATAACTTGGTAGAACTATCCATAAATTCATTGGCAAAAAATTCTAGAAAACTGTTTTATATCGTTATTTAATTAAATAAAAATAACATAAAATGCCAAAAGAAATATTTAAATAAATATAATTTACGAACTTAATACTGTTATATAACTTGTGTCGAAACCGTCTGAGTCACATTGAATATCAACTCTTTG
This sequence comes from Pseudoalteromonas sp. C2R02, assembly GCF_018860845.1. Lineage (NCBI taxonomy): Bacteria > Pseudomonadati > Pseudomonadota > Gammaproteobacteria > Alteromonadales > Pseudoalteromonadaceae > Pseudoalteromonas > Pseudoalteromonas sp. C2R02. The sequence goes on along the minus strand of NZ_JAHKQC010000052.1, from coordinate 28,350 downwards.
AGAAGCCGGTTTTTGAAATAACACCTCTAATTTAGGGAAACTTTGAGAAGTAAAACTGACACTTTTTAGTCTTAAATTTTTACGTGTTTTACGATCTAAGAATGCAAACGCACAATCAGACATAACACTTTCACAGCTATCTAACATCTTTTTAGTCAACATTTTATCAGTGATCATTTTCATAATCTGCGCTTTAGGCATATCGCATTTGATGCCACCTAAAGTACAGGCGGCATAAAGATCTAAAATAGCCAAAGCACGGATCTTTTGACTCTCAACATCTTCAAATAACGCCAAAACAGTTGGTATTTTTTTCTCTATTGAAAACTTTTGTATGGCAGCTTCTTTTAAATAAACTTTTTCACTCAAAAAACGATGTATTACCTTTTCTAATTGACTTAATTTTGGCAAAACAAGATCACTACTTGCTGCCAATTCATCAGTTTCGTCATTAAGTAGCCTCTGACTTTCATTGGCGCCTTGAACTAAAGGTAAAATCAATTTATGCAATTCTTCGTCTTCAAATGGTTTGCTTAAAACAAAACATGCTCCACATTCAATCGCTTGAGATATCAAGTCTTCATCATTTACAGTTGTTACAAATCCAGTTTGAATTGGTAACTCTCTTTTTATTATTTCCTTTAATAATTCTAAACCAGACACTTCTGGCATATGCCAATCAGACAGTACAATTTCAGGTTTCCATTCATCAATAATATTCAATGCTTCCAGTGCACCTGATGATTGTTTTATATCTAAAGTTTTATACCCAAACTTTTCTAAACCACGTTTAACAATTGCTTGCATTGCTAAACTATCATCAACAATTAATATTTTCATAAAATCCTGCTTTAATAAAAAAAGGTATATGCAATAGAATCAATATTTGAGTATAGGCAGTAATTTCAATTGCAGCTATACTCAACAACAAGTTACCTGACTTATTTCTAGAATATAACCTATATAAATTAACAGCTTAAAATATTATCTTTAACTGGAGAATCATATGTTGCCAGAAAGAGTAATGGAAATCTTAGCGATTGATGTTGGATTAGTCGTGATCACAAGTTGGTTTTTGATTTTATTTTTCATGTTTCGAGAATTTAGATGCGTCTCTCAATCAGTAAATCGTCTATCAACGCATTTAGGTAAAGATGAATACTTGCCTATTTATCAGCAATCACTTAATGATGAGCTCAACTCAGTAAATAAGCATACCACGACTTTAAATGAACTTATGAATGTTCACGAAATTCTTGAAAATCAATTAAAGTTATTACATGCAAATAGTTCAAGTCCAGACAGTGACGAGAAAATTACACAATTAGAATCGCAGTTACATAAATCTAGAGCTTTAATCAAAAAGCTAAAAGGAGAACTAGTCACAAGTAAAAAGCGACTAGAACACACAAAAAGTAAACTGTATTCACAATATGATCACGTTGAATCATTACAAAAAGAGAAAGAGCAGTTTTTAATTGATGCACAGCAACAAAAATTAGATGCCGAACATAATGAAGCGCTCATTGCTCAAGCAGAAAAATATAAAGCACAGCAGCAACAATTAATTGAAGCTGCGAGTGACTATAAAAGTAAGCTTATAATGCAAGGAAAAGAGCTTGAAACTTTAAAACAAAAAAATAAAAAGCTTGCAGGTAATAACAAAGCGCCACAATCAGATGTATTAAAGAAGAAAGTAGTAAAATTAGAGCAAGAATTAAATGATGCTAATGAGCGTTCTGCCCATATAATAAAAGAAAAAGACTTTATAGAAAGTAAATTTTTAGACTCAATAAAACAACTAGAAGAAATACAAAAAAATAAATTAACCATAAAGCAACAAAAATGACATCGATGAATTGTATTTTTATATTTAATACCAATATATTTATAAACTTAAGAATAAAAACTGATAGGGAAAGGTAATATGAAAGCAGTAAAAACGGTTGTGATCACAGGCGCAAATCGTGGAATAGGCCTAGCTATGGTAAGTATTTACGCTAACCAAGGCAGCAAAGTTATTGCCTTATGTCGACAGTCTTCAGCTAAGCTCAATGCGCTAGCAAATGAAAATGTTGAAATCGTTGAAAACGTCGATGTAGCAACAGAATCAGGGATACAATCTATGTGTGATGCTATTGGCGCACAAACAATAGATGTACTTATTAATAACGCCGGTATTTTAAGAGATGAAAGCTTAGACAACTTAAATTTAGATACTATTTATGAGCAATTTCAAGTAAATGCTGTGGCGCCACTTAAGGTATGCCAGTCACTATTAAATAATTTAACTTCTGGAAGTAAAATTGCATTAATTACTTCACGAATGGGTTCTATTGCTGATAATGGTTCAGGCGGAAGATATGGCTATAGAATGTCAAAAGCGGCACTCAATGCTGCAGGAATGTCGTTAGCTAAAGATTTAGAGCAAGATAAAGTGGCGGTTGGCATTTACCATCCAGGTTATGTACAAACAGATATGGTGAACAATAATGGCGATATCAGTGCAGATGTTGCTGCAATACGCATTACACAATTAATTGATGAACTGACATTGAAAGCTTCAGGCGTATTTAGACATTCAAATGGTGAAGTATTACCTTGGTAACTTGCTAACTTGCTAACTTGCTAACTTGCTAACTAACGATACCATTTCCGTTAATTAACTGGTCATTTTATTATCGGAATTGGTATTAGGCTAAGTTGTTCGATTAATTAACTGATTATTATTTTTACGCGTACCATCTTTTCGCCAAAACTCTAAAGCAGGGATTTGTACTTCCCATACTTCATTTGCATTCCAAGTATAAGTATTTTTATATTTGAGGGTATAAAATTCAGGTTCAAACTCCGATTTCAATCGTGTCTTAGCAAAAAAAACATTCGTATTAGGTGAAACTATCACCTCTTTTTGGCTCATAGATTTTATTTGTTGGCGGGTTATTTGTTTACAAATAGGCTCATGAGGGTTTTCTGGATATAACGAAGAAACAATGCCTTTTTCTATCACATGTGTTTCTTGGCTTATAAAATAAATTCCGCTTCCAAGTGGAAAATACCCGACCATAGATAAAAACAAGTTAGTAAAAATTGGATCTGTTTGTTTATTCATCGCACTTTCTTTCAAAGTATCATATGCGGTATATATTTTTTTATAATTAAACTCAGGTTTAGTTGAAACCATAAAAGAAGAGTAAATAAGTGGAATGCGCAGCAACTTATGCAATTCACTATTATCATTATTATCTTTTTCAAAAAAAGATAATATAAAAGACAATTTTTTTTGTTCAAATTGTGTATGTTCGAGTTTTTCTTCTTGAGTGTTGGCTTTCCTTTGCGGGATCCCTATGCCAAATTTAAAATAATCAATTGATTTTAATCTCACAGTCTCAATGAGTTTAGCTCTTTCTTTCACACTTAGCATCCGATAGCGATCGCCTGCAAAAATCTCCTGTGCTTCAGGTGCGTAGCTCCCTATAGAATGCAACAACGCAGCCTTCGCGATAGGTTTTAAAACATCTTCTCTATACTGTGCCATTACTTCATTTGATAGCCCATTTTGCTCTAATGCCATAAAGCTATCAGTATTATTATCAAACATATCTTGCATCGTTTCATTTAGATATGCATTGTTAAAATCTCGAGTGACCCTCACCTCTTCAAATAACGCAACAACTAACCCGGCAATGTAAATAGGTTTAAATTTTTCATTTCTAATACAACGAACCTCTTCATCCGGAAGCGGTGTAGATAAAACAATAGTGCCTAAAAATTGACTAAAAGTGCGCTGATTATTAAGTAAATCAAGCATATTATCCGTTAAGTGGTCTAATGCTTCAAAACGATTGATTTTTTCTTGTAATATTTTAGAGTGCAATAATTTATATTCTGCTTTTAATTGCTGTTCTAACTTGTATAGCTGAGAGAGATATTTATCCGTAGAATTTTGATTAACGATTTGTGGTAACTTACCGTGTTCCTTTTTATAGTCATTAATGATATCTATCTGTTCACTATAATTTGCTAAGTTTTTCTTTAATTTTTTGAGCTTTAATAAATCACTTTTATATGTAGTAAAAAAAGTACTTGCTTCATCAACCATTTTTCGATGAGCAGACATAAAAGAAGATATTTTTTTAGACACAGCACTCGCCATGCTAGGGATCGCAGAAAGCCTTTGAGTTTGATATGTTGACAATTGCCATTTGTTTTTATTATTTTTCATTTCGTTATTTTGCTTACAGCCTAAACGGTACGTATTATATGAACTTCACATGCTATTAAATAACACTTTCTTAACCTTAACTTATCGCATATGAAATGCAATTAATTCTTTAATATTTAGCTTTTAATCAAAAAAAGATTACAAATCAACTGATATTACGGCAGAATGGATAATAATACGCATTTAGTATTAGATCAGGGACAGATGAACAAATGAAAAAAAATACTAAATTGGCCTCTTATTTTACGCTTACAACATGCTTTTTTTCAGTAAACCTTCAAGCTAAAAATTTAACTATTGCACTTGGGAATTTTGAACCTTTGTTTTCAGAGCAAGGAAAACCCGCACTCTTTAAAGATTTAATCGATGGTGTATATACTTATCTGCCACACAGGAAAATTAACTATCGCTACATGTTTTCTAATGCCCGATTAGTACGAGAACTCAATGCTCACACCATAGACGGTGCAGCAAATATATTTACTCAAAAAGAAATTCAAGGATGTATAACACAACCCGTATTTGCATATTCAGATGTCGCTATATCACTTAAATCAAAATATTACACAATTAATTCAATATCAGATCTAAACGAAAAGTCAGTAGTCTCTTATCAAAGAGCAATATTGTTATTAGGCAGTGAATACAAACAAGCTGTATTGCGAAGTAAACACTATAAAGAAGTAGCACAACCATTGGAGCAAGCTAAATTACTCTCAAATGGTATGGTTGATGTCAGCATTGGAGATAAGTATATTTTTTTACATAGCTTAAAAAATCATGCTAAAAATGGTCTTAAAGCAAACGACTTTGACATTCATGATATTTTTCCACCTGTTGCTAGTTCAATAGGATTTAATCAACAAAAGCACTGTGATGAATTTGATCAAGCGCTTATCAAGTACAAAAATAGTGGTAAATACCAAATGGTATATCAGAATTACCTCAATCAACTCGGATTTACTCAATAAAATGCTTGCCCTCCTTATGGATAAGCAAACACTAACTATGAAAAAGTCATCCTCCACTTTATTAATACACAAAGTTTAATCGTCCCCAAAAACGCTTGCCTCATAAAATCACTAAACATTTAATATTAAAGAAATATTACACTTTAATGACAGATAGTATACAATCCCGCCTTTATTGGTCACCCGTTATCGGTACGTAATATGTTCAAGGAATTTTATGTTAATAAAGCATAAGTTAATTTTAAATACAGCGATATTAGTTGTAAGTATGTTTGCCATGTTAATACTTGCATCTATTGCTTCTTCATCGTTTCATGATGATTTACAAGTAACTAAACAAATTGGAGATATTGAATCTTCATTTTTACAGTTAAGACGTAATGAAAAAGATTTTTTCTTACGTAAAGACCTAAAATATACAGAAAAATTTATTTCTCGAATTACAAGTTTAGAGCAAAGAATTAAGACACTAAAACAATCATTTAATAATAAAGATATTACAATTAAAGAAATCGATGCATTACAAAAAATATTGAATGAATATGATGATTATTTTAATCAAATTGTAACGTCACAAAAGCGTATTGGTTTACATCCTAAAGATGGATTATATGGCAAACTCAGAAGCCAAGTTCATCAAGTTGAATCTATTTTAGGCTCTCAAAATTATCAATTATTAGCCCAAATGCTACAACTAAGAAGAAATGAAAAAGACTTTATGCTTCGCTTAGATCAAAAATATGTCAAACGTTTTAAAAACAACCTATCTAAAATGCGTTTAGAGGTAAAAAGCAGTGATTTAGCAGCCTATGATAAAAATGAAATAGTTGAACGCCTTGATAATTATCAAGTTGCATTTATAAACTTAGTTAATGAACAAGCCATTTTAGGATTAAATCAAAATAGTGGATTACAAAAAAAAATGAGAAGCTTAGTACATCAAGTAGATGATGTACTGAATGATTTATTAAAAATCAGCGACCAAGTGATAACTGATAATGCACAAAAAAATAAGGTTTTAGGTTACCTGTTATTTATTTTAGTATTAATTATTTCAATCACTTTTGCCTGGTTAAATAGTAAAAGTATTTTAACTGCGATCACGAAATTCAAGGCTTCGATAGAAAAAGCAGCCACTAATAATGACCTAACCATCACAGTGGATACCAATACAAAAGATGAACTGTCAGAAATGGCTCAAGCATTTAACACCATGATAGGCAACTTTAGAAACTTAGTTAAAGAAGTTGATCAATCTGTTGGCTCTGTAAATAGCACAACTGCACATTTGGCGGATACCATAGAGATCACAAATCAGGGGATCGCTTCTCAAACACAAGAGACAGATATGGTTGCGTCTGCTGCAACTCAAATGGCATGTACTGTCGAAGAAATCGCACACAATACACATGAAGCCGCAAATAAAGCTAAGGTCACTTTTAAAAACTCTGAAAATGGCAAAAGTGCAGTTGATCAAACCATCTTTCAAATTGAAGTTTTATCCGAAAAATTAAACAGCTCAGAAACTTCTGTGCAAGAACTTGCTAAAGATAGTGAAACCATAGCAAGCGTGTTAGATGTGATCCGTAGCATTGCTGATCAAACCAACTTACTTGCACTAAATGCCGCTATTGAGGCCGCTAGAGCAGGAGAGCAGGGCCGTGGTTTTGCTGTTGTTGCAGATGAGGTAAGAACACTCGCCAGTCGCACCCAAGATTCAACTCAAGAAATTGAAAAAATAATTAATACACTGCAAGAGAAAACAAAAACCATTGTTATGCTTATGGCTGAGTGTTTAGTACAAGGACAAGAAAGCGCAAAACAAGCAAGTTCAGCAGGGCACTTATTGGCTGAAATTAATCAAGATGTTTCAAGCATTAATGATATGAATACCGCCATTGCTGTTGCGATTGAAGAACAAAGCCAAGTCGCATCTGAAGTTAATAAACATGTAGTTTCAATCAGAGATGTTGCTGAACAATCTGAAGAGTCAGTTGCGCAAACACAGGTAATGAGTAAAGATTTATCTAATCAATCTAACATCTTACGTAAAGAGTTAGATCGCTTTATTATTTGATAAAAACTCCCATTTAAACAATCACACGGAAGTGATTATAAATCTCTTTTATGCACAAGTTCCAATTAAAACTTATTAGTTAGTTCAAATATCTCTCTTTATGCTATGGTATTAATCCCTAAAATCCATACAAAATTTACTTAATGAAATTACTCTTTTTATTATTATCTATTGTTAGCTTTAATTGCCTTTCCCATGTCAGCCACCACGATGAAACACCTAAAATAGCAATTACAAAAACGGTTAACAACTACCTTAAAGGTAGTGTATTAGGTGATTCACAAATGATTTCGAAAGCCTTTCATTCAGACGCATTAGTACAAGGTAACTCAAATGGTAAGTTACAAAGATATGATATGAAAACTTTCCTTGGCTTTTTTAGTACCGATAAGCCAGGAAAACATACAACTAAAATCATATCTATTGATATAGAAAATGATGCCGCTTTAGTAAAGGCACATTGGGATATGGGCACTTGGATGTATATTGATTATCTCACTTTAATCAAAAATGATGGCCAATGGAAAATAATAAATAAGGTATATACAAAAATACAAAAGTAACTAGCCTTTAATTTGGAGAAAAGCACATGCCTAAAATCATACTCAAAGGCTATATCATAGTACCTAACGAAGATTTGGAAGCTGTAAAGACAGCCCTGTTAACACATATAAAATTAACTAAAAATGACTCAGGTAACCTTGTATTTAAAGTAACCCAAGATAACAGCAACCGTAATAAATTTCATGTATATGAAGAATTTATAAACCAAGCCGCATTTGAAATTCATCAGCAAAGGGTTAAGCAATCAAAATGGGGGAATGTTACAAAGAATGTAGAAAGGCACTATCAGGTATTAGAGGTTAATGAAGTGGTTTAATCTATTTTTAATGACTTTTACGATATTGTATTTTTCCACTATTTGGACTGCATTGCCCCACTATTCACACTCAACAATAATGAATGCTGCTATAGTTTAAATTTGACCAAGTTAGCAGTTCATCTGGAAAGCTATTTCAAAAGGTATAAATTAAAAAATTTATACCTTTCATTTAATAAATAAGCTAATTCAAATAATCAGGGATAGTGGAGTTTTCAATAACGATTACCGCATCATAGGCATCGGCTAAAATAGTTTGTTGATTCCGAACCCCCCAATGTTTATTTGTTGCCTCAACATGTAGCCAATCATCTTCTGTTCCTGGCTCATTTTTAGATGTGAAAGGCAAAAATATAATACCTTTATTAACAGATTGAGCTAATATTTCTAGAGAGTTGATAGCATGGCTAGTAACCTTAATACTTTCTTTATAGTTATTAGCACTTTCACCTTTGATCATATATAAGCCAATTGTATATAGTTCATCTTGCCAATAATCATCAAGATAATAGCCCATACCTAGCTCACTATCTTGACTATAATTACTTTCGGCTACATGTGCGTTATGCGCCCAAACTATCACTTTTTCTTCTGTCCAATAATAAGTTGCTAGCTCTGTAAAAGTTTCAGCCATCCCTTGATCTCTAATATAAATCGCAACATCAATGGAGCTTTGAGAGGTTTCTTCAATCAAAAAAAGATAAGAGTTAGCAATAATCCGCGCAAGTTGTAATTGCGGTTCATCACCAAGAAAGCTATCACGGAAAACTTCAATGCTAACTCGAGAATCAGAATAGCTGTTCTTTAAAAATGCACAGTCTTGCGAATTATCATTAACGTAGCATCCTTTTCTGGCATTATTATAAGAAACTATTAATTCGGCAAATCCATCAATATCTACAGAATTTATTAATCCATATTGCTCAGCAGTTTTACTGTAAAATTCGATCAAGTTTTCTTTATTATCGCTATTAGAGCTAAACTTAATGTCAAAGCCAGAAAGATGAAGAGGCCTATCCGTTGATTGAGTTTGTAAAATATAAGCAAATAACTCTTTGACTTCTTTGGTACGCCAAATACCATAAACACAGCTTTTGGTTAATGATTCTGCATCAATATTTTCATTTTTTTCTAATTGCATGTTACATGAGAATGCTGAGCTTTCGAATGAGATAACATTGAAATCATGATATTGATGTAAGTACTTTATTAAACGGGTTTTAACTTGATTCATTTGTTTAGAACCATGCGTACTTTCACCTAATTGTACAATTCGATGACTGCCAATTTTTTCACTTAGCTGTTGTAAATCATCATAATTTTCATCATCTATTAATGAGGTTATTTCAGAATGATTTTCAGCAACATATTTTTCGTAGTCTGGATTGTTGCTATTAATCCCTGAATTCTTTTTTGAATCAGACTTAGATCCCGAGCCACAACCAAATAAGCTCATAGTGATTGATAAAAATATTATTACTTTTATATTTTGACTCATTTTGCTAAATCCTTGTCATATTTCCTGATTGCTCAATTATAAGTTTAAGAAGTCACTTTAAGCTAAGCTATACATATTGCTAATTTTTAGGAGAAAACCCAAATGAGGATGTTATTTTTATTTATTTCTTAATTCGTTGGTTATTATTGTACCCAAATTACTGTTCTTTATATTAACTAAATAACAATTTTTAAAATAGCTTAAGAATAATCATCTAATTTAAAGCATCATTATTCTCTTGATATTGGCCCCCCTTTAGACTCTCCTTAAAAAGCCTAAATAAACTTACACATGCCATTACCTAATATGTCATTTGGCCTTTTTATATAACCAAAACGTTCATAAAAGCCTTCTTTTCCTTTAGCTGAAAGTAAACCTATCGTGGCGCCTTTTTTAGTGGTACCAGATAAGTAACTTTCAATATACTGCATTACTTTATGCCCTAAACCGCGTTTTTGATATTCGGGATGAACAACTATATCTTGAACATAAAAATACATAGCGCCATCACCAACAATACGACCCATGGCTATCAATTGCTTATTATCTCTTATGGTTACATGAAAAAGACTATTATCTAAACTCAATTGAGCCATATCAAAGTCAATATCTCCCCAACCTATGATATTTCTTAATTTATTAAATTCTTCAACACTTGGCGCATCAAAATAAACCTTATAATTATAGGTATTGTTATCGTCTGTCATAAAACCCTTATATACATTATTACTGTTTTTGTTTTGATTGTTGCTGGCAAGAGTTCAGCTTAGTTTTCTGTGTTTTATCGTTATCGAGCACTTGTTTTAAGTCTTCCATTCTTTGTTTTACGGCTATGCCATAACTTTTATCATCGCCCCATACATCGGCTAAAATCCTCAAAGATTCATTATCATGTTCTGTGAATATTTTGCCGGCTCTAGTTGCATCTGCTTTATCATTGCCTAAAACCATTAAGGCTTCTATACCTAAATTGACTGCAGAATCAAAAGTCTCACGTTTAAAGCAAGTTACCCCTAAATGCATTAATTCATAAGCATGGCGCCTATCAGTCGCACGGGCGAATATTTTAAGTTTTGGATAATGTTTATGAACTAACTCGACAATTTCTAATGTTTTATCTGGCTCATCTATGGCAATAACAATAATTTTTGCATCTTTGGCACCTGAGGCTTCAAGTAAATCTTGGCGAGCGGCATCACCATAAAATACTTTATTATCAAACCGCCTTAATAACTCAACTTGGCTTGGACTATGGTCTAAAATAGATAAATGATAACCTTGAGCAGTTAACAGTCTGCCAACTATTTGGCCAAAACGACCATAACCCGCAATAATCACATTTTTAGTAGGTTCCATATCTTCTACAGCATCAAATTCTGGTGCTTTATTAGTTGTTCTTGATAATGACTTTTCATACATCATTAAAATTAAAGGTGCACACAGCATAGATATTGCAACGATTAAGGTTAATAACTTAGTTTGTTCAGGACTTGTAACTAACAATCCACTTGTAAGAGATAAGAGCACAAACGCAAACTCCCCACCTTGTGCTAACGCCAAAGTAAACAATAACTTTTGATCTGATTTCATTTTAAAAATATTAGCAAGCAAGAATAAAACACAAGCTTTTATCAAGATCAGTCCACATACAGCTAAAGAAACAAACGCAAATTTATCAAACAGTAGCGGGAAGTCGATTGATGCCCCTACAGTAATAAAAAATAGCCCTAGTAATAATCCTTTAAAGGGTTCTATATCAACTTCTAGCTCATGCCTAAATTCACTTTCAGCTAATACCACCCCGGCTAAAAAGGTACCAAGTGCAGGCGATAAACCAATACGTTCCATTATTAAAGCAATTGCAATGACAAGTAATAAAGCTGTTACTGTAAAAATCTCTCTTAAGCGAGTTTCTGCTATGTAGCGAAATAATGGCGCGGAGATATATTTACCAGCAAGGATGATAGATGCGATTACCACAAGCGATACTGTAACTTGGCCATAAACAGGCAAGTGTGCAATCAGGTTATGGTTATTTGTACTTGCCGTTGTAATATCTTTAAAAGCGAGTAAAGGTACAACGGCAAGAATAGGGATAACCGCAATATCTTGAAAAAGTAAAACTGAAAACGAATTTTGCCCAGCATCTTGTTTTATCCACCCTTTCTCAGTTAAGGTTTGTAAAACAATTGCGGTAGAAGACAAAGCAAGCATCAGACCGATAGCCAGAGATGTTTGCCAAACTAAATTTAATGTATAAAAACAAACAGAAAAAATAATTCCTGTAGTCAGAATAACTTGTAATCCCCCTAATCCTAAAATGGAATGCCGTAACTTCCAAAGCCTTGCAGGCTGTAGCTCTAAACCAACTAAAAACAGCATCATAACAACACCAAATTCAGCAAAATGCATTACGCTGGTTTGATCGCCCACTAATCCTAAAAGGTTAGGGCTTATTAAAATACCCGCTAATAGATAGCCTAAAACTGAGCCTAAACCTAAGCGCTTTGCAACGGGTACCGCAATGATTGCTGCGACTAAATAAATTACCGCCATCTCTAACATAATAAAACATCACCTTTAATGTGTATATTTCGAACTCTTATTACAGCTTAGTGTTTAATTTACTTATTGTTAATCTGTTTTATATTACTAAATAAAATCAAACTAAAACCTATCATTGAAATATTAGTGGTCACAGGGTTAAAAGCCTCAATTAGTAAATGAGGCTGCAGAAAAGCAACAAACAATAATAAACCAATTAATGCGATTATATTGCTAAGTAAAATAAATCGAGACTGATAAAAAAAGAAAATAACGAGGCCAAAAATAATTTCGCCAACACCTGCTAATTTAGTAATGAGGTAAGAAGTTTCATCAGCAAAACCCATGCTCGCTGTCATGGCTTTTTCAAGCGGTGCGATATGAATTAACTTAGGGAAAAGGCCATGATAAATCCAGTTAAAGCTTAATAAAAATCGGCTAATTTGTATTGCAGACACGATAAAGCTCCTTTAAAGCTTAACTATCACAGAAATTTATATCTGAATATTTTATTTATAACGGCTACACGTCCAAATAGATTCTGAAACAAGCTGGCCAATTAAGGCGTTACCGGATTTATTAAAATGTAATCCATCATCAAGTAATAAATTGTTGTAACCTATATCAGTTAACTGCTCATATAAATCATTTATGGTAAAATCATATTCACGAGCCAGCTTACAAGACACTTGATTATATTCAATAACATCAGCTAAATAGCGTTTAGATTCTTTATGTTGATTATGAACATTCTCATTAAATGGCGTGCTTGTTGCCCAAATAACTTTGCAATTTAAGCGAGATAAATAATCGAATATGATTTTTAAGTTAGCTTGATATTTCGTTACTGAAGACACCTTTTGACTTGCACCTTGATTAAATCTGATATCATGCAGACCACAATTGATATGAATAATGTCACAAGGTTCGCAGAGCCACTTTGAAATATGAGTAACAACTTGATTTGATGACTCACAATTTTCTAGAGGAAAGTTAATAAACCAATCTGTAGGTAAATTTTCAACCGTATAATCTTGCGAGTGCATTCTTATAGAATCACCAATTAATGAAATATTCATATTTACTCTTAATTTATTTAAATTTAGATGTCGTCTAACCAGAAGTTCAAGATAATAATATATCTCTACTTATTTATTATAAATAAGGTACATTCTTAAACTCTAAATCATTCAGTAACTATTTCATAGATATTAGTTATTAGTGATAAGTTTAAAAGCCTAAGGAAGATAAGCATGGAAGTGATGAGAGAGTCGATAGCGCTTATATTTTTTATATTTGGTATTACATTAATATATTTAGTTTTTAATACGAACCAATGGGAATATGTTCTAGGTGCAATTTTAAGTTTTACGACCGCTTTTTTGATTTGGCCAAGTAAAAAGCGTGGACAAAGAGAGCAAGAAAACCATTTCTTAGATGTACTTGAATTAATAATAGAGTTTCCCATTGAGCTTATATTTTGGTTATTCAGAATATTAGGTCGTATATTTAAAGGGAAAGATGGCTCAATTGATATAGACTTAGACATATAATACACATTCTAATAAATCCTTTTTCATAAACTATAACAACTTTATTTACTGTCATGACATTTCGAGTTTTGAAACAGTCAGTATTCCTTTATTTGATGGTGCAGATACTTGGGAATTTATAAAAGATTAATCTGTAACCAAATAGGCATCACATAACAAACTAACACTCAAGAAGTAACACCCACCTCAAATAAAACAAAGTAAAAAGCAATAGTTACCACTAACTTACCCTATTACTAAGGCTGTAATAATCAATCCAATTTAATCGATGATACACATCGATTAAAGCCATTATATATTCAAATACCACTGCACTATACTGCGCGCCGATTAAATTACCAAATGAGCAATACCATGAATAAATTAGCATCAATTCCCTTTTTAGCATTATGTCTATCACTTAATGTTCAAGCTCAATTAGAGCTAGGTCCATTAAAACCACTGATTGGTTCATGGAAGTCAGCGCCAACAGGCGGTTTTGATATGGCACCTGGTCAAGAAGGTTCTAAAGCAGGTAAGGGCGGCCCGGCAGTTGAAGCTTATTTTGAAACCATAACATTTGAAGTTGCAGCAGATGCGACAAATGCAAGCGACCAATACTTAACAGCCGTTTACTACAAGCAAGAAGTATTTAAAAAAAGCACAGGTAATAAGTTTCACGACCAACGTGGTTACTTTATTTATGATGCAAAAAACAAAACTGTTTATAACTCTTTTTGTGTGCCACGTGCAACATGTGTAGTAGCTGAAGGTAAAGCAGGTAGTAAAATGACACTTACAGCGCCAGCTAAAGGTGTAGCAGAGTCAAGCTATATGACTAAAAATGCAAAAACAGTGGGTTTCACAATGAATATCGAAATCTCTGACAACAAATTAAGCTACTCACAAGTAACAAACCTAGAAATTTACGGCAAGCCTTTTGGTCATACTGATTCAGGTACACTTGTAAAAGTTGAAAAGTAATATTTAATTACTAACTTACTATAGGCATAACATCATTAATGAGTTATGCCGATAGTTACTATCAATAATCTAGATCTAACCAAGTCCAAAAGTCAGACTCAAATTGAATGTAACTTTCCCGCCAAAGAGAAAGTACTTCTTCTTCAGATAATGCACGACACAAGTTTTCTTGCTCTTTAACCAAGTAGCTCTGAAGAGTAGATTTTGCATCAAACTCCATCATCATAAAACTTAACCATGCCCAGCTACTATAATAAAGCTTGGGGATATCTAAGTTTTTCCACTCATCGTCTTTTATTATTAAACTAAATAAGTAAGGTTCTGTTGCTAGTTTTTTATTTGAAATTAATACATGAAATTGGTTTTCATCTGTCATAGAAATGTCTTCAAAAAATTCAGCTGTTCCTTCACTAAAAGAGCGAGATGTAATGCCTACTAAATGTAAATTTATAGCGTGCACAGCTTCATGTATCGCGGTTTTTATTGCTTGTTCTTCATTGTGATAACTCACAAAAGCAAGATTTCGTTGACCAAAATACACACCTTGCGAACGACTAGGGTTAAAGCCATCAATGCCAGCTTGTACTAAATACGATTGCCTATTTTGTGAAATAATCATATGTAGATGAATTTTATTAGTCAGATCTATATTTAAATAATTTGTATATGAGGCCAGTACGCCTTTCATTAATAAAGTAAATTGTTTTTCAAAATATGATGTCATATTGGCAGAGTACATAGTAATAATGAAGTCTTCGCTGACAACTACTTTATAAGGTTGATATTCATCACTTAGGTTATTTATGACTTCTGGTAGCGCTTCTTTTTGATATTCTTTCCATTGTGTTAAATCACATAAGCTAGGGTTAAAGTTATCTTGCTCAATATAATCTTGCTCTAGCATGTATTCTTCATATACAACTTGTTCAATAAGTGGTTGTTCAGCTTGATGAATATTAAACTCATCAATAATTTTTTGTTCGTCAATTTCTTCTGGAATAATTAAATCTTGTGTAGGAGGATTGATATTATTATCATTTGTGTAGCTAAGCCAAATCAAAAAAGCAGCAATAACAGGGCAGAGAAGCCATATTTTCTTTTTAAAGTTCATTATTTAGCTTTCCTTAACCTATCATTTATCAGAAATCATTGGTTAAAGAATATATTGATTGCCTATGAAATTCGATATCAAAAAACGATAACAAACATTTATTTTAATAAAACGGTTCTCGTTCAATATTCTATCCAAGATAAAATATAATCTTATGGTAAATCAATGCACTCATAATATTAGCGGTGTGATCTTTGAAATGTGTTAAAACACAAAACAAAGATCTGGCAAATCTAAGCTAAAAGCTCTTGTCTAACAATCTCAGCACCGGCACTTAAAGCATTGAGCTTACCTCTTGCTACTTCGTGAGATAAAGGTGCCATACCGCAATTGGTACAAGGGTAAAGTTTATCAGCGTCTACATACTTAAGTGCTGCTCGTAGCGTATTAGCGACTTCTTCTGGTGTTTCTATGATATCGCTTGCGACATCAATAGCACCGACCATTACTTTTTTACCACGAATAAGTTCAAGTAAATCAATTGGTACATGAGAGTTGTGACACTCTAACGAGATAATATCGATATTAGATTTTTGCAATTTAGGAAAAGCTTCTTCATATTGTCGCCATTCAGAACCTAACGTTTTTTTCCAATCTGTATTGGCTTTAATGCCATAGCCATAACAAATATGTACCGCCGTTTCACATTTAAGACCTTCTATCGCTCTTTCTAAACATGCAATGCCCCACTCATTAACCTCATCAAAAAATACATTAAACGCTGGCTCATCAAATTGAATAATATCAACACCAGCAGCCTCTAACTCTTTGGCTTCTTGATTGAGTATTTTAGCAAACTCCCAAGCGAGTTTTTCGCGACTTTTATAATGGTCATCATAAAGCGTATCTATCATCGTCATAGGGCCTGGCAATGCCCATTTAATTGGTTGCTTGGTCTGCTTTCGTAAAAATTTAGCATCTTCAACAAACACTGGCTTTTGACGTGATACAGGACCTACAACTGTTGGAACACTTGCATCATAACGATCGCGAATTTTAACTGTCTTACGCTTTTCAAAATCAACACCGTTGAGGTGTTCAATAAATGTCGTCACAAAATGTTGGCGCGTTTGCTCGCCATCACTAACAATATCAATACCAGTCTGTTGCTGATCTTGTAATGACAAACGCAATGCATCTTGTTTGCCCGTAATTAATTCTTCACCTTGCAATTTCCAAGGTGACCAAAGCGTCTCTGGTTGTGCAAGCCAAACCGGTTTAGGTAAACTGCCAGCTGTTGAAGTTGGTAATAATGTTTTCATAATATATACCGTTATACCTTATTAATTATAGCGTGTAATTAGCAGAGAATTGTTCTAATACAGTTTGATATGGCTCGATAAAGTGCTCTTTTGCAAACTTACCTTGGGCTATTGCTAGCTGACTACGCTCTTCTCTGTTATAAACAATTTGAGTAAGTGAATGGTCTAAGTTCTTCAAGTTAGGCTTGTAGCACTTTCCGGCAACAGCATTAGCATTATAAATCTCAGGTCGGTAAATCCTTTGAAATGTGCCCATCGTACTTATCGTGCTGATCAACTCTAGATTTGAGTAATCGTTTAATAGATCACCAAAAAAATAAAAAGCTAAAGGTGCAACACTGTTAGGCGTCATGAAATAGCGCACTTGCAAACCCATTTTTTTGAAATATTGCTCAGTCAAAGAAGATTCATTAGGCAAGTATTCAACACCTAATACAGGGTGTTGATTTTCAGTACGTTGATATGTTTTATTATCTGAAACACTCAAACATATCACTGGCGGCTTATTAAAATACTGTTTATAAGCATCTGAATTAACAAAATACTTAAATAACTTGCCATGTAAAACACCAAAGTCATCTGGAATGCTAAATTGCGCTTGATTTTTATTATGCTCAAGTAGTAATACACTAAAATCATAATCACGCACATATGAAGAAAAGTTATTACCTACAATGCCTTCAATACGTTCATTCGTTTTATTATCAACAATGTTCGTTTTCAAAACTTCGATGGATGGGAAAGTTTCACCACTACCATCAATATCCATATCAACAGAAATTATTTCAAGTTCTACAGAATAACGATCGCCTTTAGGGTTATCCCAATTAGCTAACGCATTAAAGCTATTATTTACCATATTTAAAGCATTACGTAAGTTCTGTTGACGGCTTGCACCTCTAGCCAAGTTAGCAAAGTTAGTTGTAATACGCGTGCTGTCTGATGGATGATAGTTTTCATCGAGACTGAGGCTTTTTATTTTAAATGTGAAATCTTTATTCATGATGTTGGTGTCCAATTCGCTTTTATAAAACATAAGTTTATTTTTAATCTTCATCGACCTTTCAATCTGATTTTTTGATTGTGCCTAATGGCTTAAGCTTAAGTCTAAGAACTGCTTATATTTATACGTGTAACTATGGATGAATAAAAACGGTTTAATTTCACATGAAACGTGAGAAAAATTCAAAAGCGCGTATTGAGTTACAAAACGGATTCAAACTCCAAGCCATAAAACGTAAAGACGTCTAGATGGGTGTGGTTAAAATGTACAAGCATGTGTTTTCTTCATATAAAACATGAGTATTATTCAAGGCTAATCTTTATCAAAAAGCTAAGTAGTTATCATGTAAGTTGCTATGATATCGGGCAAAATTATTAGAGAGATGATCTGAATGAATGACCTACTGATGTTAATTATATACTGTGCGTTGCTAGGCAGTGGCGTTGGCTTTTTAGCTGGGCTGCTTGGTATTGGTGGTGGATTAGTGATTGTTCCAATCTTAAGTAGTATTTTACTGTACTTAGCGGTTTTACCGGCCGAACAAGTCGTGATAGTCGCAATTGCAACATCATTAGCATCAATATTATTTACATCAACGTCTTCAGCCATCGCCCATCATAAAAATGGCAATGTTCCATGGGATTTAGCCCCTTGGGTAATGACAGGTGTAGCCCTTGGTGCACTTATAAGTGGTTTTATGGCCTCACTATTACCTGAAAATATTGTTCGCTTAGTGTTTGCTGTTAGCGTGACACTCATTGCAATAAAGATGTTTTACAGCAGCACTAAAAGTGATTCATCTGTTGAACGTAAAATGCCAAACAAAGGTGCATTAACATTTTTTACTACTATTACAGGTGGGTTATCTGCCATGATAGGCATAGGTGGTGGTGCAGTATTGGTGCCTTTATTAACGTTTTTCTCACTTGATATGAAAAAAGCCATAGGATGTGCCTCTGCTTGCGGTATCGTTATCGCATTATTTGGCTCAATTGGTTACATCAGCTCAGGTATGAGTCATTTTTCTTTAGAAGACGGATTTGCAGGGTTTGTTTACTTACCTGCATTACTAGGTATTGTGTGCACTTCTTGGTTCACTGCGCCTCTAGGGGCCAAAGCAACACATTCTTTACCGGTTCCTTTAATCAAAAAAATCTTCTCAGTATTATTATTGGTGACAGCTATAAGCATGGTTGTGAGTTAACAGGGAGTAGACGGTGTTTCCACAAATAAATTTTTTGTGGAAACTTTAAGTGCTAGATAAAATTGTTAAAATAATTAAACGCCTGTAAATTGTCAGCTGTAACAGTACTTAAATTCAAACTGATTAATTTTACAGGCTTTTAAATGAACCTCTCTCTAATCAAAGTGAGGACCATATAGCCCTATGGAATAAAGATGAAATAACTTGCTCATCAATGTTCACAAGAAACATACTTGAGCTTTTTAATAGAGTGAGTGATTTTAATGAGTCTCGAGAAATATGGTTTTGGGAGGTTAAATAGACGCTTATGAAAACACTGATTACTTACCTCAGTCTAGCTGTTGTTACTTTCATCATAAATTTTGCTATCTATAATTTTTCGTTTAATTTACAGGCTAAGCCATTTCTTCATGAAGAGCAGAGAGTTGATAGTGCATTATTAATGCTAAAAACAACTTTTCCCGCATATCTAGTATCTTCAATAGTGATAACTTTACTTTTTTATTTTGTAAATAAAAGGCGCAGTAGTAAGGCCTGTTCCGATTAATATGGTCTAATAGATTAGGCGACTCTAGTTAAAAGATAATACGTTTAGCTAGAGAATAATATGACATCTCGTAAAAAAGATATGACGATCATATTCTTTTTCGCTAGCGACAGTTAACGTTAGTAAATTAAATCACTAACGTCTTCAGCATAAGTCTATTTATTTTTCGGTGTTTGCCAAACAAAGGAATCTGGCTTATTGGAAGTCTTTTCTGCTACTTTAGATTTTTTTACTGCTACTTGAGAATTCTGAGCAAGTATTGCTCTGATTAATTTCCCAGTTTCTTTATGTTTACTACAAAATGTTTTGAGGTATAAAATTTCAACTCTACTTCGTGCCCAAGGAGTTGTACGCAAAAACTTTAAACTTGATTTCATACGCGGGTTGTTGATGAAACAACGGATATTAAGTAACTCACCCATTTTAGCCCAACCGATTTCTTTCTCCAGTTTGGTTAAAATTTCTTCAAGTTTCACACCGTGTAGTGGGTCATTACTGTTATTCATTGTCTACCTAAAATCAAAAAAAAAGTATTGTAACAAGTTTCCCAAATATTGTCAGATTTACGTGTGTAATACTCAACTTCATTCTGAATCAAAATAATTAGCTAAAAAGTCGATGAATGCTCTTATTCTGAATGGAAGATAATCTGAACTTTTGTAAACAGCATACATAGGTAAAGAAAGTTTTTCATCGTCTTTAAATAATTCTATAAGCTGATTGCAATCAAGATATTCTTGAACCATCCATTTTGGCATAGCAGCTATGCCGCACCCTAACACGGCCATTTTCGCAATCATTTCAGGACTGTCGCTAGAGATCAACTCCGGCACTATAATTTTTTGATTATTCAAATACCAGGCATTTGATGGGTTACTTAAAGAATAAGTAATACAAGTGTGTTTTGATAAATCATCAGGGTGACGTGGTTTACCATTAGCCTTAAGGTAGTCAGGCGATGCAAAATAACAAAGCTTATGATTGAGTAGCTTTTTAGCTTTCAGTCCTGAATCTTTAAGGTAAGAAGCCCTAATAGCGATATCAATATCATCATTATAAAGGTCTACTTGTCTGTCATTGACTGAAATATCAATCGTAAGCTCTGGGTTTGCCCGTAAGAATTCCTTAATAGGGTAAGCAAGTCGCTGAGTAGCAAATGCGGATGGTGCTGATATTTTAAGTATCCCTACCACTTGGCTAAGCTCATTTTTTAGCAGCTGTTCAGTAATAGTCATTTTCTCAATCAGCTCATGGCAAAAAGTAAGATATTCTGCTCCCGCGTTGGTTAGGCTAATTTTACGTGGGTTTCTATGAAATAGAGTAAAGCCTAGATTTCTCTCTAACCAAGCAATTCTTTTGCTGACTGCCCCTTGTGTCATATTTAGCTCATTTGCTGTTGCTGTAAAACTTTTTAGTCGAGCAGCGCAACTAAACAGCTTAATGCACTCTAGTTTGTCCATATACATTCCAATTGGGAATACCAGAAATCACAAACTTAGCATTTATCAGACAGATTCTAAATGGTTAAATATCATTAATTAAACAAACAGGAGAATATATATGATCATTATTACTGTCCTTTTAGCTCTTTTTTTTACCCTTGCAAGTTCAATTAAGATTACAGGTTGGCAGAAGTTTATTTTTGAAACACAACTCACTTTCTTTAATAAATATGGGCTAAGGCGTGTTCATATGTTTTTAGTTGGAATCCTTGAATTGTCAGCAGCTATTTTACTGGTGGCTTCGCTTATATTTGATCACAAAACCTTAAATAGTTTAGGTGCTGCAACTATTGCTTTTACCTCAATAGGTGCGATATTTTTTCACCTAAAGTTTGATACAATTAAAGATGCTATGCCAGCAATTGTTACTCTATTATTATCTTTAGCATTATCACTATCTAATCAAGCTCTACTTGAATTTTTAATTTGATCTAGTATTTCTAGCCCTTTCAAATTTTTTGCTTAATGGCAAGCAAGTGTCGGCTGTCAATTAGCTCCTAAATTTTGTCCGAGCAAAACGAACTGAGTCGCACTGAGTAAACGTGCCAATAAAGGGCTGTTAACACTGTACTTTTTGACTTTTAACTATATTGAATAGTTATTTATTGTGACGGCTCAATTTATCTCCAATACGATTAATGACATCTAGAATAGGGCAAGTCGACGAACATTGGGATGTTATTCAAGAGATCCCATCAGTATGGCTCATAATAACGGTATGTTTTAAGTTTTATAAGGAGCCTGAAGAAGGCTCATTATTTACATTATCGTATATTTTTACTTTTCTCAAAAATCAAAATGACCATATTGATAACGTGTGACACCTAAATTTGGTTACTCTATGGCGTGTTGCCATACATTTTTTCAAAACCAGGAATACGCTTTTCCCATATTGGTATTTCGTCGCCAATAACCCCAATTAGAGTTTCGATGAAAAGTTTTGTTTTCAATGGAGAATCCCTGTGAGGATATACGGCATAAAAAGTGCCGTAATCGACCAAGTCGAGATGGGTCATGATCGGCACAAGTTTTCCTTGTAATATTTCATTTTCTATCATTTGTGCCGTTGTAACCGTTAACATATTGCCAGCTAAAGCTGTTTTAATTAATAACTCAACTTCATTAACTTTATAAGTTTTATTTAAATTAATGAACTCCTCAGTCCCCAAGGAGTCTCGATATTTTATTTTATCTATTAACAAACCAGGTGCAGAATAGACCACAGCGGGCAAGCTTTCTAACTTTGGTACAGTTTCAGGCTGTCCATATTTCTCAATAAAGCGAGGTGAGGCAACAATTAATAACCTATTTCGTGCAATTCTTTTTGAAATCAAATTTGATTCTTTAGGTTCACCAATACGAAAACCGATATCAAACCCTTCAGCAATCACATCTACCAAACGATCTTCCAAGAGTAATTCAATTTGTACTTCAGGATATAAGCTTTGAAATTCCAATACTGCTTGTTGAACATATTGGCGACCAAACAAAGTTGAGCTTGCTATTTTAAGCTGCCCTCGAGGTTCACTATGGTAATTTTGAGCTAAACGTTTTGAGTTACTAAGTAGCTCTCTTAAATTTATTGCTTGATTCACCATTTCGGAACCAGCGGCAGTTAGTGACAGTGAGCGGGTTGTTCTATTTAGCAAATGGACGCCAAGCTCTTGCTCAAGTTTATTTATTTGTTTAGATATGGCTGATCTATTAACGTTTCTATATTCCGAAACCTTTGCAAAGCTACCCAACTCTGACACTTCGAGTAAAAGTAATAATCGACTGGCGAGATCCATAGACACCTCATTGATTCCTTTTTGGAACCATTATAGTTCATTTTACCTTGTTTTTGGATGCCAAATATTTTCTTAAAATAGCTTCATAAATTCGCAGTGACAAATCGCTTGCGCTGCTCTGATTAATTAAATAGGAAAATTACAATGTCTAAATTAATAATAACCCAAGAAGCAGGTGTGGCTACCGTTCTAATCAAAAATCCACCAGTGAACATTTTGACAATAGATTTAATCAATGAAATTAACGCTTTTATTTTGTCACTCAAAGATGATCGTGAGATTAAAGCGGTTGTTTTTAAATCATTCCATGATACATTTTTTATTGCTCATCTAGATTTAAACGTTATAAATGGAAGCCAAGGGGGGCAGGCAGCATCAATTGAGTTCAATCATATGATTACTAACATTAAGGCAATGAAACAACTTTCAATTGCAGTGATCGATGGTGTGGCTCGTGGCGGTGGCAATGAGTTTGTGATGGCTTGTGATTTGGCATACGCAACCGAAAATTCAGCATTCGCTCAACCAGAGTTATATATAAATATCCCAACAGGTGGTCAAGGTGCAGTCCAATTTGCACGCCGCTTAGGTAAGGGAAAAGCATTACAAGCATTACTAACAGGCGCAGACTTCACCGCACAACAAGCCGAAGCACTAAATATCATTACCCAATTTGTGCCTAAAATTGAGCTAGATACTTTCCTTGAACAGTTACTTTCATTGGTAAGTGCCTGGGAAGTTCGTGATATCGAGATGTATAAGGAAATTATTTCAGCCTCAATAAAAGATGAAGAAGCAGGCGCTGAGCTAGAGTTACGATACTTTCTTGAGCGTGCTAAAGAAGAAAAAACACAAACCATTATTGCTGCTTTTTTAAAGCATGGCGGCCAAACAGAAAGGGAAGCGAGAGATATTCAGGGAATATTTATTGATACGGCAGCGGAACTTTCTAAGTAAATATAGTATTTAAAATCATAGATTTTTAAACTTAGATATACAGCATCAAAATAGATATTATTTACAGGATCGTGGCAAGTTAACTGGACCCTGTAAATAACTCTGTGTAACGACCACCACTGTATCTAAATTTAACTTCATTAAGTGGTTCCCCATTTAAACCCAAAACGAGATATCTAGAATTACCTTATTGAAATTATTGTAATTTATAGTATTAATACCTGAATTCTGTCTAGAATGCTCCTTCCCTCAGGCTTAGCCTCATATAGATGATGAGCAAAAAAGTAATCATCCAGTATGAATTTAATTGCAGTATTTTTTAAGCTAAATACATTTAAAATCAATGATTAAAGTATGACTGTCACATTTTCTTTATTATTTATTTTATCTCTCGATAAAAGTCCATGTTCCTAATTTATCTAGTTAAAGACTCTTCAATATATTAACATGGCTCAAATAATTGAAAAATAAAACTAATACCTTGATAAATAAAGGAAGTATTTAAAAATATGATAAAGATAAACAACAAGTTAAATTTGAGTGCAGTATCACTTATAAGTATCTTATCTATATCCGCCTGTGGCGGTGGAGGTGGTACAAGTTCTGAGACTCCAGCACCTACACCTTCACCTATTTCAACTGTAGAGCCGAGTATTGTTCAGGTTGAACAAGAAGTACTCGTTGGGCAATCGACGGAATTAGTATTGCATACACCAGATAACAAAGTGTCTAGTATTAACTGGACACAAACGGGTGGTAAAGCAATTAATTTTTATGCCAAAAACAGCAAGGTTGTTGGTTTTACTCCGTTAGTAGCTGGAGATTACGCTTTTGAAGTTAATTTCACCGATGATGCAGGTTCAGAACAAACTTTAACATATAACTTTTCAGTTCAAAGTGTGCAATCATTATTGACGGTTCGTTTAGGACATGCGGTAATTGAAGGCAATGATGTATCTCTCATTTCGTATGCTAGTTTAAATGATAACGGTGAAAAAGTGACACCAAATTCATTGCAATGGAGCCAAATACAAGGCCCTACGGTAGAATTTACTGAAAATAATACTAATGGAGAAGTGGCTGTCTTTTTTGACGCACCAGAGATAGATAAAGATACAATTTTACAATTTAAGGTCTCTGGCAGCATCAATGGGGATATTGTATCTGATGACATCGCTATTTTAGTAGAAAATACAACTACAAAAGTTGAGCTTAATTCTCAAAAAACACCATTTAATGAAAGAGTTGCAGATGTTTTTTTATATAACCCAAACTCTACAGCAGGACAACAGCTAGTTGATTGCGTGTATTCAAATAAGGCACTGTATGCAACTTCTTGTACGCTAAATCAAACGCCTTTAATTGCACATGTAAGCGATGCGCCGACTGTAGACCAAATAATGGATAGAGTAGTGGTTTCACATCAATGGATGGGAGATCAGTTTAAAAAGTTTTTAGAAACCTATGATAATGAACACAATGACTTCAAAAACTTGCTAAGAGCCACAACTGCTATTGTTCTTTCTTATGATATTCGCCCGTCGTTTTATGACCCAACTACTGGTGCTATTTATTTAGACCCAAATGATTTATGGGAAACAGCAACGCAACGTGACACTATCAATCAAGCACCTGATTTTAGAAATGATTTTGGTAATGAATTACAATTTAAAATGCCATGGCGTTATGTAAAAAACAACGAATATGCAAGCTACTATGCCCCTATTAGTTATCGCTTAGAGCGCAGTTTATCAGCCTCCTTGTATGACTTTTCATCTTTGTTATACCATGAGTTAGCACATGCAAATGATTTCTTTCCAAGTGATAGTTGGGCTGAATTACAACGTTCTGATACATTAGTAAATATTGTTAGTGACTTATATAACAGCAAAAAAATTCAATCAGATGATTTACAACGTATGCTGCCTTTGGATTATGGTTGGGCTTCAGGTGAACAAAACGAAATGACTAAGCTAGGTCAAGTTCGCTTTCAAGATCCAAGTCTGATCACTGAAGAGCAAAAAGGATACTCAATGGAAGATGTCGCGAATCTATTTAAAACAGAAAGCGCCCCGAAGTTTTATAGTTATAGTTCTACTCGTGAAGACTACGCGGTATTATTTGATGCCTTTATGATGCATGCTCGTTATAACGTGAGTCGAGATGTCGCAGTTAGTGATCCCAATTATAGTAAGTTAGTTTGGGGGCAACGTGGCCGAGAAGGTGAAGAACGAATTAAGCCAAGAGTGAAGTTTGTAGTAGAACGAATACTGCCAGAATATACTGAAGCGGCTAACATTATTAATGCTTTACCCGCACCAATTTCATTTGATCCAAATAAAACCTGGAATGAAAACCTTGCAATAACACAATTAGAAGCGACTAATTCAACTTCAGTCAAACCAGTTTTAACATTAAAGCGTAAAGGTGATACTCGTTTACTCCCTAAAGATGGAGAAAGCCATCACGGGAGTGGCAGAAAATTTATTTACTAATACCTTACCCATATAATGTGTATATCGATGGAGGACTCTGTCACTCAAGAACTATTTGAAAAAAGCCATCTGAGATTATAAAAAAACTTCTTCGATTCACAAAAGAGTGAACATTAACTTTAAGGAAGAGCGACTATAAATTACTTGATAGTCGCTCATATCTGATTGTTATCCACTATAAATCGAGCATACTTCAAATTAGTACACACCTCTTTCATTTTCAAAATCCTGAATTAATTTTTATTCAAAAACTTGGCTCTTTGAAGCATAAAAAAATCACTCATATTTTAAGCCTGCTCACAATCGCAATAAACAACGAACTCCTAGCTTATTGAATTTTATGTTTTTATCTCACAATCAGATTCAATTTCAGAAAAATAACTTGCAACAGATTATGAAAACGAAAGAAAATTCACATTCCAAACTTTTGAAAACATTAATAATATTTTGATTAGCTCTATTACGTACCTTATCAGAATGGTTTTTCCCTCTAAGAGACAGCCAAGTTTTAACCAAGATAATAGGAGGGTATTCAATATTCATAACGTAAGTCCTTTTACCGTTAAATTATAAATATAGTTTGTACCACATATTAACACAAGATTATATTACCAGCCCTTGTACCTACAATGAGTTTTAAATACAATCAATTAAGCTCAGGTTTACATCAATGCAAGAATAAACTACGCATGATAAGGTATTAAAATATGGATCCAATTACAGGCTTTTTATTATCTTTATCAATGATTATTTTTAGGGGTGTTATCGATTTAATTACTTTACCTTTTAATTTCCTAAAAAAAGCTTTTAATAATCACCCTTTAAGGGCAGCCCGATTTGTAATTGGTAGCATTACAGCGGGGATGCTAAGTTATCTATTTGGACTTCCATATCAAGTTGAAATTACTTTTAGCAGTGGAATATTTACTTATTTAATCGGTGAGATTATATAAATGGAATTTTTTCTAGTATTATTTCTAGCATACCTTGTTTTAAGTACAGCAAATAGCTTGTTAACGGTTACATTTAGGGTCATAAAAAGTAACCCTAAATTTTCAATCAAAGCATTTTTAAGCTCTCTATTAATGACTGTCATCGGATACTTTATAAAAGGCCATATTTCAATTGAAATAGTGCTTTTTGGACTTTCAGGATTCTTTTTGTATATTTTGTACTTGTTACTTATTGAAAACTAGTTTTTAGACTTCTCAAACACACTTAATACTAAAAATCAGCCACCTAAGATGCCTTAACTTCACTAGACGCTTAAATAGTTACATATCCACATAGTCTATCCAACTTAACAGTATGGATAACGATATTTAGTAGACTTCATAAAATCAGTCTGCGATAACCTAAAAAAGTTTTAAACTAAAAAATATATAGCTACGGATATAGCATTGATTTACATAAAAAGTGAAATTTAAAAAATGACATGTTATGATTATGGGTACAAGGTAATTCATAATGTAAGGAAACTATAAAGTGATTAACTGTAAAAACCTGACTTTAGCTTCGGTATTGCTGTGCACAACACTTTCATTTAATACACAAGCAAAAGAGTGGAAATGTGCTGAATGGGTGGGCCACAACAAGTCTGTATATTATGATTTTAGATCCACTAATGCTATTGATTGGTACAGAGATGCAAATGTGAGAGGGTTCAAATACGTAACTAAACCACAGACTAAAAGTGCAATTATTGTAGATTCTGCGAGTGTCAATGACGGCTGGGGGCACGTTATGTATGGACTTCCCAGACTTTGCT
>NZ_JAHKQC010000044.1:30195-120478 GCF_018860845.1 Pseudoalteromonas sp. C2R02 | reverse complement strand
TGGACTTCCCAGACTTTGCTAGACACTTAAAAGAGTTACAATGTAACTAAAAAAGAGGTGTTTATGAGTAAAGGAAAACGTTATACCCAAGAATTTAAAGTTGAAGCTGTAAAGCAAATCACTGAGCGTGGTTATTCAGTTTCAGAAGTGTCAGAACGGTTAGGAATATGTACTAAAACCTTATATCACTGGCGGAGCCAGTTATCTCAAACACCTAAACCAAAACTATCTTCTGATGATCAATTAAAAATCGCAAAACTTGAATCTGAGTTGAAACGCGTAACAGAGGAGAGAGACATCCTAAAAAAGGCCGCAAGGTACTTTGCCAACAATCCAGAGTAAAATACTGTTTTATTAGAGATCATCGTAACGAGTTTTCAGTTATATCTATGTGTCGCGTTATGAAGTTAAACCGCAGTGGTTTTTATGCATGGTTAAATAAGCCACAAAGTGATAGAACAATTGAAGACAATCGTTTACTTAAGCTTATCAAGGAGTTTTATATTGCTAGTGGTGGCACTTATGGCAGTCCTTGGATCCACCAAGATTTACGTGAAGCTGGTGAAAAATGCAGTGTTAATCGTGTTGCCAAGATAATGCGACAGCATAATCTAAAAGCACAAATCGGTTATAAACGACGCTACATAAAAGGTGGTAAACCATCTCGAGTCGCCGATAATTTGTTAGCACGCCAATTTAATCCGTCTGCTCCTAATCAATCGTGGGTAAGTGATATTACCTACATTCGAACGAATGAAGGTTTTTTATATTTAGCAACAGTGATGGATTTATTTTCAAGACGGATTGTTGGGTGGTCAATGGATAAAAATATGGATAAGCAATTAGTTATAAAAGCTTTATTAATGGCTGTTTATCAACGCCAACCAAAATCAGAAGTTATGGTACATAGCGATCAAGGTAGCCAATACGGCAGTGCTGATTACCTAGCATTCATGAAAGAACATAACCTAGTTCCATCGATGAGCCGAAGAGGAAATTGTCATGATAATGCTGTTGCTGAAAGCTTTTTTGCAACGATCAAAAAACGCATAGTCAGAAAGAAGATATACACAACTCGTAATGATGCGAAAGCTGAGATATTTAATTTTATCGAAATGTTCTACAATCCTAAAAAGCGTCACTCACACACAGGCGGTATTTCACCAGCTAAGTTTGAGGAAGACTATTTTTCTGAATTAAAATCTGTCTAGTGAAATCTGGGAAGTCCAGTATGTTGAAAGACTCTTATCATGGACTGATACAAACAATTATACAGTGCTAGTATCACATGCGAATAGACATGGTAAAGGAAAGGTTCAACCAAACCAGGTAATTTCTATAAAAGAAGGTAAGTATTTTGGAACTCAAGTAAAAGGAATAATACATCCAAAATCAGTGTCATTGTCTATCAACTCTGGGTTAAAACAATCTTATATTTTTAAAAAGAATGAATGGGAAATCCTTGATATACAAATAAGAAATAATGGAGATAAAGTAGCTTATACACCAGATATCGAACTAGTGGCAGAAAACTCATCATCTACAAAATATATAAAAGCCATATTACCTGATCCTAGTTATGTAGTCCCATCGCTTGCCTATGAAATAAACCCAGATGAAACACAATCATATTTTATTCTCATAAAAGCAAACAGAACTGGCAGTGGATATGCGCCTGTATGGACAATAAGAGATAAATACTCTAAAGAAAAGTTATCAACAATAAGGTTTAACTATGTAAAAGTAATCAATTAGCTGATTATTTAAAGTAAAGGTTATTAAACCTTAACAAATTATTAATTTATATATGGGTAATTTCGGTAATGAAAAGCGTAAATAATCCTAAAGGGATAATTAAATGTTATTTCCTATTATAAAGTATCACGGAGGTATTTTATGCTTCCTCAATAATTCTGCATGCAGAACTCATATTAGTTTATGACTTCTAATTTTTATACAACAAAATCAAGGAGAACACTCGTTAGGCTCCGCTCTTTCACCTCTCACGCCTTCAGTTAAGGAGACATCATTATAAATAGTCAAATACTGCTTGTTATTGATATCTGATTCCTGGGCTAAAATTAAGTATTTAGCGATAGCAAGAAGCACAATAAAAAGAATCGCAAAAAGTAAGCAAGCTACGGTCGCATGAGATGATATTTTTTTATTCATGTTAATTTCAGTAAAAAAGTGTTTTAAATAGACTATCAAAAAAATATTAGCTATGGGGCCGCATTAAAAATACACTTCAGGGGATGTAACACATTGAAATTATTGGTTTTACTTATTAAGCCAACCTTTATTACTAGAAAGTGCTTATTATCAGAGGATTAATGTAGATATATGAAAAACCTTTTAAAGTCCGGTAATTTCTTCTAAACAGTTTCAGTTACTTTAGCTTCCATTCACTTCGCCCATAGAATTTAAATCAATTAAGTGGACTTCCCTGAATTTTCTAGACAGTTTGTAGCTCAGAAAAATAAGCTTCTTAAAACTATAATCACATTAAAAAAGCTTTCCATAAGTAATTAGATTCTAATTTGTCTAACTAAACTAGGAAAATCTATTTATCTCATTATATCTGGTAGAGAACCCGCTTTTTGTACAAAATCATCAATTGTATTTCTCAACTCTGTGCCATAGGAAATATCTAAACTAGTTATATTATCTGATAATATTTTTGTTTTTGTATACTTTCGACTAGGCTCAAACTCGTAAAATTCACAGAAACTTTCAGCTATTTTTTTACAGCTTTCATGAGTATCCTTATTTGAAACTACGGACAAAATATAAGATGAGTCACACTCATCTTCATTACGTTCAACTTCAAGATAATAGGGCCAGTATTCATCAGGATCAAACTCATGCTTTTTCAAACAAAGAGCAATCGTATCCTGACAGGTTACCGCTGAAACCGATGGGTGTACTCTTTCTATTTGCTCACTTAATAAATCAAACTCACTATAATCTTCAATAAGAGATATTGTTTCATGATTCGACTGAAGCAGGTTAAATAGCTTTAATTGCTCATCACTAAATTTTTTAGTCTTCTTCCTTGGTAGTATCTGTGAATAGTATATTGTTGGATCGATTTGAGATAGTAAGAACGACTTATCAGATAGCTTAATTTCATTTGTTCGTAATTCTGTAATTGTTTTAGAATATTGGTGTGCAACTCGCAATATCTTATTCTTTCTAGATTTAAAATATGCATCCTTAGAATCATCCCACTTACCAAGAACATGATCATATATATCCTGTAAAGTGTATTCAATCTGTGGTGGTAATGCGTTTTGTTTCAATAGACTTTTGATTGCTGATGTTAACCAACTATCATCAAGTAAAATATACTCTGGATGCATCTGATCACCATGATTTTTATTTTTGCTATCTAATAAGACAAAAAAGTGGTTCCAATCAGAGTAATGTCTTTTCGCCCATTTATAATATTCAATCAATTGATTAGAGTGAGCTTTTGTACCATCTTTCCTTTCGATTATAAACAATGTTCTAGAATTCGAGTCAGCTAAAAGAATATCAATCCTTCTTTTTTTATTTTTATTATCAACTTCGTTTATTGCGACTTCAGTCATAACTTGAATATTAGAATATGAGTTTAGTAATGCAGTAGATTTATCTGGCAGAGTTTGATTGGTTTTCGAGCTATATATGCCGCTAATTAATTTTTTTAAGAAATATTCCCCCTGCATATGACCTTCTTTAGGGTTAAGAAGCCAAGCTACTAATCGACACATGCAATCTTCTTTTGTATTTACACACTCTAATGCTGAAGAAAAAACATTTTGACGAGAAATATCTTGAAAATCAGGCTCCAGTATTAAATCGCTGGTTTGAGATAAGAGTCGTTTATAGTCCACAGATAATTCCATTTTATTTTAAATAACAATGAATTGTGATTAAGAGACAAAGCAATGTAAACCGATATTGATAAAACACCACAAATAACTGAAGAATTTATTAAATTAGATACTTATTAGTTAATACGAGTATTAATTTAACAGTCCCCCCCTTTAATATACCCAAAGCGTGAGTCAATTTAGGTGACTCAAAAATATTTAATTTCTTATTACTTGAATGAGCAGTTAATAGGGTAGGGAGATTTCTAATGAAAATCTTGTATATATGTACAAGCAAAGTTAATCGCTCAATAATAGCTGATGACCTTTTAGCGAACATAGTTAGGAGCCAACGTTAAAGTGCTTATAAGCACTATTATGAAAACGCTTCAGTTTCTTTAAAGTTTTTAGCCGTAGATTGATGCCAAACTTTTGATTGTTCGATTACATTTACAAAGTTTTGGCCGCTAAAACCTTTTTCATACAAAGTAAAAGGCTCTTCTGAAAATGATATTTCGCCGCCTCTTTGCATTGACTGCATTTCTGCATCTAAATCCTTCAAAAGATAAGCTTCATCGTTTAATGCAACTAACAACTCTTCTATTGAGATTTTAAGATAACCCGCGAAGTAATCATGATCATATTCAATCGATGTGTCGGCAATCCAACCTATAACTTGAGGGCTATCAGACTTGAGCTTTAGTTCTTGTAATAAGCTGCCACCATTTGCTAACTCATTTTTAATAGCTTCAACTTTTCGATGCACTTGTTTACCTGCTTTTCGAAGTGTTTGATTGCGGTGGTAAAGTGCCTCACCTGGAGTTGTCCGGTAATAAGTTGACTTAACTTCAATGACAATTACGACATTATCAATGGAACAGATCAAATCAATTTCACCCGCAACTGTATTAGGCGTATGATTTTTAACGACAGTAAAGCCTCTTTTAGTGAATTCATCACCTAATCTATTTTCGATTCGTGTTGTTTCACTTTTTAGAGATGGTCGTTGATTAGCAAATCGCCTTAAATTGTTTATGGCACTAACAGAGCCAATCTGACTTGCCATAACCCAAGGTAACTGAACTGCATAATCACCTATCTTGATTACTGGCCGCTCCGTCATTTCAGGGATACGATGAATTGTTTTGCTTTTCAATTTATTACTGAGGCTTTTTAAATCAAGTGTCCAAAAGTCTAAAATTGCTTTAACCGCACGAACATTTCCTTTAGGAAATTCAGCATTAACAGTCCAACCAACAATATTATTTACTTTAGCTTTCCATTTTGACCAGGTTATTGGCATGCGATTATCGCCTTTAGCCATGCCCTTTATAGCAGCAAGTCCAATTGCGTGTTGCCAATCATTTACTTCTGCATACTCAATATAAAAGGCTTCAATATATTCTTTAATATAAAAAGCACTCATTAACTCTTGCGATAAAAGAGCTTGAAATAAATCAACATACAACCCGCTATCACACTCCAGTGTATCTTCTAGCCCATATACATCTTTCAACTCCAAAAAACTAGCAAGCGCTTTTACATAAGCAATTTGATTAGCTTCATGGTTTTCAGCTGTGCCCATTTGTTGAGCGGCGATACCTGACTCAACAAAGTGGTTCATAGCCCTATTAAACCAATAGCCTTGAAGTTGTTTATTACGTAATCCATTTCGCTCCCATGTATCATCAGTTGCACAATCTGAATTTACCGACTCAAGTCTTGTACCTTTAACCTCATACTTAACAGAGTCTTTAAAACAAAAAGGATGTACACTTCGACTTAAAAACTCATCAAGTTCAACTTGAGCTTGCACTAAACACTCAAACTGATGAAGCATAAAATCTGGTAAAGAGGAGTCTTCATTTGATGGAAATACTAAAGGAGAATGATGTTTTTTTAATGATTGAAGAATTTTATTTTCATTTAAAGTAAAGTCAGACTCTTTACCATTTTCTAGCTTCCATTGAGTTAACTTTGTCATCGCTTTGAGTTGCGAATCTATACTAATTTCATCACCATCAAACGATATAGCTTTTGCAGGCAAAAACTTGAATGAGTACACTGCGGAATAAGCAAAGA
Organism: Pseudoalteromonas sp. C2R02; assembly: GCF_018860845.1. Lineage (NCBI taxonomy): Bacteria > Pseudomonadati > Pseudomonadota > Gammaproteobacteria > Alteromonadales > Pseudoalteromonadaceae > Pseudoalteromonas > Pseudoalteromonas sp. C2R02. Next base: position 114,539 of record NZ_JAHKQC010000044.1, on the reverse strand, counting down.
ATTCAAATAACGATAAATCTTTAAATATTGATAAATAACTATTTAATAACTCTATTCTTTGAACGTGCGAATTCTGAAATGCTTGGCAAATATTTATTAATTCACTCAACTCAGCACTGTATGACTGACTTAGCAGGTTAATCTCATCCCATTTAATATGGTTTGGTATTAAAACAATCTCAGAACGACGAATTGCTTTTCGAACAGATGCAGGCGACTCAATTAACACACGTTCGATAAAAGCGATATTAGAAGTGGTGGTTTGCTTAAAATATATTGCTAGCGCTAATATGAAAGCTTCTGACTCAAATACTTTATCATTGGCTAACTTTAAAAATTCAGCTTTCCAAAATTGAACATGATTGCTTATTTGATTTGGCTTCTTCTTCCCCTTATTAGGTTTACCTTCTAGATATGCTTCTATCGCACTGAGGAAAGCATTTTCTACTGAATTGTCAGTTCTAACTCTTGCATATAATCTATCAAAATAGTTACTTTCATTATCAAGCATTTATTAATCCGTTAATTAACTTTGATTACTATGAGTAATCTAAATGCTTTTACAAATAAAACCAATATAATTAAATATAAAGAAACACTTTATTTAAATTATTTTGAACTAGTAACTTATAAAGTGAACTCCAGAGTAAGAAGGGTTGCACACCATGTTGAAGGCCAATGTTTACAAACCTAAAAAAAGAACAAAGGCTACCGATTGTTGGCAGCCTTATCTCGATTTTTATTTAATATTCATTGCCATAATAGTCACCGCCATACTCATCATGATTCGGATTAAGTTGATTGGAGTAATTATCTAAACTATCCCAATATGATTCATTGTTGGGAGTCATACTATCACTACGGTCATCTTTTGATGTTCTGCTCATCTTTATTTACTTTTCTGCTGTTTAGACTGTTGAATCTGCTTACTACAATTACCATTCATTTGGCTATTTTGCTTGTTTGTACCAGGTGTTCCTTTATTACTGTTTGGTATATTATTTTATTTAAAATCAATGAGTAAAGTATGACTATCAAGTTTTATATTCACTAATAAATTTTCACCTAGCAATCCCTGTGATTTTATAAGCATTCATTTTTAGCTTTAATAACACGTAGTTCTGTGTTATTCGTATTCCCTTCTTGTCCGATAATATTTCACTAATTATTCCTAATTAATAATTGCAGGTTCTTGCTCACTTTTAGATTTTTTATCAGATTGAGTATCTGACATAATGATTTCATCATTAATATCTAATCCATCAGATACTCGTGCATCTTGTGCTTTTGATAGCGCATCTGATTTCTCACTTAATTTTTGTGCCATTTTTTGGAAACCTGGTATTTTTGCTAATCGTTCTATTGAGTCTGTTAACTGTGAGCTTCTATCTAGTGCTTCCATTAATGGATGATCACTCTTATCGTAGTTTGAAATGAGTTTGCCCGGATTTTCAGAGCTTATTTCAAGTATGTTAAATAGCAGTTTAGTCTTTAGCTCAGCAGATGTATTCTCATCTTCAATGCTATTAATTTGAGTTGATAGCCCCTCATATGTTTTACTCAGGACTTCTTTGTGGGTGTATTCTTCAATTAAACGCTTTGATAGATTCATTTTCTTATTATCTGAGAAAGCTAGCCATAATACAGGTAGATATAGTGGGAAAATACTTAAAAATAGTTGAGGAGCCTGTTTTAAAACTTCACTAAAAGCAGTCCCTTTAAAGAGCATAACCAAATTAAAAATTACTGGTATAAGAGATATACAAACTAATGCAGTTATGCATTTACTGAAATGTTTACTTAAGTTAGTGTAATTAAGCTCTTCTTCTTTTTTCTTCTCCTCATACGCATAACTCAGACCAGCTGTTAACGCATTAGGTAATAATGTATTAATTTTCAATTCAACAGCTTCAATATTTGCAGACTTATCTTCAATAAGTGCAGCTACTTCATCTTTTGTATCAGATATAAAGCTTGCTATTTCAGTCATTGAAGTTTCTTTGAACTGCTCAACTCCTTCTTTTAAAATATTTATTTTTTCTGCAAAAAGACTTGTTTGCTCTGTTCTGAACCCTTTTATTTCTTCTAAATGTGTTTCAAAATCAGATTTAATAGTCAAATAGGAACTGTTAAGTTCTTTTATTTTCCCTTCAACTTTTTGTTCATTTCCATCATCATCTTCGAATACATAACCAAAAAGCTCAAAATATACTTCATTGATCTCTTTTCTTTCTTGTTGGGCAGCCTTTAATTGGCTCTTAATTTTAGCTACATTACTTTCTGATTCATCACGATTTTCTTGTAAAGACTCTAATTGACCTTCCAATTCATCGTATCTTTCCGGTAGCTCTTTTAGAACCTCATATAACCCCTGGCTTTCTGTACTGAGCTTATGTATTCTCTGTAAGATTATTTGTGCATCTGATGCAGAATCACTTGCTATATCTCTATCTTTTTCAATCTCAGATTTGAAGTTATTAACTCTACTTTTAACTTCAGATTCAAAGTTAATAAGTTGCGTTTCTATTAATTTTATTTTTTCCTCTAAGCTCACTATATTTTCAAGAGAAGCTTCTGCTATATCTTTTGCTTTAAGAGATTTATTTTTATATTCAGTAACTTTCCTTGATGAAAAATTAGCTTCTTTTTGAGCATCTGTTGCTGTTTTTAAGATTTGAGCTTCTAAATCAGCCTTGCTTGAATTGATTAATCTCTCTATTTCAGCAAACTTATTCCAGATGTATTCATTTTCTTTATAAATGTCCATAAAACTAATTATTCCTTAATAATCTAAAGTTCCACTTTTTCATTGCTATGACTTGTTATATCTCTTAGAAAATTTAAAAATATGTTTTATATTCTCAATTATTACATCAACTAAATTTTTCAAATTTATTTATCAAACTTTCTAAAGTCAACTATTAGCCGTCTTTTATTAAAGATTTAGGCTGAAAATGCAAGCAACTAGACAACTACTTTTTATTACTTAAAAAACGCCATTTATACTTACACTTTAAACTACCATTTACCAATAAATTTATCTATATCAAACAATTGATTAGATTATAAATCCAGTTCAATAACTTTCCTGATAATTAAAAAATTAAAGTCAGTTATTTTGCGATTCTATTTATATAAACTTAATTGTTACGAAAATACCTAAGCGCTTCAAACCTATGCTCATTTCTATAGAACAATTTATTGAACCTCTATATTTGATCTAACTTCCAAAAACCCTAAAGAACAAGAACCTAATTTTGAAAGAACATTTGAAAATTTACATGTTTTTGTATTTAAAATAATCAAAAAGTTTACTCTTTTAACCATAAAAAAATCACTCATATTTTAAGCTTGCTCACAATTTCAATCAACAACGAACTCCTAGCTTATTGAATTTTAGGTTTTTATCTCAAAATCAGGTTCACTTTCAGAAAAATAACTTGCAACAGATTATGAAAACGAAAGAAAATTCACAAAGGAAATAAATTCATTTTGTCGTTGACTTAAATATTCAAGCGTTTATTATTGACGAAACGTCACTGACGGATCGTCACTTAAAGTATGACCCCAAGAATTTTAGATGAAAAGGCACTACAGGCCCGAGAGCAAGAAATTATAAATGCCGCAATTGGATTGATCCAAGAGCATGGTGTTGAGCACATCACTATGGATAAAGTGGTTTCTAAAGTCCCTTATTCAAAAGGTACTATTTATAAACATTTTGATGGTAAAGAAGATTTATTATTAGCGATCAGTAATCACGCTATTTCTATTCTTTCTGATTTATTTTGGCGCTCGTCACAGTTTGAAGGCTGTACACGAGAGCGCATGTTATTGCTCAATTTTTCTTATTTGATCTATGCAATTTTGCATCCTGCTTTATTTCAAACAGTTGTGTGTGCAAAAAGCCCTAATGTATTTGGTAAATCAAGTGAAAAAAGACTCCAAGAACAAGAACAACTGGAATTTAAGCTATTAGGTGCAATTCACGGCATAGTCGAAGGCGCTTTAAATGATAAAAGCTTAAATCTACCTGATCATATGGATATTCAGCAGCTGTGTTTTGCGAATTGGTCTATGGCCTACGGCACTATCATTTTACTTTCTGGTGAAGTAGAGCAGTGCAGTGGCAGAACAGCTTTAATAGTTGAAAGAGAGCTTTTTAATCAAAACAATTTACTGTTTGATGGTTTGCAATGGCAGCCATTAACAAAAGATAAAGATTATAGTGCTGAGCTTAAAAAAGCACTTGATAAAGTATTTCCAAAAGAACTTTTATTAATGCATGAGAAAGGCAGAGATTTAGCTTTTTAAGGAATTATTTTCATTAAATTCAAATAATTGTACGGTATTTGCACTAAGCTTTATACCGTATTTTTTTAAAAATAAAATGACGATTCGTCATAATCGAGGGAAACATGAGAGACAAGCTCTATGGTTTTGTAGGCAAACATCCTATATGGGTAATACTAGTGTGTATTACGTTTGCTTTTGTCGCAGCATCTGGCGCACAAAAACTGGTTTTTAAAAATGATTACAGGGTCTTTTTTAGTGAAGAAAACCCACAACTCACCGCTTTTGAATCTATGCAAAAGGTTTATAACAAAAGTGATAACGTTTCATTTGTTGTCGTACCAAAAGGTGGCGACGTTTTTACCACTGAGCATCTATCGGCTTTAAAGTCTTTGACCAAACAAAGCTGGCAAGTACCGTATTCAACACGTGTTGATTCTGTTACCAACTTTCAATATACCTACGCCGAAGAAGACGACATGATAGTCGAAGATTTGGTGATGAGTCCAAGTAAATTAAAACAAAATGATTTAGATAAAATTAAACAAATCGCAATTAAAGAGCCTTTACTTGTTAATAAAATCATATCTCAATCGGGTCATGTTTCGGTTGTAAATGTCACTGTTCAGCTACCAGGAATTGATCCTATTGTTGAAGTGCCAGAAGTTGCCACCTTTGTACGCGACATTAAAGATAAGTTTTTAGCTGAAAATCCAGAAACTGAAGTATATTTATCAGGCATGGTGATGATGAATACCTCATTTGGCGAAGCTTCAATGGATGACGGTCAAACACTTATTCCTTTAATGTTCTTGGTTGTCGTGATCACAATTGGTTTATTACTGAGAACAATTTCAGGTACCTTTACCACTGTACTAGTCATCATAATGAGCATAGCAACCACTATGGGAATCGCAGGCTGGACAGGGTTTTATTTAACGGGTCCATCTTCATCTGCGCCAACAATGATTTTGACTTTAGCCGTAGCTGACTGTATTCATATTTTAACTTCAATGTTTTATGAAATGCGCCATGGGGCTGATAAACGCACTGCAATCGCTCGTAGTATTAAAGTGAATATTCAACCTATATTTTTAACAAGTATTACCACCGCAATTGGCTTTTTAAGCATGAACTTCTCTGACTCTCCACCATTTAGAGATTTAGGAAATTTAGTGGCAATAGGGGTTATGTTAGCATTTGTTTTCTCTGTCACTATTTTCCCTGCCTTATTAACTGTACTACCAGTAAAAGTGAAAGTACAAAAACAAGGCACACAAGATAGCATGGCAAAATTGGCTGACTTTGTTATTGCTAAACGTAAATTACTATTACCTGTAACAAGTGTCCTAATTATTGCTGCCGCTTTGTTCATTCCTAAAAATGAACTTAATGATGACTTTGTAAAATACTTTGATGATCGCGTACCATATCGTGTTGCAACTGACTTTATGCAGGATAATCTATCGGGCATGATGGCTGTTGAAATCTCTGTTAAAACAGGTATTCCAAGTGGCATTAATGATCCACAGTATCTACAAACCGTATCAGATTTTAGTGACTGGTTACGCCAGCGCCCTGAAACAGATCATGTAAATACCATTACAGACACACTAAAACGTTTAAATAAAAACATGCATGGTGATGATCCTAACTGGTATAAATTACCTGACTCTCAAGAAATGTCAGCACAGTATTTATTACTATATGAAATGTCATTACCTTATGGTTTAGATCTTAATAATCAGTTAGATGTAGATAAATCATCGTCAAGAATTGTAGCTACGTTTAAAAACATGACTAGCAGTGAATTAATTTCAGTAGAAACAGATATGAATGCGTGGTTTAAACAACATGCACCACAATATGAAGTTGATTTAGCAAGCCCAAGTTTAATGTTTGCTCATATTGGTCAACGTAACATTATTAGCATGTTAATTGGTACAACTTTAGCGCTGATCCTTATTTCAATTTTATTAGGCTTTGCACTTAAAAGTTGGAAATATGGCGCTGTAAGCCTTTTACCTAATCTAGTACCTGCTGCTATCGCATTTGGTGTTTGGGGCTTATACGAAGGTCAAGTTGGCTTAGGTTTATCGGTTGTTATGGGCATGACGCTAGGTATTGTAGTTGACGATACAGTTCACTTTTTAAGTAAATATCTACATGCTAAAAATGAAAATAATGCCAATACAAAACAAGCTGTTCATTATGCCTTTGGCAATGTCGGCCGTGCGCTTTGGATCACCACATTTGTATTAGTAGCTGGCTTTACAGTATTGGCACAATCGTCATTTAAAATGAATGCTGATATGGGTTTCTTAACTGCTATGACCATATTTATCGCACTTGTTGTTGATTTTTTCTTCTTACCACCGCTACTAATGGCAATAGATAAAAAATTAAGTAAAAAAACACAACAGCAAGCTGATGATAAAAACGCACAAGATATGGTTTCAGCTGGTTAATCAAATTTAAGAATTGGAGAGAAAAATGTTTAAGAAAAAATTAGTACTAGGCACTTTATCAGCCATTGCATTGGCCTTAGTTTCAAATATATCTATTGCAATGACACCTGAACAACAGGGACTTGAGATATCAAAAGAAGCCAAACAAAGAGATTTAGGTTGGGTTGATAGTACAGCCGATATGTTAATGCTATTACGCAATAAGCAAGGCCAACAAAGCATTCGTGAAATCAAAATAAAATCACTAGAAATAGATGATGATGGCGATAAAAGCTTAACTATTTTCAATAAGCCAAGAGATGTAAAAGGCACTGCTTTTTTAAGCTTTTCACATCCAGTAGAAGCAGATGATCAATGGTTATATTTGCCTGCACTTAAGCGTGTAAAGCGCATTGCATCACGTAATAAATCAGGCCCATTTATGGGTTCTGAGTTTGCGTTCGAAGATTTAAGCTCATTTGAAATCGAAAAGTACAGCTACAAATATTTAGGTGATGAAACCATAAATGGCCTAGATAATTTTAAAGTAGAGCAATATCCGAATGATGAAAATTCAGGTTATACCAAACGCATTGTATGGCTTGATAAAAACGAATATCGCATACAAAAAATTGAGTTTTATGATAGAAAAGATGCTTTATTAAAAACCCTAACTTATGTTGATTACAAACAATACCTAGGTAAACATTGGCGTGCAGATACACAACAAATGTTAAATCATCAAAATGGTAAAAGCACAGAGTTAAAATGGTCAAACTATGCATTTAAAACAGGCTTAAAAGACGGCGACTTTAACCGTAATTCATTAAAACGAGTAAGATAATATGCCAATAAAGAATTTAGCAGCACTTACTTTGCTGCTATCTTTTAACGCTACTTCATCGGATTTTGAAGTATCAGGTAAAGTAGCAGTTGAAGAAAGATATTTTTTTGAAACGAATCAATATGACAATCAATTTCCACATTCTCAAACTTCCATTTTAGTTGAACCTGAATTTTATTGGGGCTGGAATAACGGCGATGATACTGTCACTTTTAAGCCATTTTTACGTTTAGATGATCAAGATAGTGAACGTAGTCATGGTGATATTAGAGAGCTTTCATACATACATGCCAGTGATGATTGGGAGCTCAGAAGTGGTATTCGCAAAGAGTATTGGGGTGTCACTGAGTTTCAGCATTTAGTTGACGTTATAAACCAAACTGATGGCGTAGAAGATATTGATGGTGAAGATAAGCTAGGCCAATTAATGGTCAATTTATCTTTAGTTAAAGATTGGGGCATAGTTGATCTGTATTTGTTACCAGGATTCAGAGAGCGTACCTTTGCAGGAGAAGAAGGGCGTTTAAGAGCGCCAATGGTCGTTGATAAAAACAATGTATCCTACGAATCAAGTGCACAAGAAAAACACTTAGATTTAGCTGTACGTTGGAGCCATTCTTTAGGTGACTTTGATATCGGCACCCATTGGTTTCATGGTACCAACCGAGAGCCCATTTTAACACCGGAGCAAGATGGCGATAAACTGGTTTTAAGACAATATTATAATCAAATGGATCAATTTGGCTTAGATGTTCAAGCTACAATTGATGATTGGTTATATAAGTTTGAATCAATCTACCGAAATACCAAAAATGGTAACTTTTGGGCTACGCAAGCTGGGTTTGAATATAGCTTTATTGGTGTATTTGATTCAAATGCTGATTTAGGTTTATTAACCGAATATAGTTGGAATTCTCGTGGTGAGGGAAGCTTACAAGAGCCTGGTGCAAGTTTTCAAAATGACTTGTTTTTTGGTAGCCGTATTGCATTTAACGATATGCAAAGCAGCGAAGTATTAATGGGCTTTAGTACTGATTTAGATCACAGTGCAACCAGCTTTATATTAGAGGCTAATCGTAGGTTAGGCGAAAACTTCAAGGCTGTAATTGATATGAGGGTGTTTAATAGCTCAGACCCAATAGAACAAACCTATGCCATTAAAAATGATGATCATTTACAGTTATCAATTGAGTGGTATTTTTAAGCAAAACTTAAGCTACTTTAAAATTTATATTGTAAAGTAGCGTTAAAATACGGTTTGCTACTTTATTTACTTTTCTTAACTGTTCTCCCACATTTTACGCAAATACATTTCATTCTGCTGGTTTTAAAATCTCGGATCCAATCATTGTTTGGTATGTGTTTACCAAAAAAGCATTTAAAATTCATTTCTATCCACAAAAGTAAAACTCATTCTTTAGTCCTACATTATAAAGTATTAGAAAAGTAATGAAATAGCCTCTTTTTTAAATAACCGTTCTTAACTTTTCATGTATTAAATACGGGTTTTATATATAACTGAAATATCTTAACTTTTACTGTTTCATTAAAATAAACTAAATAAAAAAGGTATAACTTACATGATTTAATTATAAACTGAATACTACATTGCTTAAATTCCTGATATAATTTCCGATTATAATCAAGGCTATTCCATCGAATTTACGCCTAAACAATCAAACTTTAACCTTTTGATTATGAAAGTTTAAATTAACACCTTACCCTTTTCAGGAACATAGGTTGATAAAAACACATCTAAAAGTAAACGAAATAATCACTATATAAAAATATACACCTGAAGCATTTATTTTATTAAAAACACCTGTTCGAACAACCAGTAATAAATTTATAAATTAAAAGGAAATACTTAGATTATTTTTTCTTTTTACATATTCCCTCCTTATTTTCATGTGACAATAATTTAGGCATCTTCAAGTATTGAAATCGCTATTAATTTAATAAATAAATGAACATCTTCCGTTGTTTAAAAACGGATTTAACATCATTGATGGTCGAATAAATAAAGCGCTCTTTATTATGAAAATTGTTAGTAACAACAGCTCAATTTAAGAGCATAAACCGAATTTAGGATCTGTATCATGTTAGAACTGATGGAATATAGTCTTTGGCTGCAAAGAACAAAATCAGGCATTAATAAACCAAGAAGTAGTGAGCTTAAAAATATTGATAATAAGTTAAAACACTATCATTTACATGGCAAAACACAGAATCTTAGGCTAGAAGTATCAACAGCAATAGCAGTGTGGCAAGAAAAGAAAGGTCATACTTGGAAAAATAGCATACGAAATACTAATGGTGCTGTTGTTGATTTAATAAAACAAATAAATAATGAATTTGAACTGACTGAGTTAGATCAAACTGCAATACGTTATTTGGAAGATCATCGTCGCCAGTATATTGTTCATTTATTTCAAGGCCGTGAGATAAAACTTTCGAGTAAACTTTATACAGTATATGAAACATCAACAGCTGTTTATCAAGGTGCGAGTGTTGGTAATCAAGCATATAGTCAGGCAAAAAATCTCGTTAATCTTATTTTAGGAAATGCAGCAACAGATCCTGGCATGATGGCCCTAATAAAAGATATTTTAGGAAAAAGTTTATCTGATTTTATCGCTCAAATTACGCCTGGGGTTGGTTTAGCATACTCGACCTCAATGACAACCTATAATAGTTACCTTGCTTTATCTGCAGCAAAATCAGCTCATAGCATCAGAAATTCAAAACAAGGGCTATTACCAGGCGATCCAACAGCTGCTTTTCTGGCTGTAAAGACCTTAATAGAAAGGGAAAGAAATGCCTGTGCAGCAAATGCTGGTACTCATGCGATTGAAACAACCGCTAAAGCTGCAGGTATCTTTCTTGATGCTGGAGCAGCTACCGGTACAGCGGCTTCAATTATTGGCATGACTTCACGTTTACTTATAACTTTGCACTTACTGAAAAAAGACTGGGATGAAATGAAAGCGGTAAAAGGTTTATTCCAAAAGCCATGGGAAATTGATAATACTATATTTGCGAAAAGCCCACTTTTAGGCTGCTATTTTTTACTGAGTGCAGATACTTGGGTGATCGTAAACCTTATTTGTAGTGATTTTGGTAAACCTGGTTATAAATATAAAGTCGAGCAAGCAGTAAAGAATCACCTAAACCCACTGATGTTAGTTGCAGGCCAGTGCATCGTTAATCATAGAATGACCTTAACGGGTCCAGTGCCTAAATTAACAGTTGAACGTGAAGATGATTTAACTCAAATAGCTATCAGAGACTCTAAACTTGCCGATCAAATAAGCAGTAGTTTGTATAATAAGTTATATAACAAACTGTTTAGCACCCAATTGAAAGGGTACTTTAAATAACTTCGTATAGTAAAACTTTAGACAGTTGAATTAATATGTTATTTTTGAGCAGCAATCTGGATTTTAGATCTCAGAAATCATAATTAAAAAGAGAATACTTGGTGGAACTACTCGGTAAAAGAATTAAATTACTACCCTTTAATAATTCTGATTTAGATTTATTTATTAAACTGTCTATGGACGAAAATATCATGAAACACGTTTTTGATATAAGTACCTTAGAAGAAGCTAAAACAGCGTTTTATATCAAAGCCAAACCTTGGAATAAGACTAGTGATACTTGGCTAACTTTAAGCATCAATCAAATAGATAATAATGAAAAGCTAGGTAATATTGGAATTAAAATAATAGACCATCACAATAAAATAGCTGAAGTCGGTTTTATGCTAAAACACAGTGCGCAAGGGCAGGGTTTTGCTGCTGAGGCATTAACACTTATTAAAGGCTATGCTTTTAATACGCTTAAACTTAACAAGCTTACAGCAACATGTTCAGTTCATAATCTAGGTTCATATAAGTTACTTGAAAAGTTAGGCTTTAACCGAGAGCAAACTTTATTACAAAATACAATAATCAACGGGCAAGCTATTAATGATTATGTATATGGTTTAAATAATAAATAAGCGATATGAACAGCTCCGTGTAGGAGCTGTTCATTTCAAATTGAGATAATTAAACACCATTCTGACTGGATATATATTGCTCACACTCCTTTATAGGTAATGCAGGATTAAATAAATAACCTTGTAATAAATTACTACCTAGCTTGGTTAAAAGATCAGCTTGAGCTTGTGTTTCCACACCTTCAGCGATTACCTGGATATCCAATTGATTGGCTAAAGTTATGAGGCTTGCAACAACTGCTCGATGGTTTTTTTCAGTTTCTATGGACTGCACAAAACTTTTATCTATTTTTAAATAATCAGCTTTACAGTCTATTAAGTTACTCAGTGAAGAATAACCAGTACAAAAATCATCAAGTGCGATTTTAAACCCTAAATCATGCAAACTGTCTAAAGTTTCATTGGCATTCAAGTTACTACTTAACGCAACAGATTCAGTTACTTCTATCGTGATATCAGAGGCACTTAAGTTAAACTTATTCAGTAATTGTAAAAACTCGAGTTTTTGATCAACATCATGTCTAAACTCATTTAAAGAACGGTTAATAGATACTGAAATATCATGACCAAGGGATTTTAAATGTTGTAAATCGCGGCAAGCTTGCTGTGCCACAAAAAGACCTAATTTGTGAATTAAACCAAACTCTTCTGCAATAGGAATAAATTCAACAGGAGAAACAAAACCGAGCTTAGGATGAAACCAACGAACAAGGGCTTCTAGCTTAATAACTTTTTTAGAATTACTTGCTAAAATAGGCTGATAATACACCTTTAAACCACTGTTTTTTATCGCTTCTTTTAAATCATTTCGTAAATTAATTTTTCTTAAATAATTTTGATGAATTTCTTTATCATGAACAGCAATGCCTGTGCGTTGTTTACGTTTTAGACTACTCATTGCATGGTTAGAATTACGTAAAAGTTCAAAACTATTAGTGCCAGATTCAGGATATTGTGCGATACCCATTCTTAATATTATTTCAATTATGATATCGTTAAAAATATAGGGTGAAACCAGTAAATCATGAATTTCTTGCGCTTTTTCTTCTATGGCGATGCATGATAAGTCATTAATTAAAACAGTAAATTGATCTCCACTATGGCGACATACCACATCATTATTATCAACAACTTGGTTTAGCCTTTGTGCTACTTCACACAATAATAAATCCGCAACTTCATGGCCGTATAAATCATTAATTTCTTTAAAACGATTTATATCTAAATACAATACAGCAAAAGGGTTGCCTTGTTCTGACTGTGTTTTCTCTAATAAAACTTGAGAGAAAGAGCGCCTATTTATGAGTCCTGTTAACGTGTCATTATTAGCAAAAAAAGTTAATCGTTTTTCAGTGAGTTTCCATTGTGTGATATCCCTAAAAATAGCGACATAATGAGAAATATCCTGATTATCATCATGTACAACGTTAATCATTATTTCTTCAAGGAAAGTTTCGCCATTTTTACGTTTATTGTAAATTTCGCCTTTCCAATATCCTTTTATCTCTAAGTGAGACCATAGGTCATCATAGTATTTTTGATCGTGTTTCCCTGCAGAAAATACTGATGGTGTTAGTCCTAATAATTCTTTTTGTCTATAACCTGTTAGACTTTCAAGAGCCGGGTTTACTTTTATAATGCAGTTGTTTTTATCTGTGATCATTATCGCTTCAGTTGTATTATTAAATACAACTTCGCTTAGCTCTTGTTCTTTATGAATTATTTTTTCTTCACTAATATCTCTAAGCGTGGCGAAAAATATATCACCATGTTTATCTTGCCCACTTTTAAGTTGCCCATTAAGTTGAATATATTGCAGTTGACCATTAACTTTTCTAGATAAAACTAAATCTAAATGCGTGATTTTTTTTTGCTTAATTTTATTAAGTTTAGATTCAAGCTGAATATTTTCTTGAAAATTTAATACACTCATTACCTGAGCTAAATTTAAGTTTTCAACTTGAGCACAAGAAAATATACGGTATAACTGCTCACTAAATTCAAATTTATCTGTATCTAACTCCCACTGCAATGTACCTATATTGCTTATAGACTCTCCAATATTCAATCTACTTAACAAGTGCTGTTGCTGCTCAAATTTTAATTGGTAATTAAATTCAGTTGCTATGATATTACTGAGTTCTTTAAACCAATTTTTATCTTCATCATTAAGATTTGGATTATTTTCAAATAAACAGACTAATATGCCAACAGGCGTATTTGTTGGTGAGCATAAAGTAGCAGCTAAATAACCATCAACATTCCATTGCACTAATACTTCATCTTCTGGAAATTGTTTTTGCAAGTCTATTTCTAAAAAACATATTTTGTTAGAAGCGCGATCAATATCACATGGGGTGTTTTCAAGCGGATAAGAGAAATTATCTGATACTTCTCCATCCTTTAAATGATATAAGCTATGGCTAGTATTATTTTCATTATCAAATGAAGCTATAAAACAATGCTTAGGTGCTATACGTTGATATATACTTTCTAAAGCACAAATATAACGCTCATAACCTGATTGTTTTTTATATAAATGGCTAAAATAAGAAGTCATATTGATTTACCTAAATGTTGTCGACAGGTTATGTAATTCATTAACACTAATGGTAACTTGCTCACCCAATATATTGACTTGAGATACGATTTCAGTATTTTGATAGGAAATATCTCTGATCACATGGACACTCTGATTTATTTGATCAGCCACCACACTTTGCTCTTCTGCAGCGGTCGCTATTTGCGATGTTAAATCGTTAAGGTTATTCATAACAGTTATCACACCTTGCATTTCTTGATTGGCGTTAGTTGATTCCTGCTGGGACTGTTTCGCTTTATCTTGGCTTGCTAACATCAATTGCTGCCATTGGGATAATGTAGTTTGTAAACCAACAACAGAATCTTGAATTTGCCCAGTCGCCTCTTGCGTTCTACTTGCTAGTGAACGAACCTCATCGGCTACAACAGCAAAACCCCGACCTTGCTCTCCCGCACGAGCAGCTTCAATTGCAGCGTTTAGTGCAAGTAAATTTGTTTGATCGGCGATGCCTTGTATTTCAGTCATGATACTCGATATATGTGTCACATCTGTTACTAAAGAATCAGCTTTACTTGCCGCTTCACCAACCTCTTGAGCAAGAGATGTGGCACTTTGATGTGTATTTTCAATGACACCGATAGCTGTATTACATCTACTTTGAACATCATTCACATTCTCAAACGCAATTGTTGTATTTTTACTGACTTCTTCTATCGTAGCACTCATTTGGGTGATAGCTGTAGCCAATTGGTCTAAGTGTGAATTCTCTTCTTGAAGGCCATTGAGCGCTGTTGATGAATTCGCTTCAAGGTCATCTGCAATCACTTTTAATTGGTCACTTTGATCTTTTGAACGACCTAATATTGTGGTGATTTTGGCTTGTAATAAGTGCTTAGGATAATCTAACAAGCCTGTTAAACCTTTTCCTGAGAAAACCAGTCTAGATGGGCTATCAAATTCTTTTGAGACTTGTTTGGTAAAAGCGCTTAAAGGTAAAGATAAGTTAGCGAACAACGCAAATATACACGTAATAAAAACGAAAAATAGTACCGTAGAAATAATGCTTTGAGAAAATGAAAATATAGCAAAACCAAATAGCAAGGTAAGGATAGCTGAAATTGATACTCTATGTTTTGTCGGTAATGTAAAACCTGCACTTTTGTTGCTATTTAACTTGTCGTATAGATTTTTAGCTAAGCTGATATGCTTTTGACTTGGTTTATTTCTAACAGATTGATAACCGATAACTCTGTTAGCATCATATACAGGCGTCACATACGCATCAACCCAGTAATAACCGCCATTTTTACATCTATTTTTGACCATGCCTCGCCATGAATCATCACGCTTTAACTTGGACCATAAATCAGAAAAAGCCGCTTTAGGCATATCTGGATGGCGAACAATATTATGATGTTGTCCTATGAGTTCTTCTTTTGCATACCCTGATATTTTACAAAAATGTTCGTTCACATAAGTAATGATCCCACTCGTATCAGTGACTGAAACTAGTTGTTCATTTTCTGAAAATGTTACTTCCTGTTGTGATGACATTGCCATGTTATCAATTTTCCTTTTAGAAATGGTTTGCTATCCCGTATAACAAACCACAATCAACGACGCAGTGATTGATTGCATATAATTACAAAGGTGTTGTCTTTTTAGGTAAACTAGATAATTAAATGTAACTATCTCTTTAACAAAATAAAATCACACAAGAACACCTAAACCCTTGATTAAAGGGTATATTACATATTACGAATCTCATCGTATATAGTAGTAAAGTATTGGTTATTGGTAAAAACCATAAATTTATTAAGGTTAATATTACACAGTTATGTTTTGTGGTACATAAAGCGTATTTAGAAGGAAAAGAAATAAAGGTAAAAAAGGAACTTTCAAAAGTTACTCAACTTTGATTCCGACATAAAAGCGACGAACACTTTGATACATTTGTTAAATCCTATTTTGTAAGTTCGAATTTGTTCAACCTTGTATCAAAAATTCAGGGGTCTATTGTCGATAAGTAATAATTTTGTAGGAGAGATTTTGCCTTTCGATGGTAA
Source organism: Pseudoalteromonas sp. C2R02 (assembly GCF_018860845.1). Lineage (NCBI taxonomy): Bacteria > Pseudomonadati > Pseudomonadota > Gammaproteobacteria > Alteromonadales > Pseudoalteromonadaceae > Pseudoalteromonas > Pseudoalteromonas sp. C2R02. The sequence goes on along the minus strand of NZ_JAHKQC010000044.1, from coordinate 98,344 downwards.
AAAGTACGACTGAAGTCGAACCTACAAACCAAAGCGCAGATGATGGATGCAAAAACGGTGTTAAACCTTAGATTCGATTAAAACAGCGCTTTTTCTATATTATTTTTCACTTAGTGCTTTCTTTTCAAAATTCAGCTCTCTAATACTCAGCTCTGATACCAACATAAAAACGACGACCATTTTGATATAAACCCGATTGAGAGTTGCGTAATGATTTTTAATACAGCTAATACTCAGCTCTGACGCCAACATAAAAACGACGACCATTTTGGTATAAACCCGATTGAGAATTGCGTAATGATTTTAAATACAGCTAATACTCAGCTCTGACACCAACATAAAAACGACGACCATTTTGATATAAACCCGATTGAGAGTTGCGTAATGATTTTAAATACAGCTAATACTCAGCTCTGACACCAACATAAAAACGACGACCATTTTGGTATAGACCCGATTGAGAGTTGCGTAATGACTTTAAATACAGCTAATACTCAGCTCTGACACCAACATAAAAACGACGACCATTTTGATATAAACCCGATTGAGAGTTGCGTAATGATTTTAAATACAGCTAATACTCAGCTCTGACACCAATATAAAAACGACGATCATTTTGGTATAGACCCGATTGAGAGTTGCGTAATGATTTTAAATACAGCTAATACTCAGCTCTGACACCAACATAAAAACGACGACCATTTTGATATAAACCCGATTGAGAGTTGCGTAATGATTTTAAATACAGCTAATACTCAGCTCTGACACCAACATAAAAACGACGACCATTTTGGTATAAACCAACAGGCGCGTAGTGATTCCTTTCGTAAATGTAAGTCATTTCATTATTTAAATTTATACCTTCAACAACTAAAGAAAAATGCTCATTAAGGCTAAAAGAAATATTAGCATCTAACTGTCCAAAGTTATCTGTTATTTGCTCGCCAATGCCAGTGGCAAACTCTGTTCTATAGTTGTATGACAACCGAGAGCTAAATGATGCATTTTCAAAATATCCTGTAATATTAAAAGTATGTTTAGAGGTACCTGGCACATAATCATTTAAGCTACTTGCATGGCGAGTACCATCAACAAAGGTATAATTTGTAATAAGTCCCAACCCATATAATATTTCTTTTTGAAAGCTTAACTCTAAACCCCTAAGCATACCGCCAGCACCATTTTCAGGGCGATCTATTGTCATTAAAATGCCTTCGTGCATTTCTTGATGGCGTATAATTTCAATAAATGAAGTGACATCTTTACTAAATACAGCAGCTGAAAATAAGCCAGCATCTTCAAAGTACCATTCAAAAGCAGCATCATATTGATTCGCACGGTATGGGTCTAACTGTGGATTACCACCTTGCCCTTGTGCTTGCGTGACATTGTAATTAGTAGAGGGCATTAGGTGATGATATTGTGCTCGTGCCATCACACTCGCCGCAGAAAATCTTAGCTGCATATCTGGCGTTAAATCAAAATTAAAATTAATGCTTGGTAAAAAATCATTATAGTTTTTATCTGTTTCTTGCCAAATAAAGTTATCGTTTAAATCACCTGGTGAAGCGATTCTTTTATAAGCAGCTGCGACTTGATATGTATTTACAAACCTAAAACCAAAATTGGCATTATAGCGATCACCATCTAAGTTAACTTTTGTATAAATGGCACTCGTTTGCTCTTTAATATCAAAGCGACTGGCTTTCTCATCTATGCGTATAAAGTTAAAATCTTGATATTCTAAATTTAACTGTGATGTATTAGCATAAGCGTAACTTTTTAGGGTATCTTGATTACCAATACCAGATAAATAATCTTCAGGCATATGCGCTGAAAAATCAGCTAATGTCCAGTTCAAATCATCTTTTATATTCTTATAATTACCATTAATAGAGCGGTAGCGAATAAACTCTCTTTGATGTTGCCTAAACTTACCACCAAATTTAATCGCGCTGATCACACTATGATCAATTGGACGTTCAAAATCACCTTGAAAATACCACTCTTGATCTTGCGAATCTAATGAGTCTTGTCTTACTTGAGATATAAACCAAGCAGATGAGTCTGTTGGTGAAACGTCATAATCTGTTTTAATGTTTTTAAAATCTCTGGTATCAACTGAAAAAGCGGTATTTGCTGACCATTGAGAAGTATTATCTTCACTGGTACCACCGGTCGCTTTTGTAAAACCAATTTGATATTGATTATGCCAAAGGGTGTTTTGGTGACTTAATTGCAAATTAATGCTTGAAGTATCTATTTGAGAATTACGCCATATCGCTTCCATTGAAGTATTATATGGCCTTACATTATCAGCAGATACTTTAGAGTAGGTAGCTGAAGCTAACGTATTATCAATAATTTCATAATCACTTACAGATCCACCGCCCGCATATACATTATTTGGCTGCCACAAAAAGTTTTGATTGGTATTGTCAGCATCTAAAACAGAATAAAGCGCATCAAGTTTAAAGTGCCAATCTAATGAAGGTTGATATTCAAGGCTGATAGTAGCACTTGTACGTTTTCGTTGTTGTTGAAAAACGGCTGAACCACCGCCACTAGGCGTCCATATATTTGTAAGATCTGCCTTTGCGATATTTGTGGGTGCTAAATTGCCTTGTTCATTAATATTATAGTTTTCATCATGCCAACCCCAAGACTCTAACCCATCGCGCCGTAAACTACGTTCTTGATGAGTAAAAGTAACTAACATACCTAAGTTATGGGCATCATTATGCCAATTATATAAAGTTGAAAATTGTGGATCAAACTTATCCGACAAATCATTATATTGATATTGTAATGTCGCTATAAACTTATCATCATCAGTACTTAATGGCTGATGGGTTTTGATATTGATAGAGCCTCCTAAAGAGCCTTCATCTTGATCTGCTTGCGGTGTTTTAATGACTTCCAAAATAGATACTAGCTCGGCGGGTAACATAGTGAAATTAAAGCCGCGATTTGGTTGTGAAGAAATCCACCAATCTGCCGATGCGATATTTTGATTATTTAAATATGTTTTATTTTGACCAGGTGTTGTTCCTCGTACACCAATGCGTTCACCTTCACCCATTACGCGCGTTAATGAAATACCAGTGACCCTTTGTAATGATTCTGCTACATTTTTATCTGGAAATTTACCGATTTCATCAGCACTTATCACATCAGAAATAGACCCTGACGCACGTTTATTACTCAACGACCTGACAACGCTGTCATGAACCCCCCTAATTTGAATCGTTTCTAAGATATTTTCTGATGGCGTGCTTTTAGATGAAGTCTCTTTTTGACTAGCAAACAAATAAAATGAAAAAGACATACAAATCATATAGATAAAAGCATATAAATAGGTTGGTAACTTCATCGTTGTATCGCCTCTTTAATTGTCATTTGAACTCATCTTAAACGCTTTCATTTTTATTAATTATAAGTGCTTGTTTTTAATGTTAGAATTTATTGATATGAAAACGGAACAAGCTTAAAATAAACGCTTGACCATAATACTCTGTGTTTAGCCAATTAACCAGTCGATAACGAATGTAATATTTTTGGATGTGTTTATTAACTTATCAAACCAAGTCAAACTAAATGACATTGAGGTTGATTTTGCAGCTTTAAAATTGCGAATCGACAAGGTTTGGTATGGCGTAGAAGCAAAACAAATCACATTATTAAAATTGTTATTCGACAACTATGGCCAAGCAATTTCTCGCGATAAGATAATGCAAGAAATTTGGCCTGATGTCATTGTTAGCGATAACTCTGTTAGTCAACTCATCACTCAGTTACGTAAAACATTACAAGATGACAAAGGCACACCAAAATTCATAAAAACAGTACCTCGCATCGGTTATCAATTAATTGCCCATATCTCTACAAAGCAAAAAGAAAAGCCAGCAACAATAAATAAATCTACTTTAGCTATTTTCATGTCACTCGGTTTATTTATGGGCCTAGCACTTAGCTATTTTTGGCACTTATTAACCTTAGAAACACCACAAGAGAGTAACTACAGCTATCAAAGTCGATTAACGTCAGTTCCGGGTGCCGAAGTATTTTTACGTTACTCTCCCAATGGCAGATATCTCGCTTTTAGCCAGACTGCAAACAATCGCAGCCAAATGGATTTAGTTATATATGATGCTCAAAGCAAAGCCCTGCATTCAATAAAAAGCTCAGGTTACAGTGAACAAGCCCCTGTATGGTCGCCCGATGGTAAGTGGCTAGCTTATTATCGTCATGATCCTATTAGTTGTACCATTCGTATTATGTCGGTAAGCAATCCTGTAGAAACTTGGCGTTTAAGCCCTGATTTTCATATGGCTGACTGCCAACCAGGCTTTAGAAGAAGTAAAATTCACTGGCCAGTTCAATCAACCCTATATACCAGTGAATGGCATGATGATGCGCCAAAACTAGTTGAAATCACTTTAAATTTGAGTACGTACCCGCAAGAAAAAGACCGTGAAATACTCAATCAATATCAGCCGATTGAAATGGATATCAATGCAAAGCAAAACATGCTGATAGTGCAAAAGAAAAACCAAGCATTTGAACTGAGTAAAGTCGATTTAAAAACACATAGTTCAGTACTATTATTACAATCAAAACAAGTATTTTGGGGTGTGAATTGGGATTTAGCACACACAGGGTTTTGGATTGGCAACGAAGCTTTAAGGCACTTTAGTAATGCTGATAATATGCAATTAATACATCAACCCGCTGGATTTATAGCTGATCTAGCAATAAATCCCATAACAGGGGATGTTGCTCATAGCGAAGGTATGGCAAGTGTTAATTTATACGACTTAACCTTAACAGATTTTGAAAAACAAACTAACGATAACCGGTTGCAACTATCTTCTTCTGCACGCCTAGATGTATTACCAGCAATATCCGATGATGGTTTACAAACAGCTTTTGTATCTTATCAAAGGCGTGGACTTGATGGCTTTCGTTATATCGAAATTTGGTTAAAGCACAAACAAAAAAAAGCAGCGACAGTACTGGCAAACTTACCAGAAAATATCACGGTCAGTTATTTATTATGGTCACCAAGCGGAGATAACTTATTAGTTGCCGACACAGAGCATAATATTTATTTGATCAATACATTTTCGCGTAAACTCGTTCCTATTATTTCTGGATTTCAAGATTTAGAAAAAGTTCAGTGGTCAAAAGATAGCCGAAAAGTATTTTTTAATGCTAAAAATTCAAACAATAATTGGCAAAAATGGGCTTACGACTTACAGCTAACCAGTAATTATTTGCACAAGGAAGATTTAACGCTTAATGATGAAAAAGAAATGAGCTTGAATGAAATCAAAGCACTTAACCCATCATTCACACACTATAGAAAAATAATACATAGTTATTTAGCTAACAATATTGATGACTTTATTATATTAGATGCCTTGCCTTCTTCAATTCATTTATATCGACCGGCAGTAACTGATATTGGTATTTATTATGTATTACAGCAAGGTCACAAACTATATTTGTATTTTTACCTATTTGAAACAAAAGAAAATAAAGAGATAAGCCAAATAGGCTTTTACGAGCATGATATAAATGTGCCTTTAACTGTTTCAAGCTCTAAAGATGCAAAACATGTGGTTTATTCTCGTGTTGAAGGTGTTGAAATGGATATTGTATTACACACAAAAAAAGCAGAGCTTTAACTCTACTATTTTAATGCGTGTTCACAGTGATATAAGGCGCTATCCAAGTACACGGTAGCCTCGACCTCTCAAACAGTTTCTTATTACATGCTCTTTTTTATGCTCAGCTCTTTGACCGCCTTTAACAGAGCCTGTTACCGCGCCAACACCTGCTCCTTGTCCGGCAGTTGTGCTATTACCAATTATAGCACCAAGCACAGCGCCAGTAACCGCGCCCACAGTACCATGTTTTGCCGCAGATTCACCTGTACTAACTTGATTGGCATAAGTTTGGCATTCAGATAAGTCTTTTTCATAAACAGCAATATCAATGCCTTTGGTATCAACGATTGGTGTTCTATCTGCACAACCTATAATAAATATAGATAAAGTGATTAATATTGCTTTTATGATAAATTGAGGAAGTAGATAAGTAAGGAAATTAATATGTTTCATCGCAAAGATCCTAATTCATAGAATATAACGGTTTCATTAGTTAATATAAACTTAGTTCAGTAAACTGAACCGAAACTGAATAAATATCGAACTGACTAAGAATGGAAGTAAAACAAATGGAAATCGTGACGCTAGACCCAACAACAAACCAAGTTCAATAAATAATTAAAGACATTGATAACTTAATGAACTCTCTTTACCCGCAAGAGAGCAATCAGCTTCTTTCTATTGAAGAACTTAAAAAAGACAATGTACACTTTATAGGAGTCGTTAAAGATAAAAATATCCTGGGATGTGGTGCAATAGTAAATAAACACAATGACGATATTTATGGTGAACTTAAACGAATTTATGTAAAAGAAGCGTACCGAGGACAAGGGATTCCAAAAACTATTCTTAATGTATTAATAGATCATGCTAAAAAACAGAAATTGCCTCTTATTCGACTGGAAGCAGGTATTAAACAACCTGAAGCTTTGAGTTTATATAAAAAGATAGGGTTTCAAGAACGTAATGAATTCGGTAGCTACCAATATGATCCTTTAAGTATTTATATGGAACTCAAAATTTGAAGCTATAAATGATACATGAATAGACTATACTGGATTAAACAGACCCTTTTATATTCACTCTTGGTTTAAATAAGTTAAAAGTATCATTGCTGGTTTTTTAAGGAGAAACGATGAATAAAATAGCACTTTTCATTTTTGTTATTGCTATTTCAGCTGCGATTTCGGCATGCTCCGTTTCTCCTGATGCATTACGAAGAACGATACCCATGCTTGATACTTCAAGTCCACATAATTCTGAGCTTGTATCTAAGTGTATTTTTAACGGCTGGGGTAACAAACACAATCTAAAAAGTGACTACAAACCAACAATGTTTGGTCATACTGTAACTTTGCATATTAATGATAAACTGGCTCATATAATCGACATATCAAATACTCTGCAAGGTAGTACTACAATCGTTTATTCAAATATTAATGCTTTAGGGAATAAACCATCATTAAAAATAATGAAAGAGTGTCATCCTAAAATAAAATAGTCCCATTGATAAGACACTTACATTTAATTGAACAAAGAATTTAAAGAAACAAAACGAATAAAGAAAATGTATTTAAAATACTGTAAACCCCCTTTACTTTAACCATTAATGAGACTTTTTCCCGTCTAAGAATCTAACACTTATTATTATCAATTTTACTATACTCAAAAGGCAGTTCATTTGAAGTTTCCCATTGATATTGTGTAATTATTTTTTCATATGTCTTATCTGATTCGATCATACTGAAATAAATAGATAACTCTTTTTTTCTATAATCAACTAACTCATCAGCTAAAGAAATTGCAGCTAATATAGTCGACATCAATAATACAGCACCAAAGTTACATTCAAGGGTTTCGTCAGAATGAATTAAATAATCTAAAAGATGATCGACACTTGCTTTAAATGTGCTGATACCAGCATCTCGCATAAACAAACTTAGTTCTGACTGACCAAATTTCTGTTCTAATAAATTAGCCCTAAATAAAAATATAATAGCTGCCTCGACATTAGAATCAGCCAAGCGAAATAATTTAGCATCTAGCGATAATGGTAAGTATTCTAAAGCAATTAACAAGGAGTCTGTTTTTACAGTACCATCTTCATATAAAGTCGGCACTTGCCTTTTAGGATTAAGAGTCAATAAAGCGTCTGATGACATTTAATCCCAAGTTAAAATATGCTCTTCATGTTTAACATTATATGTATTTAATAACCATTTTAGGCTTCGAGAAAAAGGCGAGTCATATACTCAAATAAGTTTAATCATAATGTTTTTTACTTAAAAAATTTAATATTGAGAGCTATTAAACTATCAAGTAAATATCCTAAACTGAAGAAAAAAGTGGGTGACAAAATTTCAGCTAAATTACATACTGGACAAAATAATAAGAGATAAAATTATGAAAAAATCATTATTAGCTGCAGTTATGCTATCAGCAATCAGCTTTCAGACGCTATCTTCTGACTTTATAAAGCAATCTATATCCACAGATTATGATAAAAAATTATCTAATTTATTTGTTCACTTCCATAAAAACCCAGAACTCAGTAACTTAGAGCATAAAACATCAGCTCTGTTAGCTAAAGAGCTCTCATCTCAGGGCTTTGAAGTGACAACTAAAGTGGGTGGTACTGGTGTTGTAGCGATATTAAAAAATGGTGATGGTCCACTGGTTATGATGCGCGCAGATATGGACGCTCTGCCAGTTGAAGAAAAATCAGGACTACCATATGCATCAAAAGTCACTCAAATCAGTCCTATAACAGGCAAAAGAGTCCCTGTAATGCATGCTTGTGGCCATGATGTTCACATCACCAGCTTAGTTGGTACCGCGCGTTTGATGGCAAAAATGAAAGATAAGTGGTCAGGCACTTTAATGTTGATAGGTCAACCAGCTGAAGAAGTTGGTCCAGGCGCTAAAGGCATGATGGACGATAATTTATGGCAAAGGTTCGGTACACCAGATTATGCGTTAGCATTTCATGTAGAAGCCCAAGGAAAAGCAGGCGTAGTTAATGTGCTCGAAGGTTCTCCTTATGCGGGTGTCGATTCAGTAGATATTATTGTACATGGTATAGGAGCACATGGTGCATCACCCCATAGTGGCAAAGATCCTGTTTATATTGCCAGTCAAATCGTTGTTGCACTACAGTCATTAGTTTCAAGAGAATTAGCGCCAAGGGAACCTGGCGTAGTTACCGTTGGTTCATTTCATTCAGGCACAAAACATAATATTATTTCTGATAAAGCACATTTACAACTAACGGTTCGTAATACTAATGAAGCAACTAAAAAGAAACTTTTAGATGGTATAAAACGCATTGCAATTAATATGGGTAGAGTAGCGGGATTACCTGAAGATAAACTTCCTGAAGTCACTGTTTCTGATATGTCTTTACCACCAACAGTAAATGATAAAACCTTAGCACGGAGACTAAAAGCTGTATGGCAGAACAAAATGGGCGATAACTTTGTTGTCAGCGAACCTCCAAAGGGAATGGGAGCAGAAGACTTTCCATTTTTTACGACAGTTCCCATGATTCCAAGTGTATATTTTAAAGTAGGCGGTACACCTGAAGCAGACTTCGTAAGAGCAACTAATGGGGGCCCTGCAGTGCCTAGTCATCATTCACCTCTTTTTAAAATATCTCCTGCGCCAGCAATAAAAAGTGGGGTTGAAGCAACCGTTCATGCTTTATTAGAACTTTTCGATAAAAAGTAGGGCATTAATAAATTTAAAATAAAGCAGTCAATTTTTTAACTGCTTTATTGTTTAATTACCTGTAATCACTTCTATACTTTAATAAAAGTACTATCAGCTTGAATTAAGGTAGATTAGTGAGAAATAAAATAATAAATATGCCAGATACCATTATTTTCGACATCATGTTTGAAAACATGCCCATTCGAAATGAAAATATGAGTATTTTAGAGTCTAATATTATAAATCAACTGAATAATCTACTAAAAGAAAGAGAGCAAATAAGCCAATATATTACTTCTTTACCTCAAATTGCCGCACAGCTATTAATTGAATTAGAAAATGAAGAAACCGATTTTATAAAAATAGAATCGATTCTAAATAAAGATCCTATTTTAGCAGCAAAAGTACTTTCTATTGTTAATAGTGCTTATTACAAACATACAAGTCAGCCCATCACTAACCTTTTAAAAGCAATTTCTATTTTAGGCTTAGATTGCATTATATCAATACTGATGCCAGTGCTATTAAAAGGGGTTTTTAATATTAATTTATATCACTTTAAATTATTTGGTTCAGTAATTTGGCAACATTCCTTAGAAACAGCTGTTTTATGTCAAACTTTAAGTAAAGACCAAAAAGAGATCAGCCAATTTCACTGTTACCTTATGGGTTTAGTTCATGACTTAGGAAAAGTTGTTGCTTTTCAATGCATCAGTCAAAATCTGACTGATACAAAAGAGGCACCAAATATAGGCAGTGATTGCTTTAAACAAGCATTATCTCAATGCTCTTTAGGGCTCTCTATCCAAACCGCAATATTATGGCAATTACCCAAAGAGGTGATTAAATCTTTAGAGCTACAAGTAACTAATAAAACTAACGATTTAGCCAGCATACTGCATTTAGCAAATAAAATAAGTGAAGCTAATTTAATGATAGAAAATAACCATATGACATTACTTCGCGCTATTGAATTGATCATCAATGATGATATTAGCAAGGCTCAAGTAACACAGTGCTTAAACAAACTAATGGATTTGCCACCGCTATAAAAAGCCTTACTTATAATGAAATTACTTTACAACTTCATCAATCCACTTAAAAAACTTTTCATTCCCCTGCTGGATATCTAAAGCGATTAATTCAGGTACTTCATAGGGGTGATATTCTGAAATTAATAATGATAATTCATCAAAGTGTTTAGTTAACCCTTTGATCAACATTAACACTTCATTATCCGTTTCAACCTTTCCTTGCCAAGCGTAAATAGACGTGATGCCAGGTAAAATATTGACACACGCAGCGAGTTTATTTTCAATAATCTGTTTTGCAATATTATTAGCTGTTTCTAAATCTGGGCAAGTGCATAAAGTAGCTTGATACATTTTAAACTCCTTAAAATTAATAGCAGTGATAATCTAAATAACTCATTTTTATCAGAATCATCGCCTTAACTTACACAAAGAGAATCTAATGTTAGTAGATATGATTATTTTCATCTGAAACTCACCTATCAAGCTTTGTATTTTTTGAGTTTAGTAAAACTCTGCCTAAGCGCCAGATATATTGTTCAAATAGATAACTAACAGACTACTTTTCAGCTTTAGGCTTTAAGACAGGAAGTACTTCTGCAGACTCATTATCTAACATATCAAATACACTTTGATATCCATATTTTGGTCGCCAATTTAACTCCTTTTGCGCCAAACTTGAGTCATAAACCTATCTAAGCTTTTAGGTAAAGACCAACCTCTGACATCAAAATCCTCAACTAAATCTGGTGTATATTCACGTAAAATATTATTCGTATTATTAAGTAGGTTTTGACAACATCCTTTATTAAATGGTGTATTGCCAGATATAATAAAACGCTGAAAACCAGCTAAACGTTTTACAATCGCACAAGCATGAGCACTCGCGACATCTCGTGCATCAATGCCACGAGATAAACGATATACCGCCATTAAATCTGCAGGTTCAGGAAAACAGCGAGACATTTGCAGTACCGTAACGGGTAATCCATTATCTTCAGAGATTTTCTCTAGTATTTTTTCAGCTTTAATTTTAGTTTTGTGATAAATCGTTTTAGGCTGTGGTATTACTTTTTCATCTATCCAACCAGCAACACCTTTAGGTGTGGATGCGAAACCATATAAAGCTGTGGTACTGGTAAATATAAAATGTTCAATACCATGCTTAACAGCCTCTAATGCTAAGTTTTGAGTCGCTTTTACATTTATATTTTCAAATTCATTAACTGATTTTATCCCTATATGGGGCGCATGTAGTGCAGCACAGTGAATGGCCACATCTACGCCACTCAAGGCCTTGTTCAAAAAATTCTCATCGCGAATATCTCCAACAAAATCCATTGTTGAGCAAGGTGTTATATCACTCCTATAACCTCGTGCTCTTTCATCAGATTAATATATATTGCACGGCCTACACGACCTGCGGTCCCAGTAATTAAAATTTTCAATCTGATAGCCTATTTTTACAAAAATTTAGTAATTGATGATTTGATATATGTAATGCGAATTACATGTAATATCTGCCTTTGTATACAAAAGCCCCTAAAGATACAAGCATAATAAAGAAAGTTAAAAATTGATCATGAATGCTCATTTAGCATAACTTATTTAAGATAGGTCATTGACATAGATAAAAGCGCAATTACGCGCTTTTTTTATAAATCAAGTTAACTTTTTTACTATCCATGATTATAAAAATTAAAACTGTCCTGTTAATGTGAGGGAGAATCTCGGTGCGCGCTCATTTGCTCTTTGCTCCTGCCTTAAAAAATCACTCTGAGTAAACAAACCTGTATGGCGGGTTTTATTTACTGTGTATTTATCATGAAGTAAATTATCGCCTTTAAGGCGTACTTTAAGGTTTTTACTTACTTGATAATCAATAAAAGCATTAGCTGATATTTTAGTATCAACATTGCCTTGATAATCATAGTAATAAAATTCATAACGGCTTTTATCATCTAAAGTTAAGCTAAACGAAAGACCTGGCAGTACTTCATTTTGGCTTAATTTTACATTCCACTCATTTTGATTCACTCTTTCAATAGGTGATTTTTTACCAGTGAAAGGGTGGATCATTTCGCTGTCTCTCCAAGTGTAATTAGCACTAATTAAAGTATTATTAAGTCCGAACGCTTCTAAACCAAAGTTGGTATCTAATTTAACGCCATATTCTTTTGCGCTATCAATGTTACCATCGCCAGAGCGCTTAGATAGCAATACTTCGTTAATTAAATCACTGATTTTATGGTAGTAGGGCGTAAATGTAATACTGCCATTGGTTTGTTGCCATTGTTTTTCAAAACCGACTGAAAACTCATCTCGTACTTCAGGTTTTAAATCAGGATTAGCCTCCTCAAGTCGCGATTCAAAACTGTCAAACCAAGGCACAAAATCTTTTAGATTAAGCTGACTTACAGTGCGTTCGTAGTTAAAACGCACTTGATAGATGTCATCCAAGTCATATCTGATGTTTAACCTAGGTTTTAAATAGTTAAATGTACGAGATGCATCACTTTTTGCATTTTTTAACGTGTCTGTGATCAGTGATAAGTCCGTCTCAACATCGATAGTTGAACGCTCATATATTAATGATGATTGCAAATTTAAAGCGGACGAAATAGCAAAGTTATAATTACTAAAAGCTTCATATCGTGTTTCTTGAATATCATTTAATTCAGTAGAATGATAAGGCTCATTTGATTGACTGATAAACTGTAATTTTTCATCGTATTGATTAATTGCGACTTCGACACCTGAGTCAAAACTATGTTTAGTATTTAATTGATGGCGCCAATTGGTGCGTAATACATTTTCTTTTGAAGTATAAATGCGTGGCAACTGATAGTCTGGTTTAAATTCATTGTCACCGATTGCTTTACTATGCCAAATTTTATCGTCAGAGTCTGATTTATTACTAATAAATAATAGTTTTAATTGATTATCATCATTAAGTTCATGAGTAAGATCACCACTTATCTCCCAAGTATCTCTTTCCCAATCGTAAAGTAGCGCTTTATTTTCCGTTGGATCAGTATTTATATACTCAATATCATTATTGATCGTGGCATCAACATGAATCTTTTCAAAAATGGCATTGAGTTGAATCGAAGTAGTATCAGAATATTGATATTCTAACTTGGTCGATAATTGTGTTGATTTATATAAGTTTTCACGTACTCGAGTATTAGTTTGTGTATGAATTTGTTCTTGTGAAGCAAACTCTTCTATAGAGCTCAATTCTGTGGGATTAACCGAATAGGTTAAGCCTATTCTATACTTTAGATTATCGAGGCCTGAGCTATAAATAAATGACCCTTTAGTTTGGCGTGATATATCAGCGGTTTTTACTGAGCTAAGAGTCCATAAAATGGAAGATTCAATGTTTAGTTTTAATACAACATTTATGATTAAGCCATCACTTTGTACATCTAAGTCAGATCTAGTTCCACGTATCAGTTCAATATAATCAACATCTTTTGCTTGAATATTATCAAGTTCTTGGGACAGACTATTTTCTTTGCCTGATACTCGCTTACTATTAATTAAGATTTGATCGCCTGCAGAACCAAACCCACGGTTTTGTGAGGTGCTGTTCATTGAATTTAATAAACTATTAGCACCAGGTGTGTTTTCTAAAATGTCATATAAAGTTTGAGGCTCAAAGACCATAAAGAAGTTGGCATCGTATTTATCCGTATTTGATGTATCAGTATGCGACTCATTAGCACAACTGACATTTGAAAACCCCAATAAAAGAGGACCTGTACTAAACAGCATACAGGATAAAATAGCGCGCCGAATAGCTGAGCGTTTAAAAAGATGACGAGATTGAGTATCACTGTTTATCATTGTTAGATCCCTTTTATTAAATTCAAGGGTATCTTAGTCAGTAAATGACAGTGCAAATAGGCATGAAAAGTAAAAATAACAGTAGGAAACTTTTACAAAACTTTGCATTAGAGATTAAAAAAATCATGATATAGTTTCACTGATTAAGCAAAGGATTTGAAAAATATGAGTATTAAACCAACACTTCTGATCGTTGAAGATGAACCTAGCATTTTACGTGGGTTAACCGATCTCTTTGTATTTCACGGGTTTGAAGTAGAAAGTGAAATGGATGGTCAAAACGGTTTAAATCGCGCTTTAAATGGTCAATATAGTTGTATTATTTTAGATGTAATGCTGCCGTCAATGAGCGGTTTTGAAATATGTAATGCGATAAGACAACAATCTCAAGTTCAGCCTATTTTAATGTTAACGGCTAAAAATGCTGAAGAAGATATCATTAACGGCCTCACTTTAGGTGCTGACGACTACCTTGCAAAACCTTTCTCAACTTCCGAATTAGTATTAAGAGTCACTGCTTTAATTAGACGTTCAGGTTTATCTGGCAATGACCATAAACTGACTATTGGTGATAATGTCAGTATATGCACACAAAAATTAACTGGGGTTTCTTATAAACAAGAAGTGCGTTATACCCGCCGAGAAGTCACCATTTTAACTTATTTAAATCAGCAAAAAAAACCTGTGTCACGTGATGAATTACTCAGAGAAGTCTGGGGCTATAAATCAACTGAACATATAGATACACGCACTGTAGATATTCATATTGCTAAAATACGTAAAAAAATTGAAAGCGACCCTAAGATGCCAGAACACTTAGTTACTTTAAGAGGGGAGGGATACCAGCTATTTAGCTGTCAGTCTTAATATGAAACAATTATTTTCAGACAAACGTTTATTAAATTATCAACAACGTGTAAATCGATTACGCTGTTTTACTTTAATCTTTTTAATTTTGGTATTAGTGCCTATCTGTATGGTTTTTTATCAAGGGCTTAATCTAATTGAGAAAGATCAATTAATTAAATCCCAAAGAAAATCTGATACAGTCACATACGCAATAAATAAAAGATTATTTAAACGAGCTGTGTATGAAAATGCAATTAGCCCACTTGCATTTAACTATTACCAGCACAGCTACAACCCTGAAAGTAAACAGGTGACACGTTTTGTATCAGAGCTTGCAACAATCAATTACAGTGAGCGAAGCCCTGGCCTAATTGGTTATTTTCAAATAGATCAAAACGGTCAGTTTAACAGCCCTATCTGGCCAGATATCATAGCTCAATCTGAAGATTTAAAAAGTGATACTGAATACAATAAAAACAAAATATTAGCTGATAAGTTGTTTAAAATTACAGCTCGTTCAAATGATTTAAAAAAATTGATAGATACAAAACTTCCGGATTTAAATGAGAGATTTTTTCTTTTTTCAGATGTACCAGATTATTTGATTTTTTATCGTATTGTAGAGCTGAATCAAAAACATAAACTGCAAGGTTTTGTGATTAATATTGATGAATTTTTAAGTAGTCGCATTCTAAGAGTATTAGGTATGCTTCAACTGGATCATCCGCTTTCAGTTAAACTTGAACCCAATACCGCGTATACAACAAAATCTTATTTTGTAGCGAATGTTAATCAACAAGGTAAAACACAAGCCAGCCAAATTAGGGAGTTAAACCCAGAATTACACCCAATTTTCATAAGCCAACATGAGTTAAATTGGCCTTTTAAAGGCTATAAAATTACTTATTCAACAAAAAGTTTTTCATTACCATCCACTGCCATTTACAGCATAAGCTTAATGTGCTTTTTAATGATAGGTATTGTTTTAGCTTGTATTGGTTTTTATCGTATTGGTGTAAAGCAACTGAAATTAGCAGACCAAAGGCTAAACTTTGTCTCTTCAGTAAGCCATGAGCTAAAAACACCTTTGACATCTATTCGTATGTATTCAGAAATGCTCAAATCTGGCATGGTGCCCTCAGAAGACTATAAAGCAGAATATTATGAGTTTATCCATAGTGAAAGTGAACGCTTATCTCGCTTAATAGACAATATATTGCAACTTTCAAAATTGAGTCAACCACAACACAGTGTTGATCCGCATTATACTAAGCTCAGCATTTTAACTGATATTATTCGTTCAAAAGTTTCATCATTATTAGTTAACAATGATTTTCAGTTAAATATATCTAGTGACTTTGAACAACCAGACAAAGTATTGTTATTAGTTGATATCGATGCATTTTCTCAAGTTGTGATCAATATAACTGATAACGCGGTTAAGTTTTTTGATAACGAATTAATAAATGATATCAATAGACAAAAATTAGACTTTATTTTTAAAACAGATCCTAAAAATAAAGATCAAATACTGATGGAAATTCGTGATTACGGAACAGGTATTAGTGCCGAACAACAAAATAAAATTTTTGAGCTATTTTATCGCGGAGGCAGTGAATTAACACGCTCTACCCAGGGCACAGGTATAGGTTTGGCCTTAGTAAATGAGCTGGTACTAGCACAGCAAGGCACAATTGAAGTACAGAGAATGACCCCTGGACTATCAATGAAAATGAGTTTTAAGCAAAAGTCATTGTAAGCTTTTAACTGCCGATAATCTGTACCAACTTTGGCTTTTTTAATATTAGAAAAGCCAAAGTAAAATACATAAAATAAAATCCATAAACTGCATTTTTTATCACTCTTTAAACCTTTATTTAAATCTCAGCGACTAACTTAATTAAAAAGAGAGGTGAAATATATGAAAAAGCAATTATTTATAACAACTTTATTATTGGCGATATCTTCAACTGCTTGCTCTAAACCAGAGATTGATTGTGCCGTATTTCCAACACAACAAGATACACCGTATTTATTACCTTATAAAATAGGCACCAGCCACACGGTATTCGCATCAACTGAACATTATCGTAAATCAAATCATGGTGTTGGTTTGTATGCGGTTGATTTCCCGATGCCAATAGGAACAAAAGTGCTAGCAGCAAGAGCTGGCAAAGTTGTTAGTATTAGAGAGCACTTTAAAGATGGCAATAATATCGATTTAGAAGAAAACTACGTTTTCATCAAACATGATGATGGTACGATCGCAAGGTATTTTCATTTAACGCATAATGGCGCATTAGTAGAGCAAGGTGATATCGTAAAAGCGGGTGATGTTATAGGCTTAAGTGGTAATACAGGTGAAAGTACCGGTCCTCATTTACATTTTGATGTACAAAAATGTGGACCTAATCTTCCACCTAACTATAACCAATTACCCTGTGGTCAAACTGTACCAGTCACTTTTAAAAATACACACAAACATCAATGTGGTGTAAAAGCCGGTATAAAATACTCTGCAACAAAATTATGATGAGCTAAAAGGTATGTTTATACCTTTTATTTAATCTATTAATAAAGCATTTAAGGTTTGATTAAACTTTGGTTGATTTTATATTGCATATAAATCACATGAAAAAGAGAAGTGATATAAGGATTAAGCCAATCTTTATCACCCTTATTTGCACCAATGATAATATTGATACGATTTCGCACCTTGATGATCCAAGTAACATCTAAAATACTTGAAATAATATGAATCACTAAATGACTTTTAAATATAAGTGGATCATCAAAGTTAATTAAACCATAAATCAAGCTAACAAAAGAAAAGCTGAAAAATGAAATGGTAACAAAAATAAATACCTTTGATATATTAAGTTCTGTATTGTGATTAATGACTTTAGAGAAAAAATAAAGTTTATAAATCAAATAACAGCCTAAAGTCAAAATACAAAGAATCAGCGTTTTTGCTACTGAGTCTGCCTTAAATATTTTTGAATTATTATGGTACATTTTTACCTTTTAGTAAGTTAACTAATTAACGATTAAATTATGTATTGTGGCTTTTATTATGTGTTTTTAAGAGTTTATCCCAAAATTGATTTACAAAGCCAAAATTTACATTGCCAACCAAATGATGCGTGCTGTGATGATGTGTATAGCTGTTAAACACGCGACTAAACAAAATAGAGCGTTTAAGTTGCAAGTTTGAATGCAAAATCATGGTAAATAATACGCCTAAAATATGAAACGCAAAGATAATACTGAGATGAACATTAAATAAAAGCATAAATAAAGGCGCACTCATACTAATGAAAAAAGCTTCTATTGGATGAACACTAAATGCACTCCATGGTGAAACTCTTATTGATTTATGATGCACTGCATGCGCTTTTCTCAATAACTTGGTATGTAATAACCGGTGAACAAAATAAGAGTAGGTTTCGTAAAAAATCGTAAATACCAACACTTCAATACACATTTGAATTATTGAGTCAGGTAATACACCTTCAAATAATACGCGCGCTATGAGACTCACTACAGAAAAAACAATACATGCAATCACGCCATGTTTTATTTCTTGGGCTTTTTGACCTTTTTTAAAAGGGCGATCATCAATAAATTGCGCAAAAACATTATTTTTTGTGACTTTTTTAGAAATTATTTCAATACTTAACGCCAACACAAAATAAATAACAAGGTTACTTATTAGCGACATGAGAAATGCAATATAAATACTAGTTTGGATCCAAAATTCAAACAGAAAAATAACATTCTCTGCAATATCAGAAATATTTAACATACTTACCTAGTAAAGTTAACGAGCGAACACGATAGTTCGATTAACTTACAGCGACTTATTAATAAAGGTACAGTATCCAAGATTCAATTATGATTCAATCAATTACTTGCTTTTGTATCTCTATTTTCGCTTTAGAGCTATAAAGCAACTCTGAACTTAATTAATAAACTCAGAGCGCTTAATTTATTCTTAAGGCAATTTAGCTCCGCGCGCTAATATATATATCTGATACCATTGCTCACG
This sequence comes from Pseudoalteromonas sp. C2R02, assembly GCF_018860845.1. Classification (NCBI taxonomy): domain Bacteria; kingdom Pseudomonadati; phylum Pseudomonadota; class Gammaproteobacteria; order Alteromonadales; family Pseudoalteromonadaceae; genus Pseudoalteromonas; species Pseudoalteromonas sp. C2R02. The sequence continues at coordinate 79,184 of NZ_JAHKQC010000044.1, read as the reverse complement.
GGTTAACTTAATTGCTAATGCTTGTTTACAAGCACTAATACGTTGAATATTTGTTGAGCCAATAACAGGCTGAACGGCGCTTGGGTGACGCAGTAACCAAGCAAGTACGATAGATTCTGGTGAAGTATTATATACATCAGCGAGTGTTTTAATGTACTCAGCTGTACGCTGTATGCCGATTGGTTCTTTTGAGATATCTTTGCCACTGAATAACCCTTGGCTTAAGCTACCCCAAGATTGAATTTGCATATCATTTCTACGTGCGTACTCTAAGGTACCACTCGTAAAGTTAACATGCGAGCCATCAGGGTTTCCTGCAAACACCCCTTCTTCAAGCCAATTTAAATTGGTTAAGCTAAGCTCTAGTTGATTAACGATAAGCGGTTGCTCTATTGCTTGTGCTAAATATGCAGCTTGTGAAATATGCATATTAGACAAGCCAAAATACTTCACTTTTCCGCTTGCTTTTAAATCAGCAAAAGCTTGCGCTATTTCCTCAGGATCCATTAAGGGATCAGGTCTATGGAGTACTAACACATCAAGGTATTCTGTATTTAAACGCGCCAAAATATTATTTGTAGATTCGCAGATCCATTCACCTGATAAATCATAGCGGGCAGGGCCACTTTTATCTTCAAACCTAATGCCACACTTAGATTGAATGATCATATTCTCTCTTAATGATGGATTTTCTTTTAATACCTTACCAAAAACTTGTTCAGCCTTACCAAACTGATAAATATCAGCATGATCAAAAAAATTAATTTGAGAATCTAAAACATGTTCAATGACTTGATGTGCTTGCATGAAGTCTTTTTGCGTTAATGGATCTTTGTTCCAGCTTCCGCCTAAGCCCATGCAGCCATAAACTAGCTCACTCGCATGAGGTAAATATTGATGAATAGGTAATTTTTTCATGATATGCCTTTGTTATTTCAATAACCGTATTTTAAAGGCGATATTTATCTTTATCAGCTAACAATAATGAATTCACTATTCGGTATATCAAACTATAATAAGTGAATTAGCCAGTAACCTATCTTAAAGATGGTAATGAAAGAACATAAACGAATAGAACGACTCATGCTATTTAGCCATGTAGCAAAAGAACTTAACTTTTCACGTGCAGCAGAAAACATGGGCATTTCAAGAGGCCATTTATCAGAACAAATTAAATTCCTTGAAGGTGAACTCAATACTAATTTGTTAAATCGTTCAACACGCCATGTGAGCCTAACAAAGGATGGAGAACACGTGCTTGCATGTATGGAATCCATAAAAATATCGCTCACTTCAATGGAAAGAGACATTCATCATGAAAAAAATGAACTAGAAGGTGAATTAAAGCTAACTGCACCCTTGTTATTTGCACATAGATTTTTATATGACATTTGCGATGATTTTCACAAAAAACACCCGGGTGTAACCTTTACTTTAAATACCAGTTATGAAAGTCACGATCTCAATAAAAAAGACTTTGATATTGCATTTCGCTCTACTAAAAGTCCGCCTCTAGATATGGTGGCAAAATCATTATTAACGTATCAACACACTATTGTGGCTTCAGCCAATTACATAAAAAAGCATGGAAAGCCTGAATCAATAGTAGATTTGACTGGTCATCAATGTTTAACGGCTGAACATCAATCAGCATGGTCATTTAAAAACTCTCTTGTTCCTATAACTGGCTGGATAAGTTTAAATGATAATTTTTCGCTGTTACAACAAGCCCTTGATGGCAGAGGAATCGCCCGCTTACCGGACTATTTTGTAGAAAAGCATCTACGTAATAAAAAACTTGTTTCGTTATTAAATCACGAAGAAAAACTCGCACATCAAATTTATGTGATACATCCGCCTAAGATTCAGCAATCGGCACGGTTAAAGGCTTTTTTAAATCATGTGAAACAAAAAGTAATGAATGAATATTAGAGAAGTTCTTTTACTCAAAAACGCTTTATATTAACGTTATTAGCATATATAAAGCCAATCAAAACAAGGATCGGAATGTTTTTAGTTATAGGCCCAAATGGATGTAACCAGAAACTCGCATCGATAACAGTTAATATTATCGTATAAAGCGCTATCGTTGCTACTTGCACAGTGCAACATAACTTAATTTTGACTGAGCTCAGAAGCCAAAGACCAAGTACAATATCTAAAACACCGCCAGCATAAACGGAAAAGTCTGCCATAGCACCTGTGATATTAGCACTTGCTAGAATGTCATAACCAATTTCAGGAGCGAAATAAGTGGAGGTTAGACCTGTAAAAATCCATACAAAAGCCAATGAATATATCCCAGCTTTATATAATTTTTCTTGGTTTTTTTGTGTCATAGTTAATTCCTAAGCAACAGGAAATGGTTTAAAAACCATTAACCAGAAAATACCTATTATTGCTGTAAAAGCAGGAATACCTAACAGTATCCAAGTTTTCATGAGTGACTTAAATTCCGGTGTAACTTGGTTTGACTCTACAGATATCTTGGCTAATTCACGTAGTTTGTATTGAATACGAAGTACAGGTAACCAACATACTCCGATGAAAGAAAACAGTCCCATAACCCAATAAAACCAAGGCGCTGAAAATGAATATCCTTGAAAGTTCATTAAAAGTATCCCTGTTATTATTTGGGTAATAACAGCAGGTGTAGTGAAAATCCAATCGCCTAAAATTACATGTTTGGCCGTTATATAAATTGACTGAGGATGGTTAGACCTATTAGCCATAAACATAAAAAAAGCAATTCCAGTGCCAGTGCCAGTTACAACAACAGCAGCTAGAATGTGGATCAATTTAAGGGTTAAATAATATTCCATCATCTTTTCTCATTCATTTCTTCTACAAGTAATTGTTCTTCATAGTGAATACCTAACGCATCAAAATAAGTATCGAATTCACTTAATTCAAACATACCTGCACACGGTTTAGCGCCTGTTTCCTGTTGAGATCTTTGCTTATCACTACTCAAAAGCTTTCTTGCTAAAATAATAGTGGAAAGCGTTGGAATATAAGGGCCGTTGCCCTTTGGCGCATACAAGGTCCACTTTATTTTTTTTGCATTACCATTATTGCTCTTACCACAAATAAGCACTTCCATTGCGCCTTTATCACTGCCAAAGGGAAGGAATATATTACTGGCGCTTACGATAGCTTTTGATAACAGTGCCCAATTTCTTACTAAACCAATTTTTGAAAGGTAAGCCATGCCCACCATGGTTTTATGTAACAGAGGGAGCTCTAAGCCAGCTTGAAAGCTAACTTGTTGTGTTACACCATATCGGCTAGGAAACAGCTCGAGATCAGGCACATCGACATTAGCTAAGTGACGCTTGCCAATAAAGCCGCCAAAGTCATTTACTTTAGAATCCATCCAACCATAAACATCTTGCCAGCGACCATCTTTAAATACATTTAGAGGGTGTCCTGTGTAAGATAGAATTGCTTCAACTGTTGCTAATCCACGTTCTGCTTTATTCCCCGGAGCAATTGCTAGATTAATAGAATCTATGATACTAAATTGATTATGATAGCGCTCAATAACGGCTGAAGATAATCCCGGCACTGAGCTCGCGCCACTTACGATTAATACACCTTTATCTTTTGCTTGTTTATCTAGTTCAGAGATATCACAAACAAACCTTCTGTCATCGGCTAGATCAATATAATGAGCGCCACACTCAATACATGTTTTAGGCACCCGATAATCTTGTCCTTGAAAAGGGCCCCCCGTATGAATAACAAGATAAGGTGATAGGGTAGCTAATCGCTCTTTAAAATCATCAGCAAAAATATCAATGGCTAATAGCTCTAACTTAGCCACTGAAGTATTTTTTAGATTAGCCACTAATTCTGATGATTTTTTGATATTTCGACCAGCAATTAATATTGTTATATTTTCAATACTACTCAGATTCTCAACGATTCTTTTACCAAAATTTCCATATCCGCCAAGGACGATTACTTTTTTCACTTAGCTTCTCCCTTTAATCGCCAATTAATTCCGTAGTAAATAGCTGCTCCAATTAAACCGCTATATAGACACACCTTGTGTAACATCGGCACAGAAACCAATCCTAAAAACTGATTGTTTAAGGTAAAGGGGAAGAATGGTTCAACATCCCAATGCATAATGCTATCAAATAAAACATGACTAAAGCTGCCAATAAAAGCACTTATAAACACCACCCACCACAAAATTGAAATAGGGTTTTCATTCTTTGAAATCCTAAGTATTTTTAAGCCGAACTCTGATAAGTATTTACCAGTCAATCCTGCAAAAATAGCAATTAATATTGCACCAATATAGGTATGGGTAAAACCATGTAGATGACCTTCACCTGAAATTAAAACGATGAGCGGTTGAATATCCATAACAATCTGCGTCCAGCCAAATACCATTAAACTAAAACTGCCTTGCAGTAATGATTTGATAAGGATTCCAGGTCCCATGTGTATTGGAGTGAATGGCATTATGAACTCCCTTGATGATTCATAATTAATACTGCGGCTTTAGCAACTGCTTGTGAGGACTCTTTCGGTTTTGCCTGTAATAAAAAGTGAGGTCCATCAATTTTGATGTACTCAATATTTCTAAATACATTGCTAAGCTCTCGGCTTTTTCTAGGTGATATAAGCCTATCTGAAAGCGCTTGAATATAAACCGTGGGGACATCAAAGGTAGCTGAGGGAAGCATTTGCTGGCTCATTACAGCTAATCTACTTTTTAAAATATGGTCGGGGATTGATTTAGTTACTTTTATAAATTTAGACAGAAGTTCTTTTGATGCATCTTTGCCAAGTAATAATAACTTATGAGCAATTTGAGATAAAGGGGCTGAAGCTAGTTCTTTTAATGGCAAAACCTTAGCTATCGGTAGTAGATACCTATTAGGACAACTTAGAAAGCTAGCTACAAATATAACACCTTTCATATTAGTAAGATCTTGCTTAAGTAACTCTGGTACTATGCCACCCGAAAACGACTCGGCTAGTAAGATATAGTCTTCTTTTGGCAATTGCTTTTCTAATGATTTAGCTAAATAAGAATGATTTTGAGGCCCCTGCTGTGGCAAGGTCATAACTAAATAATCACCATCATGGTATGACAGGAACTCTTCAAATAGTTCTCCTGTTCCATCCATTCCTGGTAATAATACGAGTTTCAAAATAAACTTTAACCTATCCTTGGGGTTAGCAAAACTAAACTGCTCTAATTATGAGTAAATTTAAAAATATCTAACCTTTAAAGCATTCTCTTTTATTGTACCGTTACAATCAATTTCTTCAAGATGATCCACAAAAGAATGAAATCAGCAGACAGATATTTATTTTACGTTTGCCGTACTTGAAAATCTCAACCGAATGATTCAAGCCGCTTATAAAATAATTTGAATAAATTTGGATTAAGATACAGTGATATTTTGGAACTAAATTGTACATATCAGATTAAACCTTTAAAGGTCAGACCAGTTGATGCATAATTAATAATACCTAATTAATTGCGCTCATGCGTCTGTGGCAAAATGATACTACATAAATTACAAGGCTATATTCAATGTATCTATTTAGTTGAATATCCTGAAAAACTTTTATTATTAGATGGTTGTAGCAGAGCTGATATACCTGTTATAAAAACCTTTATAACGCAAACATTACAACGCTCATTTAGCGATTTAAAACTCGTTGTTGTGACTCATATGCATCCAGATCATGCAGGTGCAGCTCATAAGCTTAGAGACTTAACAGGCTGCTCAATTGCCGCATCTAATGTTGAAGGTCAGTGGTATCAAGGCTTTGATGGTAAGTTAATGCATTTAACAGATATGATATTAGCGAAATGGGTCGCTAAGCGTTTAAATAAGCCCGCTAGTAAAGTGTGGTATCCGAGCAAATTAAATCCAGACTACAAACTAGATGATGGGCAAGGTTTACCTGATTTTGAAGATTGGGTATGTATTTCTACACAAGGACATACAGATAGAGATATTTCATTACATCACCTGCCAACAAATAAGGTTTACGTTGCGGACTTAATGGTGATGGTAAAAGGGCACTTTATACCGCCTTTTCCTGTATTTTATCCAAATAGATACAGAGACTCATTATATAAAATAATAGACTTAAAACCTGATAACATCATTTTAGCCCATGGAGGGGAAGTACAACCAACTAAGCAACAATTACAATACTTATTATCCAAATCGCCAAAAATACCAAAAACCCACTGGCGTGCTGTAAAGTTAAGAATTAAAAGTATAATTAAGAGAACAAGTTAAGAATTATTTAGTTTAGTTATAAATTGCTGAACTTTAACGGTAGAAAAACCTTTTGATTGAGCAGCATTAAGGGCTGATAACGCGATTTTTTTTGCTGATTTTAGATCTTTTTTGAGTAACGATAATTTTGCAAAATTTAATAAAACTTCAGGGTGCGAATCGTCTATTTCTAAACCTTGTTCGATTAAAGAAGCCACTTCTTGTGAAGTATTTTGTTTGTCTAAGTATAAAGTTGTTAAATCTCTAATCGCTCTAAAGTAACCTTGTTCACTCGCTGTATTTAACCAACCAATAGCTTTTATTTCATCATATTCAATATGTTGACGATTAAGTAATTCACGACCTAACCTATATTGCGCAGGTGCAAAACCACTTTGCGCAGCAAGTAAAATCCAATTAAGGCCTTTTTTACGATCTTGCTGAGTTTGTTCCCCATTTAATAAGTTAGCACCCAATCTATATTGAGAATTAGCAAAACCATTGCTCGCTGATTTTAACAACAGATCTGAGCCCGCATTATCTTGATGCCAATGATATTTTAACAAACGCGTGGCGTTATGTTCATCTGCACTTAACCAATTGGCTATGTAATATTGTACTAATGAATTACCTTGCTCAGCTTGCTCTATCAGTTTGTTTATTTTTTTCTGATATTGCTTTTGTTGTTTAGCAAAGCTTTGCTTATACCGTTTACCTTTATAGGTTGTGAAATGATATAACAAAGAACGGTTATAAAAGGTTTTAGCTTCACCATTTTCCATAAAAGGTTTATATTGCCAGCGGCGTACAGCATTTGTTATCGCGCGATTAAAAGTATTGTTAGGATAAGAGTCTAATATTTCTATATCTTTTACAGCGCCGCTAACGTCAATATCAAATTCAAGCCAAACCCAGCCTTCCAAACCTTTTTCATAAGCTTGTTCAGGGTATTGCGCATCAACTGTATATTCTCTAATGGGTGCCTGTTGGCTTTTTTGTGCCTCATCAAAAACGGGTAGTAACTGCTTAGAAAACACTTTATATGAATGTACTTTTGTCAGTGTTTTATAATCTGATTCAAGTGCTTTTTTATCTGCGACTTGTGAAGCGATTAGAGCGGCATGTTCACCTGCATCTGCTAAACCATAATCAGCGGCAAGTAAAAACCATGAGTGGGCTTTTATTATATTTTTATCAACACCTTGGCCATGTAAATACATCACCGCAATATTATAAATAGCGTCTTTGTTACCTAATTTTGCCAGTTGTTCAAACTGTTCAAATGCCAAACTGTAGTTTGCTTGATGATAATTGACAGTTGCTGATAATAAATCAGCTTTGATACTGTTTGAAAACAGTGCCAACCAACTCATTAATAGCAAAATTCTAAAATTCACCTGACGCATACTACCTTATATTTAAAATAATTAAATTCCATTGTAACTGAATGATTCTATGGAATATAGGCCATAAACCTGTGCATTTTAGATTAATCATGTATTTATTGGTATTGATATTATTACCAAAAACTAAAAAAGCAGCTAGTTATAAACTAGCTGCTTGCCTCTTGCGGGAAACAAGAGATGACCTTCCGTGGTTTAGTCTAAATGCCTGTGTTAGCAAGTTGTAAGAGCCTTTTGTACATCAGGGGGAAGCTCAAACTACCGATAAATAGACTAAATTCTTTATTAATAAACAAGAGTTAAAAATTAAAGCGAACACCAGCAACATATCTGCGACCATCGGCATAAACACCTGTTAATGCTTGTTCTACGCCTTTTTCTTGGTAGCTAAATGTATGCTCATTAGTTAAGTTAATCGCCTCTAAAACAACAGCTAGATTTTCGTTCACGTTATAAGTAATATTGGCATCAACTTGACCATAAGCATCAATGTAACCAGGCCAATCAAACCCAGAATCATAACCACTACGATAGTTATATGAAATACGACCGCTTATTGTTTCATTTTCATAGTAAGAGCTTAAGTTAACTGTATGCTCTGAGTTACCAGGGATAGTGATATCTTCCCCAGCTGAGTTTTTAGCTTCACCATCTACGAAAGTATAGTTAGCCGATACACCAAACCCTTGGTAAAGTTCTTGTTGAAAACCAAGCTCTAATCCTTGAATTGTGCCGCCTTTACCATTTACAGGTCGGCTAATACGTACTTCTACGCCTTCATGGATTTCAAAAGCAGCAGGGCGGTCAATAAATGATTGAATATCTTTATGGAAAAACGCTGCAGAGAAAATGCCAGCCTCGCTAAAGTACCATTCAACACCGGCATCAAACTGTGTTGCACGATATGGGTCAATATCAGAGTTACCACCTGTACCGGTTTGAGTTTCAAGGTTATATGATGTTGATGCAGTCATAGAGTTATAATCAGGTCGAGACATAACACGTGCAGCTGCAAGCCTTAAAACTAAATCATCATCTAAATCGATTGCTAAGTTAATGCTTGGTAATACATCAAAGTAGTCTTTATCTTTTACAACCCAAACCTCACTACCAGAAGCGCCTTCATATGCACCTGATGATTGTTGTGTTTGCACTAAACGAACACCTATATTACCGCGCATGCCCTCAACGTCGATTGTCGCTTTTGCATAACCCGCTGTAATTTTTTCATTAATATCAAACGTACTGGCTTTTAGTACGCGATAATCCCAATCTAGTGCATCACCTTCGCGGCGTACTTTATCAGAATCAGTAATTGCATAATCTTTTAACGTACCGTTTGAGCCTATGCTACTTTGATAATCAGATGGCATTCCAAGAGAATAATCATCTAAACTCCAGTTTAAATCCGTTTTAGCATCAGTTGTGTGTTTGGTATTAAAACGAGAATGGTCACGGTATTTAACACCAAATTTAATGTTACTAAATACAGATACATCAATCGCACGATCAAAATCTAACTGTACGTAACTTTCATCATCTTTTGCATCATTACTATCGTAACGTAAGAAACCTAAGTCCCAATTTTTGCCATCAGCAGGATCAGCACCATAGCTCGTTTTGATATCTTCAGTAGATGAAATATCATAGCTATGAACATAATTACCTTCCCAACCAACACTTCTGTCTTCCGATGAACCGCCGCTACCTTTGGTATAACCTAAGTGAATACTCGAATTCCACACTTCACCTTCGTGCTCTACTTTTAAGTCATAAGATTGTGTTTTTAATTTTGAGTTACGTACTTTTGTTTCATCAAGAATATTATTGCCATCAGGAGATAAACCAAATGTACCAGCTGTGGCCATAGTGCCCACTTTATTGTGCTCAGTTAAAGTAATATCTGTATATTCAGAACCACCGTAACCAGGGATCCATAAGAAGTTTTGGTTTTCGTTATTGGCTTCTAAAGTAGAATCTAACGCATTAAATGTAATATCTAATGCATCAGTCGGGCGGTATTGCAGGGTAAAGTTTAAACCTGTGCGAACACGCTCTTGTAAAAACATAGCTGAACCACCACCGCCAGAGCTATAAACATCTTCATGCACAGTGCCATCAGCCATTGTAATATCACGTGGCGCCCAACTCCATGATTCAATACCATCACGACGCAGGTTACGCTGTTGACGCACAACAGAGATTAACGCACCGATAGTTTCTTCATCATTTTTCCAGCTATACATACCAGAAAGTTGCGGATCGGTTTCACCTGATACTTCACTGTATTGCGCAAGTACGGAACCCGCAATTTTGTTAGCCTCTAAATCGAGTGGTTTTCGTGTACGTACTATTACCGTACCACCAATTGAACCTTCATCAATATCAGCTTCTGGTGATTTATATACTTCAAGGCCAGATACGATTTCCGAAGGCAACATAGTGTAGTTAAAACCACGACTAGCCGCAGAGTTTGTCCACCAATCTGCAGAACCAACAGCTTGCCCGTTTAATAATGTACGGTTTTGACTTTCTGTTGTGCCACGAATACTAATTCGTTCACCTTCACCAAAGTTACGAGAAATAGAAACGCCAGTGATACGTTGTAATGATTCAGCGACATTTTGATCTGGAAATTTTCCAATATCTTCAGCGGTAACAGCATCAACAACTGAAGTTGCATAGCGTTTTGTATTGATAGATTTTACAACGCTGCCTCTGATCCCTTTTACTTCAATTACTTCTACTTCATCTGCTTTTACTTTTGATTCTTGTGCTAAAGCCATAGGCGCAAATCCTAACCCTGAACTTAATAACCCTGCACTGATCGCTAAATGTAGCTTACTCATTTTTAACTTTGACATTTTTATTCCCCTTGGTGTTTAAAAAAACATGTTTAAAAAACAGTTAGGCAAACGCTTTATTAGTTGTTAATAGATTTCTAATCATTCAGCTTTATAGATATTTTTAATAACCAATTTAAACTAAACAATTATGTATTAACGCTTGCTTAACTTTTTTGTAACGCAAACAAGGTGAGTGGTCTTGAATTGAAGTGAAAAGTTGTGAAAATAACAAACTTTAAAATATAACCTTTTAATATCAATAGTATAAATAAAATAAAAACATAAATATTTTTGACTAATTGTGATTAAGTTAAGTTTATTTATTGAGTTTTTGGTAAACCAGTATCCAAAAGAACAAATAACATGTTATTAAAAAATAGAGTTGAGCGCTGGTTCACTAATATGGTTTATTGATAAAGGAAGGGATCCGATAATATTAATTCTAAGGTATGGGTAAAGCTTTCTGTTAATTGCTAAAAGATAGCAGGCGCATCAAAAATCTAGCTATTAATAATTCATTTGAAATTAGCAATTAAATATATGACTTTAACTTGCTTAGCCCCATATCGAGTAACTGAATCTTTTTATCTACGTTTTCTATTTCTTTTGAAAATCCGATATAAATATCACTAATATGATTAATGTGGCCTTTATAAATTACATCAAGATCTCTGTGCATTTCTTTTAAGGTAAATTCTGCAACTTTATCAAACATAATCGCCACTTCAATTTTATCACGTATCAGCATTTTAATTATTTGCTGCTGATGAGAAACCTTAACTTCTTTAAATCTATGACGATGACTTTCATATTCGTTTCCATATTCATAACCTATTATCACCCCAGCAACAGTATTGTCAGCAGGGGCTTTGTAACTCATTTTATTATTTAAAGAATAAAAATATGATGCTTTGACTTGCAACAAGGGTTCTTTGCCAAAAATAAACTTATCTGTCGTTGAGCCTTGTTTCGTTACGTTAAATACACAATCAACGAGGCCTTTTTCAGTCATTCTAAGCGCTCTAGCATAAGGCACTGCAATAAACTCAGCTTCTGAATTTGAATATGCCAACGCTTTAACAATAATATCTCTAGATATGCCCGTACCATCAGGATTTTCAAAAGGAGGCCAGCTATCACGTGTCAAAAATATATTAATAGTAATAAAACATAAAAAAAATAATGAAAAACGTTAAAAAGTTGCGAATAAACATTCAGTCAAAAGCTAACAATATAAGTTATAAAATTGTAGTAATGCAATTCAAGTTTGGATATTCGGGGTTGTTAATATTCAATTAATGATTACAAAGCGATACTAAGCAGTAATTTTGTATAGCAATAAAAAAGAGGGTTACTTAAATAAGTAACCCTCTTTTTGTATCTTAGTTAACTATAAAAGTTAATCTGTCAGTATTAAACCATTTTAACTGGTACAGCTTCACCAGAAAACTTAGTTGTCATCTCTTCAGTAGGAGGAGTGAACTTAGTTAGGTCAATGCCTTCTACTGCGCTCTTGTACTCTGCCATAGTTGGGAAGCGACCAAGTACAGTTGAAAGTACTACTAATGGTGTAGAACCAAGTAGAGATTCACCTTTCTTCTCAGCAGTATCAGCTACAACACGGCCTTGGAATAAACGTGTAGAAGTCGCGATTACTGTATCACCAGGTTCAGCTTTTTCTTGGTTACCCATACATAAGTTACAGCCTGGACGTTCTAGGTATAAGATGTTTTCGTACTTAGTACGTGCAGCACCTTTAGGCTGTGCATCATCAAATTCGAAACCAGCGTATTTTTTAAGGATTTCCCAATCGCCTTCAGCTTTTAACTCATCAACAATGTTGTAAGTTGGCGCTGCTACAACTAATGGTGCATTAAATGTAATGCTGCCATTTTGCTTTTCAAGGTTACGTAACATTTGCGCTACGATTTGCATATCGCCTTTATGTACCATACAAGAACCAACAAAACCTAAATCAACAGGTTTATCAGCGTAGTATGATACTGGACGAATAACATCATGCGTATAACGCTTTGATACGTCTTCATTGTTTACATCTGGATCCGCAATCATTGGCTCTTCGATTGCATCTAAATCAACCACAACTTCAGCGTAGTACTTAGCAGCATCATCTGGTGCTAGTGCAGGGTTAGTGCCTGATTTGATTTCTTCGATACGTTTGTCAGCTAAAGCGATTAAACCTTTAAGTGTACCCGCTTCGTTTTCCATACCTTTGTTGATCATGATTTGGATACGGCTTTGTGCTAGTTCAATAGACTTGATCAGTGTTTCGTCATTTGAAATACAGATTGACGCTTTCGCTTTCATTTCTGCAGACCAATCAGTAAATGTAAACGCTTGGTCAGCCATTAATGTACCAATATGTACTTCGATGATACGACCTTGGAATACATTTTCACCGCCAAACTGCTTAAGCATTTGCGCTTGAGTAGAATGAACAACATCACGGAAATCCATGTGGCCTTTCATGTTACCTTTAAAAGTAACTTTTACAGACTCAGGGATAGGCATTGCAGATTCACCAGTTGCAAGTGCAATCGCAACAGTACCTGAATCGGCACCAAACGCAACACCCTTAGACATACGTGTATGTGAATCACCACCAATAATGATAGCGCGGTCGTCAATCGTAATGTCATTCAATACTTTATGAATTACATCAGTCATTGCATGATATTCACCTTTCGGATCACGTGCAGTGATAAGGCCAAATTTGTTCATGAATGACATTAGCTTAGGAATATTCGCTTTTGCTTTGCTATCCCATACTGACGCAGTGTGACAACCAGATTGGTATGCACCATCAACAATTGGAGAAATAGTAGAAGCAGCCATTGCTTCTAATTCCTGACATGTCATAGGACCAGTTGTATCTTGTGAACCTACGATGTTTACTTTAACACGCACGTTAGAACCAGCATGTAATGGCGTTTCTGAAGCAACACCTACAGCGTTACGGTTAAAGATTTTTTCTACAGCTGTTAAACCTTGACCTTCATGTGAGATCTCTTTAGATGCTGCATAAACAACTGGTGCAGTAACACCTAAAGTTTCTGCTGCAAAAGTTTGTAGTTTCTTACCAAATGTAACCGCGTAAGAACCACCGGCTTTCATGAATTCAACTTTTTGTGGTGTGAATGCAGAAGATACGTCAACTAACTCTTTATCACCGTTGTATAATTTCTGTGCTTTAGTATCGATAGTTAATACTGTACCAGTTGCTACTGAATAAGCTTCTTCTAAAACGACATCGCCATTAGCATCAACAACTGAATTACCGCTAGCATCTACTTTCTTAACCCAGTTTTTAAGATCAAGACCAATACCACCAGTTACATCAACAGTAGTAAGGAAGATTGGAGCGATACCGTTTGTACCTGCAACTACTGGTGCAATATTAATGAAAGGTACGTATGGACTTGCTTTTTGGCCAGCCCAAAGTGCAACATTGTTAACGCCTGACATACGAGAAGAACCTACACCCATAGTGCCTTTTTCTGCGATAAGCATTACTTTTGCGTTAGTGTGCTTAGCTTGAAGCGCTTGTATTTCTTCTTGCGCTTCAGGTGTGATCATACATTTACCATGTAATTCACGGTCAGCACGAGAGTGAGCTTGATGCCCTGGAGATAATAAATCTGTAGAGATATCACCTTCACCAGCAATATAAGTCACTAATTCAATTTTTTCTGCGATGTCAGGAAGTTTAGTGAAGAACTCAGCTTGAGCGTAGCTTTCTAAAATATCTTTAGCTACAACATTACCTGCTTTAAAAGCAGCTTCAATACGTGCTGTATCAGCGTCGTATAAGAATACTTGTGTTTTTAATACAGCCGACGCTTGAGTCGCTAATGCCGCGTCATCACCTAATGCAAGATCAAGCAATACTTCAATAGAAGGGCCGCCTTTCATGTGTGATAGTAATTCAAAAGCAAAAGTTGGTGTGATTTCTTCAACAGCAAACTCGCCTAAAATGATTTGTTTTAAGAACTTCGCTTTTTCGCCAGCAGCACTTGTAGTACCTGGTAACGTGTTATAAATGAAGAAATTAAGCGAATCAGCTCGGTACTGATTTTCTTTATCTTTAATTTGTTCGATAATTTCAGCGATTAAATCAGCGCTATCAATTGGCTTAGGCGCTAAACCTAGATCATTTTTACGGGTTTCAATTTCAGCTACATACTCTAAATACAGGCTCATTCGATACTCTCTCAGACAATAATAAGGTACTAATAACACAGTCATTAGCTGGTATTCACTTTATACCTAGTTTACCTGATTTTTGTCTACTACGAATCAATTGATTTGCCAAATACTATTCATAACACTAATAGTGACTATAAACTGTAAACATATTGATTAAATCCTATGCTTATAGGGGCTTTAACTCAGGTTGTAATGATATTTAATTCGATTTAGCCCTGCATTAGAAACATTAATTACACGAGAATCTAATGCGCGTTCAAGCCAGCCTTTGTCAAACATATCATTTAACATCCATTGACCTAATATTCCGGCTAAATGGTTACGACGTTCGCTCCAGTCTAAACAAGATTTACAAATAGGGCGCTTTGACTTTTTTACTTGGCTAAAATCAAAACCAATTGATGAAAAGAATTCTTTACCTAAATCAGTTAGCAAAGTTTCACTGCCATTATCGATAATAAAATCTTGTCGCTTTAAAGCGTCATAAACTTCAACACCTAATTCACCTGCTAAATGGTCATAACAAATACGTGCTTGTTTTAACCTAATATCACTTGGGCCTGTTGATACTTGTTCAGGTGCTAAGCTAGCTGAAATGTTTAATAAACTTTCTAACAATTGCGCAATTGATGCATTCATTAATTGAAAATATTTATGCCGCCCTTGTTTACGTACATGAAGTAACTGACCATCAACTAGCTTTGCTAAATGTGTACTGGCAGTTTGTGACGTAATATCAGCCTCAAGTGCTAGCTCTGTTGCCGTAAGTGCTTTACCACCTAATAACGCTGTAAGCATTTTAGCGCGCGCATTATCACCAATTAAATTAGCAACCACAGCAATGTTAGGCTCTGATGTTGTGTTATTCATTTTATTCCATAGTTCGGTGTGCATCGAAGCATAGCTTTTACCATGCCATTAAACTGGCTGAAAACTATAACAGAGAATTGAAATGCAAAGCATAAATAAAAAGATCACATGTTTTATCCAATACAAAATAAACCCTTTTAAAATAAATGAATTTGAACAATATGCTAAAAATTGGGGAGAAATCATTCCACAATGTGGCGGCGATTTATTAGGTTACTTTTTACCACATGAAGGTACGAACGATATTGCATATGGCTTGATAAGCTTTGATAGCTTAGCTGATTATGAAAGTTATCGCGAAAGGCTTAAAAAAGATAAACAAGGATTTGCCAACTTTTCTTTAGCTCAAGAACAGCAATTTATCATTGAAGAAAACCGAAGCTTTTTAAAAATAGTACCGCAAACGTATAAACAAGCAGCTAAGGATATAAAATGATAGCCGTTATATTTGAAGTTGAACCAAAATCAGAACATAGCCAAGATTACTTCGACAAAGCAAAACAACTCAAAGCATATTTACAAAATATACCGGGATTTATTTCAATCGAAAGGTTTAAAAGCCTAACCAAGAATTCAAAATATTTATCTTTATCATTTTTTGAAAATGAAGCTGCTGTAAAACACTGGCGAAATCAATTTATGCATCAAAAAGCACAAGCTAAAGGCAAAGATCAGATATTTGATCATTACCGTATACGTGTTGCATCAGTTATTAGAGATTATGGCATGCAAGATAGAACGCAAGCACCTAATAATACTCATGGAGCGCTGTAAATGGATTTATTAAATTATTTAAATCAGCATTTTTATACTAAAACCCAATTATTAGAGAAATCAAAAATAAGCTCAGTAGACTTCAATCAATATCAGCAAAAGTCCATGATGCCTGCAGCCTCATATTTACTGAATATAAAATGCGACTCTTTTTTTGGAGAACATACTCAAGCCTCTGAGTTTTATCCAAAAGCCTACTTATCTTGGTTAGCTGATTTAACAACAACCCCAAATGCTCAAACAGCATTTGAAGTTTTTAGCGCTCGCTATAAAACGCAGTTACAAAAGCTAAATGGTTTTGGTCTTTTTTCAGTAGATGATAAATTCAATAAAAACTTAAGCAATCATATAAAACAAGAATGGCAGCACTTCTTAAAAGGCACTTATGGGATATGTACACAATCCGGCTTAGTGGCAGATATCGCAACCAAAGAACTCACTACATCTATCGTTAATGAATTGATTTTAAATAAAGAATTATCAAGCAAAAAACGGGAGAATCTAGAAATATCGATTAATTTATTAGATTCGGTCACATCACTATTTGCCCCTCATGAAAGGCAAAATAGCTCAAGAGTCAAACTGATTGAGTATGTAAAAAACAGCTACTTTTTATAACTTAAATTAGCCAGTACAAACTCTTAAAAATTGTAAAATAGTGTGTAATATTAACTGCTATTTTGACTTTTAGACTTAGTTAATTGAGTTTAAATTGTGATTTACATTCGATTTAACATAGACAATTCTCAATTAATATATTTGGCTTGGCGCTATAGGTACGAATTTATTACTGAAATAAAATCAATCTAATAAGTTCAATATATTTAGTCCTTAAGTGATAAATGTGTATATAGAGGTTTATCCGCAATCATGAACTCTACAGATTTAATACTATCATTTTTCTAACTGAGCTAATACTCTAGGTATATCACAAGCCCCACTTAAACTTAATTGTCCATCAAAGTTAACATTCGCATGTGTATTTTTAATTTCAACAGTTCGTAATGTTAAATCTGATTTTAGAACAATATTCTTAAAATCAGATTTATCTTGATATGTCAGTAAACTACGTATCGCCGTTTCAATAATTGAGCCTTTTTTAGGTGTCGTAATTGGCAATGAGATTAATGTATCACCACATCCAATTTTTTCGCCATTAATATTTGAATATGAAACAAGATATATTTTGAAAGATACTTTAGGTGTAGAAGCATCAAAAACACAACATGACAAAATCAGAAAAATAAAAAGAAGTATTACCCATTTACAATATTTCACTCTAAAAAGCGCTCCTTATTTAATATGACCATTAAATAAATTAATACATAACTAAAATTGTCTATATTTTTTGCTTTACAAAATATAAGTGTAAACGTCTGCTGCGCGCGTTCGCTCAACGCTTAAGTGAGGCCAACTTAAAGGTGCATTAAAGCTTTCTGATTTTAAATAATACGAAAACTACAAACCAAACTATAATTCTTAAAAGTTACAGTCACCATATTTACTAAATAGGGGCATATAATGATATCTATAATTAAAAAACTATTTACTCAATGGCAAAAAGTTCTTTTCATTCTATGTATTTCATTTAGTACCTATACCGTAGGGATTTTGTGCACACAAATTGGCTGTGTAAATCATATTAAAATCATTGCCTCACCAAAAAGTACAACTCCTTTCCTTGATGGTATATACAGATTAACGATTAATCTTGACGGAATTGAGGTCGGTTGCCGCTTAGCAATAGGTTTGGATGAAGTATCTTCTACTTGTAATAATACCCGAGACTCTAAATTTAATGTCTCGATGGAAGTAGCAACATGGGGGCAAATTAAAGTAACGCTGCTTAAAGTGAAACCTGAAAATATTACGCTAGAGGTCTATGTCGACGAATCCCTTATGTGGAGCCTAAATAATTTTAAACCAACATACATAGAACATTACCCTAATGGGTATGAATGTGATAAAGACAATCCATGCTGGAATGCAAATCCTATATCAACTTGGTTAGAGCTTAATAGTAAACCTTTTTAACATTCAAATTTTAATTTTCCTTATAATATGAAAGGATCAATGACTGATTTAGTATCTTCTATTGCAAATGTTGGCACTGTAAACCCCCTGTACAAAATGTGTTTTATTCAATAAAAAAGGCCATAACAATTATGTTATGGCCTAAAGTCGAAAGGGACTCGATATTGAGTCTATCGACTAATCATTTAAAGACTTTAGCTTTAAGCGCATTTTATGTAATACAGGTTCAGTATAACCACTTGGTTGCTTGGTACCTTCGAGTACTAGTTCCAATGCTGCTTGCACTGCAATTGAGTTAGTAAAACTTTGCTCTGAGTCTGCCATGTTTGTATAGTTTTCATCAGCTAAGTTTTGTAAATCAACCACTTTAGCCATACGTTTCATGGTACTTATCACTTGCTGCTCATCACATACGCCATGATATAACCAATTAGCAATATGCTGAGATGATATTCGCAATGTTGCTCTATCTTCCATTAATCCAACATGATTGATATCTGGTACTTTAGAACAGCCAACACCTTGATCAATCCATCGTACAACATAACCTAAAATACCTTGGGCATTATTGTCGAGTTCATTTTGGATTTGTTGTGGCGTTAAACTCGATGCTTCTTTCATTAATGGTGGTGTTAAAATATCAGTTAATGATGCTTGCTCACGCTCAAATAATGGTTTTTGCACTTCAAATACATTCAAAGTGTGATAATGCGTTGCGTGTAAAGTAGCAGCTGTAGGAGAGGGTACCCAAGCTGTATTTGCACCAGAGTGTAAATGGGCTATTTTTTGCGTCATCATCGCAGCCATTTCATCAGGCATAGCCCACATGCCTTTACCTATTTGCGCTCTTTGACTCAAACCTGTCGCTAAACCTATGTCTACATTGTTATTTTCGTATGCACTGATCCAAGGTTGAGATTTAATATGCGCTTTTGGCATCACAATACCCGCTTCCATAGAGGTATGGATCTCATCACCCGTTCTATCTAAAAACCCCGTATTAATAAATACCACACGCTCTTTAGCTTGATAAATACAGGCTTTTAAATTTACAGTTGTGCGGCGTTCTTCATCCATTATGCCCATTTTTATAGTGTTTTTTGGTAAATTTAGCGCAGATTCAACTTGGGTAAACAATTCACATGTAAAAGCGACTTCTTCAGGGCCATGCATTTTAGGTTTTACAATATTGATGCTTTGAGCTGATGAGTTTTTATAAGGACTATTGCCTTGTAAGTCATGCATTGCACATAAAGAAGTGATCATCGCATCCATAATGCCTTCGAAAACTTCTTCATTATTCTCATCTAAAATAGCTGGATTTGTCATTAAGTGGCCAACATTACGCACAAACATCATGCTGCGACCTTTTAAGCTTGCTGGTTCACCATTCAAGTTAGTAAAATTACGATCTGAGTTTAAAGTTCGCTCCATTAATTGGCCTGATTTTTCAAAACTTTCACTTAAATTACCTTGCATTAAACCAAGCCAATTTTTGTAAACTAATGCTTTGTCTTCACCGTCTACTGCAGCAACAGAATCTTCACAGTCCATTATGGTTGTTAAAGCAGATTCTAGAATAATATCTTTTATTCCCGCTTTATCAGAACGACCTATTTGGCTTTGCGGATCTATTTGCAACTCTATATGTAACCCATTATTTTTAAATAGAATATTACTTGGATTTTGTATCTGACCTGAGTAACCAATTAGCTGTTTATTATCGGCCAATGTTACTTGTAAATTGCCTTGTAAACGTATTATTAACTGACCATCAACGATGGCATAATTTTCACTATCATGGTGAGAACCACTACTTAATGGTAACGCCTTATCTAAAAAATCTTTTGCGTATTGAACAACTTTAAAGCCACGTACTTCATTGTAACTTTTCGTTTTTTCAGCACCCTCATCCTGTGAAATAACATCTGTACCGTAGAGTGCGTCAAATAGTGATCCCCAACGTGCATTTGCCGCATTTAAAGCAAATCTGGCATTATTAACAGGCACAACAAGCTGTGGACCAGCCAATTTAGCTATTTCTTCATCTACATTCTGAGTTTCTATACTAAAGTCTTTATTTTCAGTAACTAAGTAACCAATTTCAGTTAGAAAATTTTGATATTTTTGCGCATCCCATACAGGGTTTTCTTTATGATAAGCATCGATTTGCTTTTGCAGCTCATCTCTTTTAGCCAATAAAGCTTTATTTTTAGGAGTTAGTATTTTAATGATCTGTGAAAATGAAGACCAAAAAGCATCTTGGCTTATACCTGTATCAGGCAAAGCGTGATTGTTAACAAAATCATATAAAATTTGATCTATTTGCAACCCAGAGTGAGAGATTCTACTTGTCATGTTATTTGCCTCAATGAACGGTGTAATTCTTGTATTCCAATACTTTACCTTAACTTTAGTTAAAAGTGCGAAACTCAGCTGATTTAGGTATTCACTGAAAAAATGTTAGTGATAGAAACTATAAATTAACGAAATCATAACAAATCAGCCTATTGTTTATACCAGAGCTTCAAGCGCTACATAAAAAGTTGAAGCGACTCTCTCACAACTAAAAGCAATATGGATGGAAATAAATATGTCAGACACTACTCCTAACTACAGACAAGATATCGACCACGTAGCTACTTTATGCCAAGTGAATGGCAATAACTGGCAATCTATTAACCCAGAATATGCAGCTAGAATGAAAATGCAGAACCGTTTTAAAACAGGTTTAGACATTGCCAAGTATACAGCTGATATTATGCGCGCAGATATGGATAATTATGATGCTGATACGTCAAAATACACGCAGTCTTTAGGGTGTTGGCATGGTTTTATCGGTCAGCAAAAAATGATTTCAATTAAAAAGCATTTTGAAAATACAGACCGTCGCTACTTATACCTATCTGGTTGGATGGTTGCGGCATTAAGATCTGAATTTGGCCCACTTCCAGATCAATCAATGCACGAAAAAACATCTGTAGCAGGCTTAATTGAAGAACTTTATACATTCCTTCGTCAAGCCGATGCGAGAGAGCTTGGTGGCTTATTTAGAGAGCTAGATGCAGCAAAAGCAGCAAATAACTCTGCAGAAACAGCAGCAGTACAAGACAAAATTGATAACTACGTAACACATGTTGTACCAATTATTGCTGATATAGATGCTGGTTTTGGTAATGCTGAAGCGACTTACCTAATGGCTAAGCAAATGATTGAAGCCGGCGCATGTTGTATTCAAATAGAAAACCAAGTTTCAGATGAAAAACAATGTGGTCATCAAGATGGTAAAGTAACCGTTCCTCACGAAGATTTCTTAGCTAAAATCAATGCTGTACGTTATGCATTCCTAGAGCTTGGTATCGATAATGGTGTCATTGTAGCGCGTACAGATTCATTAGGTGCAGGCCTAACCAAACAAATCGCAGTTACAAAAGAGCCTGGTGATTTAGGCGACCAATACAACGCATTTTTAGATTGTGATGAAGTGACAGCTGATGATTTAGGCAATGGTGATGTAGTAATAAAACAAGATGGTAAGTTAGTACGCCCTAAGCGTTTAGCAAGTAATTTATATCAGTTCAAGAAAGGCACTGGTGAGGCGCGTTGTGTTTTAGATTGTATTACATCACTACAAAATGGCGCTGATTTATTATGGATTGAAACTGAAAAGCCACATGTGGGTCAAATTGGTGCTATGGTAAATGCCATTCGCGAAGTAGTACCAAATGCAAAACTAGTTTATAACAATTCACCATCATTTAACTGGACATTAAATTTCCGCCAGCAAGTATTTGATGCCATGGTTGAAGAAGGTAAAGATGTATCAGCTTATGATCGTAACTCATTAATGAGTGAAGAATATGATACGAGTGAATTATCACAGCTAGCAGATGAGAAAATTCGTAATTTCCAAGCTGATGCAGCAAAAGAAGCGGGGATTTTCCATCATTTAATTACTTTACCAACATATCACACAGCTGCACTTTCAACTGATAACTTAGCTAAAGGTTACTTTGGTGATGAAGGTATGCTTGCTTATGTACAAGGCGTACAACGTAAAGAAATTCGCCAAGGCATCGCCTGTGTTAAACACCAAAATATGGCAGGCTCTGATATGGGTGATGATCATAAAGAATACTTTGCAGGTGAAGCAGCACTAAAAGCGTCAGGTAAAGATAATACAATGAACCAGTTCTAGTTTATTTATTCCTTCCAACAATTCAAAGGCTGCTATTGCAGCCTTTTTTAATGCCAAAGTTTTTAATAACCGACATAACATTAAAGTCATCATACATTTGTAGGTGAGCGTTTACGCTTACATCACAGTGCTAAACTTTTTAACAAAGCTAAAGCATCGCCTACATTAAATTGGAATAACCGACATAACGCTAAAGTCATTATCTATTTGTAGGTGAGCGTTTACGCTTACATCACTATATTGAGCCTTTTAGCAAAGCTAAAGCATTGCCTACAACCCCGTCTGCAATGAATTTACTAACCAATATCACATAAAGATCTACCGCAGATCACTTTTTTACTAAGTAAACGACTTAAGAATATATTCGGATCAATATTTTACTAATAGAAGAATATATAGCGCTTAACTTGCTAAAAATGCGCTAAACCCCTTATGAAGTGCAGATATTTCCTATTTAATAGCCGTTTTAGAGCAACTTTTGAAATCGGAGATCAAATTTTTACTAACTAAGGTTAATGATCATCATTTTCAGGTCAAATTTTTACTAAGTCACAGCATCTTTTAAGAATAAAAACCATACAATTTCATAATTTTTTAACAAAAATCACTCAAAAAATACAAAAACACGAGTCTATATTCATTTAAAAAATACCAAAGATATTACCTATGAATCATTTTTATACTAAAACAAGACTTTAAATCCGATATTAGAAACAACTTAGTAAAATTTTGATCTGAGTAATCTTAAATAAACTTTCTGTCGATTCAAAAGGAAATAATGTCAGTTCAAAGTAATCATACCGACAACCCTAAGCATAAAGGCTACATTTGGCTCAACAAAAACAATGACATAACACGCTTAAAGCAAAGGGAAATTCATAATGGAACAAAAAATAGCACAACTAGCAGGCATTATCGTTTTTGTATTATCAGTACTTAACTACGTACTAGGTATAAATCTGATCTCAATGAATACAGTGTTTTCATCACTTATCTTTTTAAACCTCATTTTATTAGTGATGCACATAAGTAAGCATGGTTTTTCTAAATTTAATAACAAGGAAGTGGAATAATGAAAATTAATCTAACTGCAATTTCAGCTTTATTGATGAGTTTAAATGTTAATGCCATAGATTTAAGAATAGATAACGTAAAATTATATCAAAATGAAAGTCAGACATTTTCTGCGCTAAGTCGTTTATATATAGAAGATGGCAAGATCATTGAAACAACAAGCATGGATCAAATAGCGAAATCAGCAGATGAAGTGATCAATGCGAATAGCCAATATATTGTCCCCGGTTTGATAGATTTACATGTTCATTTAGGTGCTTCTGGCAGCAATTATGGCGCTGAGTTTCAATATCTACCTGTTGCGTCACATTTTAACTCTAACTTATATTTAGGTGTGACAAACATTGTTGATTTGTTCTCTTTTGACAATACTTTAAGTGAAGCAAAATCATTAACCGAACAACAAATTGCACCAAATTTATTTTATGCTGGCGCTTTATTTACCAATCCAGGAGGTCACGGAACGCAATTTGGCGGCGCAGCACTTGAAGTCACAAGTGATGATGCGATAGCTGCATTATGGCAACAACATATGGCAAAAAAGCCAAATGTCACAAAAGCGGTTATTGAAACATTTAGTGGCCACGGTAAATCCCTCACCGATAATCAATTAGCAGAAATAGGAAGACGTTCAAAAACAGCTGGTTTACCTTATTTTGTGCATGTTTCAACATTACAAGATGGAAAAAGAGCGATCAGATCAGGTGCAACAGCTTTAGCACACGGAATTAATTCCGAACTTATTGATGAAGAATTTATAAAACTAATGATCGATAATAAAGTGGCTTATATTCCTACATTAGCTGTTTATCATAATCACAATGAAGAACATGAAAATCAACAGATCAGTAACCAAACCCATTTGTTAAAAACGGTACATAAAAAACTACAGCATTGTTTATTTGAAAATGTGCCAGAGCCTTCCGTTTGGAAAAAGCAGGTATGGAAAAAACATAATATTGCATATAAAAATGTAATCACCTTATATAAAGCAGGCGTAGTGATAGGAACAGGCTCTGATGCTGGTAACCCTTATACACTTCATGGATCTGGCTTACACAATGAAATACAAGCTTTAAATAAAGCAGGGCTAAAACCTGGGCATATAATTAACGCAGCAACATCTGATGCGGCAAAAGTCATTAATCAAGCAAACGTAATAGGGCAATTAAAACCAGGTTTTGAGGCAAGCTTTATTCTTTTAAATGATAACCCCTTAAAAAACATTTCAAATTTATCAAGAATAAACTCAGTTTATAAATCAGGTAAATTAGTTAATCGAGATGAGTTAATTGCAAAAAATGCCAAAATTTTACCTCAAGGTGAAAAATGTCATGCACAAACAGAAATTGCGAATAAAGCAACGCAAGTAATCGATAACTTTAAAGGTGAATTAAAATGGCAGCCAATAAGCGATAAAATGATGGGAGGGCAATCAAGCTCTCAAGTGAATAACACAGAAAATGAGCTTATTGTAAAAACCGTTTTAGGAAAACCAACTGGGTTTGGTGCTTGGGCGGGCACACAATTAATGTTTAATAAACCTGCTGATGCCTCAAATTATCAAGGTATAAAAGTCACATTTAAAGGTTCTAACATTCCTTTTGGGATCTCCGTATATCATAGTGAAGTGAAAGATTGGGATCATTTTTATACTAACATACAACCCAGTTCACAATGGCAAACTGTAAAAATACCATTTAACACCCTAAAACAGTTTGGTTATGGTGCTAAAAAGCAATGGTCAGCAAAAAGTTTATCAGGTTTAAGTTTTGTTTGGAGAACAGCACCCAATACTGAAATATCAGATAAAAGAAATAAAATTCTAGTTAAAGAAATATCTTACTTTTAAATTTGATATGCTAACAAGATAGGTACATGCCTATCTTGTTTAAAAATACAATAACTCAAAGAGAAAACAATGCTACGCCACCCCTTTTTTAAATATAGCTTTTTCATTTTATTATTTATCGATTTAATTTTTACGACAGGATTAATATTAGCAGGGATAAATGATATTTCACTGGGCACATTAAAAGCGACAACAATCTGGTTTGTGTGTTTTTATTGGTTACCTGTTTGGTTAAGTGCAGCCATCATATTAAAGCTAAGAAATATAAAAATTCACTACACAATTTTAGAGTTAAGTATTTCAGTTGTCATTTTAACGCTCGGTATGATGATGACAGATAAAATACTGCAATTTACATTTAGCGAATATAAATCAATGGGCGCATTTGTTATTTTTGGCGGATTCACTTGGGCCGTACCTATTTATTTTGTATCTAGGTTCATAGAACATAAAAAGGGCATTGCAATAGAAAAATCAGCAAAAAAACAAGCCCAACTAGAAACTCTGAGATATCAACTTAACCCACATTTTATGTTTAATAGCCTAAATACAATATCTGCTTATATACATACAAAACCGGATCTCGCAGATGAGGTACTACATGAGCTCGCGGATATTTTACGCTACTCGCTCGATACAGCCCAATCTAAAAGCATTTCCCTACAACAAGAAATCGATATTATTAATAAGTATTTTAATATTGAAAAAGCACGATTTGGCGATAGGTTAATTGTTAATTATGACATTTTAGACTCCCTTTTAACGCACCACATACCGCCTTTATTATTACAACCCATAGTAGAAAATGCGATTAAACATAATGCAAAACAAACTGAATTAATTATCAATATAAAAGTTGAAAAACAAAATGACCTTCTAAAAGTTATTATTAGCGATAATGGTTCAGGTTTTAATGAAACAGTATTATCTCAAGGATATGGACAAGGTGTAGGGATGAAAAACTTACAACAAAGAGTTGCGCAGCTTAATCAAGGAAAAATAACTTTAAATAATAAAAATGGCGCAGAAGTTCTATTGGAGATGACAGTATGAATAAAGAGCAACCCATAATGCGTATTGTATTTGCTGATGATGAGCTACCTGCAAGAGAAAAGATAAGCCATCAATTAAGTTTAATTCCAAATATTGAAGTTGTTGGATTTGCAACAACAGGTAAAGAAGCCATAACCCTTATTAATGATGAACAACCAGACTTAGTACTACTGGATATTCAAATGCCTGAAATTAATGGTATGGACTTATTAAGCTTATTAACACACAAGCCCATGGTGATATTTACGACCGCTTATGATCAATACGCAATCGCCGCATTTGAACAGGCCTCAACAGATTATTTATTAAAACCATTTCCTTTAGCAAGGCTAAAAAGCGCAATAGATAAAGCTTATACAGCCTTTTTACAAAAAGAAGCGCTACAAGTTCACTCTGAACAAGTTAATCGCCCACAACAGCCTATGAAAAGGTTAATAAGCAAAAGTGGTGAACGCATGATTATTTTATCTCCCGATGACATTTTTTATATCAAATCAGAACAAGGAAATAGCTTTGCAGTAAATGATGATAAACAGCATTATTTAAATGAAACCTTAGATCAATTAGAACTCAATTTATCTGAATCACAATATGTTCGCATTCACAGAAGTTATTTAGTTAATATAGATAAAATTAAAGAGATCCAACGTTGGTTTAACGGTAAGTTAATGGTGATTATGGCTGATGATAAAAAATCAGAACTGAGCACTAGCCGAGCTGGAGCAGATAAACTAAAACAAGTGCTTGGAATTTAAATTGAATAAATCATATATTAAAGGTGTGCATCATGTTGCCATCATATGCTCTGATTATAAAAAAACAAAAACTTTCTATACCAAGATTTTAGGACTGGAGATAATCTCCGAAAATTACAGGCAAGAAAGAGACTCTTATAAGTTAGACCTACAACTGCTAGACGGTACTCAATTAGAAATATTCTCATTTCCTGATAGACCTAAACGACCAAGTTATCCTGAAGCACAAGGATTAAGACATCTCGCTTTTTTAGTTGATTCAGTTGAAGAGGTTTCGAGATATTTAAAATCAAATATGATTGAAGTAGAAGACATAAGAGTAGATGAGCACACAGGTAAAAAATTTACCTTTTTTAATGATCCTGATAATTTGCCATTAGAATTATATGAAGCATAAACTGTAATTACAGCTTAAAACTCAATCCTGCCTACATTTATTCCCAACTTTAAACCTAAATAATCCAAACATAAAAAAAGCTCCAAAGGGGCACTAAGGAGCTTAAAACGTAGGGATGTTTCATGATAACTAAATTGCTGAATGCTATATAGAATAACGAGCTTTCGTATATCACAGGTATTAATATACAGATATTAACTAAATATATTAATGTGAAAAGGTTGTTTTTAAATATATATACCATTGAATTTAAACGCTTTACATTGTAAAAATATTCGCAATGAAACACATGCACCCATAAAAAGTACAAGCAGTTCAAAAAACAAACATACAATTAAAATTATAGGATAAGCTTAAAAGAGGGCATAAAAAAACCAGTCTAAATAGACTGGTTAATATTACAAAATTCTGTAATCAATGGGGAATAACATTCAACTTTCAGGGATAGGCGTTAGTTAATAATACAAATATCATTATCAGCGCCTAATTAAGTAGACTAAGCTTTTTAGATTTAGTTCAAAATAATTTGAAATTAATTTAGCAACCAACAATGACTGTATCTATTTCTTTGAAAGTGATTTTACTACCATCTTGTGAAAATGAGTAATAAGCGTAGCAATCATCAGCTAATGATCGCCCTTTAGGAAAGAAAAACATTCCCCAACCAGCTAAACCTGACTTTATAGTACTTGAAGGAGTTTGATCTATAACACATATACTTGCTTGAGTGCACACTACAGTATCTGCTGTATTACCGCCATTATAATCATAATAGCCATTACCGCTATAATAAATATCACTATTAAGTAACTCTCCTAAAGCATTATTCCAAATCTCTTGTGGTACGCCAAAGTAAGTATTGATATTTTTATTATTTATAGACACTGATACGTTAGAAAGCTTTTCTTTATTTTGTAATACCGCTTTTGCGTAAACCATATCAGTTAAAGTTTTAAAACTGCCTGAAAAATTGTCCAGTATCGAAATTTGCGCATCTTTTTGAATATTCAGAAATTTTGGCAAAGCGATAACAGACATAATCGTTATCACTAAAATAACAATTATTAATTCAATAAGAGAGAAACCAAAACTAACTTTACGCACATTAAAACCGAATAAATACTCCAATTATTAATGATTCTCACATATTTGAAATTTAATGTCACGATTGGGGACAAATAAGCATAAAAAAACCAGTCTAAATAGACTGGTTAATATTACAAAATTCTGTAATCAATGGGGAATAACATTCAACTTTCAGGGATAGACGTTAATAATATAATTGTCATTATCAGCGCCTATTTAAGTAGACTAAGCTTTTTAGATTTAGTTCAAAATAAATTGAAATAAAATGAATTTAATTATTTTCAGATAATAAATTCAACATTTGGTCTTCAGTTTGAGTATTAAATTTCCCGCCTTTGGCATCAAAGAAACTATCAGCTAATTCCGCTTTATCTTGCTGCATTTGGAAAACTCGCTCTTCTATCGAATTTTGACAAATTAACTTATAAACAAACACAGGTTTTAACTGACCAATTCTATGTGCTCTATCGGTAGCTTGTCTTTCAACAGCTGGATTCCACCATGGGTCGTAATGAATCACCGTATCCGCTTTAGTTAAATTAAGCCCTGTACCACCTGCTTTTAAACTAATTAAGAAAATAGGGTTATCACCATTTTGAAAGCTGTTTACAGCTTCGTCTCTATCTTTAGTCTTTCCTGTTAGAATACTGTATTTAACATTCAACTCAACCAGCTCTTGCTCAATAATTGATAGCATACTTGTAAACTGACTGAATATAATAATCTTACGTCCTTTCGCTAACATTAAAGGTATGTTTTCACATAACCAAGTTAATTTAGCACTGTCAGATGTATTACTTATATTAGGCAGTAAATCTTGCTGCTCTAGGTCTTCTGCGCCATTAACTAATCTAGGATCACAACATGCTTGGCGTAACCTAAGTAGCGCTTCAAGGAATGCAAAACGGCTTTTATCAGCGCCTTGCTCTTTAAATAGCTCTTTGATTTTTTGTTCCATATTGGCTCGAATGCCTTGGTATACCATTTGTTGTTTTGGTGCTAACTCAATCATACGAACAAGTTCAGTTTTAGCAGGTAATTCAGTTAATACTTGCTCTTTTGTTCGACGTAAAACAAATGGCAGCACTAAGTTTTTTAATTGTTCAGCTCTTTGCTCATTATGCTCTTTTTCAATAGGTACTTGATAATAGGTTTTAAACTGGGCCATGGAACCTATAAGCCCAGGCATAGCAAAATCGAGTAATGATTTAAGTTCTTTTAAGTTATTTTCAACAGGAGTACCGGTTAAACACAAATTAAAATCACTGCTTAACGCTTTTACAGCGCGCGAGATTTTAGCTTGGTTATTTTTTATCGTTTGCGCTTCATCTAATATCACATGGCTAAAATGTAATTCTTCATAAACCGTATTATCACGAGTGATCAATGGGTAGGTCGTAATTACACAATCTGCACTGCTAATTTGATTGAATATATTTTTACGGCTAGCGCCATGACTTACCAATACGTTTAAATCAGGAGCAAATCGATTAATTTCTTTCACCCAGTTTGAAACTAAACTAGTAGGGCAAATAATTAAAGCTGGCGATTTTAATCCTGTTGTTTCTTTTTGAGATAACAAAAAAGCAATTGTTTGCAGCGTTTTACCTAGTCCCATGTCATCGGCTAAGATCCCACCGAGTTGATGTTTTCTTAAAAACTGTAACCAATTTACCGCTTGTTTTTGATAGTCTCTTAAGGTGGCATTTAAACCTTTAGGTATCACAAGAGAATCATGAAAATCAGGATTAGAAACTTGTGTAATAAGCTCTAATAAAGCCTTATCAGCACAATCTATCTGACTATCGTCAAAATCAGAAAAAGAAGAGGCGTATGATAGCGGTAAACTTAATCGTTTAGGCACAGTTTTATTAGCATAAAATTGTGCTAATAAATCAAAAATACAATTTAAGTCAGGTTTATGAACCGCTAACCAAGTATCTTGATATTTATAATAGTTAAATAAATGAGATTTGTTATTACACAGGGCTGCAGAAGTCAGTAAATCACTTAAATATACCGTTTTATCTGAAATATCAAAATAAGGGGCAACAGAAAGTTTATTAATTCGGCTTCGTGTCATAGCTAAAATAAGCGGCGTTAAAATAATATCAGGATCTGTGTACGCTTTCGTATTTATCACCCAAGATTCATCTGATAGCTGCTTACATACTTCATTTACAAACCAGTGATGCTGTGGAGAAGATTCATCTGAAGCATTAAAAGTAAGATAACATGCTTTTTCAACAGGCCCTTTACTTAAAATTAACCCACAATTTTGTAAACGGTTTAAACAAGTATCTTCAAATGCCGTTTTTATTTGTGCATCTTGCTGCTCATCTAGGTTTAATTCATGTATTTTTTTGCCATATGAAAACTGAAGATGAAACAAACTAAGATCTTCATGTTTAACAAGAGACAAACGCGGTACAACATCTTCATTGGTTAAAGCTTTAGATTCAGACTTTTGAATTAAAGCAGAACCAAAAATACGTTTAAATTGCTGATTAACGTGATCAAACATTTCATCCGCGACAGGCGGAATTGTAAATAAATGAGATACTTCAGCGGCTGTTAAAGATGTTTCAAGTTCACCGATTTCAAAGTTGTTTACATCTATATAATAAGGAGGTGTCGTATTAAACACTTGCCATTTATCACACTGAGGTAGACTGAGGTTTAGCTCATGAATCGTATCAGTTTCTCGCCAAGATATATCGAGCGGTCTTTGTGCCGATAACCTTATTGCTTGTCTAGAGTCTTGCCAAAAACACCGTCCGGTAGCAACCATTTGCACTAAAGCCATTACGCCCCAACGGTTTTCTAATACAAGTTGACCAAAAGAATTTTGAGAGCGGATCCAACTTAATAACCTAAAATCACTTTCGTTTATATGCTCAGGAGTCACTAAACTGTTTAATTGCTGCTTTGTAAGTGGTCTACCTTGTGAATATCGACCATTGGAAATTGGCGACGATTGTTTTGGTACAAGCACTAAACCATTATCATGCTTTTCAATTACAAATAATATAACGTCTTTTTTGGTAGTCTGACGCTGTTTTTTTAACTGTTCGAGCTGATTAAACCAATCATGTAATAAATAGTGCTTTCCAAAGAGACCCGAATGTTGGGTTTTTAACTTTAATAGCGCAGCACCTATATGATGGCATTTTTTACCAATCTTACATGAACATAATCCTGAAATAGATAAATCAGCGTGAGATTTTTTGATTTGAATATGTTGATGAAAAATATCACCCGATTCACTGTAAACTTCAGCACTGACCTGAGTAAACTTATCATCACTTTCAACCCAATTAACAAGATCTTTTGTTAAACATTGTTTAGCCTTTTCAAATACAGCTGGTTTAAAGTATCTTTTTAAGAACCCCTCTGTAATTGGAAACGCAACTTCTTGCTCTTTTTTTATTTCATCAAACAAAGCAATTAGATCTGTTTTAGTTAAGCCTTTGGACATCTGCAACCAGTAAAAAATCAAAGATTGCTCCAGTATAGAGCTTATAAGATCTAAGCTAAAGCATTAAATTTATCAAAATCAAAAAAATAAATTCAGATCAAAATTTTACTAAGTATAAAAATAAAATAAACAATAATGTAAAGGGGGATTACAACACAAGTTAATAACACACTAAAAACAAGTTTTAAACAAGTTACCCACAAGAATTAAACAACAAAAAAAATAACAGAACAAATTTTTACTAACACAGGTTGTAAAGGTACTTTCAAGCAATTAAATAGGAAATAAAGGGGGAAAATAGCAATTAAAACTTAGTAAAAAAATGATCTAGATCTCATTAATAAAGAAATAGATCATATTTATACTAAGGTTGAAAACACTTTAGATCAGTATTTTACTAATTAAAATGTGTTAATAATTTAGATAATTGCTCAAACCTTTTGTCTGTCATAACGTTATTATCTATTTTAATCACGAGATCACCGGTTTTAGCGTTGCGATGAGCATTGATATATTTGTTATTAAAATCTAAAGATTCACGTTTTATTTTAGTTTCAGCTTTAACTTCAGTTAATTGCTTAGTTATAGCTGACGAAGTTTTATCATCAGTATCTAAAATAAAGGCATTAAAATTAGCTTTTAAATAATTAACTCGTGATAAAAAGCCATCTGCATCTAAATCTATTGCCAGCATCAGTTTTTTGGCGATTTCACGGCCAACGTGGTTAGCTGTAGGGTATAAAGCAAGTACATCACTAGGAATTTTTGTAAAAGCTTTTAGAGAGTCTGCTATAGCTGTATGTGAAACCCCTTCAATAGCTGCAATTTCTCTGTATGAACCTTTTTTACCTTGGCTTATAAGATCACTACGCGTTTCGTCATATGCTTTACCAAGCTCCCATAAACTAGGGGCAATATATTGATCTGATGAAACAGCTAAAATTTTAGCGTCTTCATCTGTAAAGTCAGAAGATGTTAAAACGATATAATCTGCATTACTTAATAAACAGGCTTTACGTCGGCGAGAGCCCGATAGTACATGTTCAATACCGTCTTTACTCCAGCTAAGTGCGGGGTGTTGATTTCTGCCATCAGAGCTGATTGCAGGTAGTATATCTGCTACAGAAGCTTTAGATAATAAAGACTGCTCTCGTCTATTTTTTCCGTAAACACGTGTTGAAGATTCTATTTTGTCAGATGTGATGATCTTACAACTAAGACGAATTATACGGCTTGGATCCGAAGGAGCAGGCATGGTGATCTCATCACCAACAGCTGCGTTTTCAAGTAATTGATCTAAACTACTTGCTTCTACAGCTGAAGCAAAAGGGTCTATTCTTGTATCATTTTTACGTTTTTTAGCCATTATTTATACCTTTCTACGCACTTTCCAGTTGGCATTGTGTTGATGCCCAATTTGATCTGATTAACATCTCTAATTCATCTACAACATCTTTAATATTTTCTTGTGATTTAATTAAAGATTCACGACTCGCTAAACTATCAGATGTTTTTTGATCGAAAATAGTATTAAAAGATGAAGAACTGGCTGTAATTGCTGAGCTATGGTTGATTGGATAACTCATCACTTGTCTACCAAAAGCGCTTCTAATATCTTTTACAATGTCTCGCTGAGAATGATTTCCTTTAACATAATTAGTCACAACAAATTGCATAAAGTCCCACCCTTCGTGCCCCAAAGCAGCAACTGTATGATAGATTTCTGCAAGACGTTTTAAGAATTTATTATTAGCGTCAAAATCAACAGCTTCTGGGTGTACAGGAATTAACATGGCTGTTGAGGCCATTAAAGCATTGTAAAACATAAAGTTAAGAGAAGGGGCTGTATCTACTAAAATGATATCAAATTCGTCTTCTACAGGCTGAATCACTTTTTCTAATAACTTGTGATAGTGACGGTTTTCAGAATAAGTATGATTTTCATTTAGTTGTGTTGCAGTTTCATGTTCAAAATAGAAATCATCCATACCTGACGGTAAAACACGAATATTAGGAATATGAGTAGGTAAAAATGCACTAGAAACCACATCTTTTTGGCTTTCATTTTCTTCAAATTCAATACAATCACGCATTAAATCTCCCACAGTAATTGGATCTGGCTCTGTAGGTGGAAAGAAACTAGATGATGAACCTTGTGGATCTAAATCAATAATACCAATTCTGTAACGTTTAATATTTGTCGTAGCTAAAGCAGCTGCAATATTTACAAGACTGGTTGTTTTACCACAGCCACCTTTTAAAGAATTAACGATAATTACTTGAAGTTTATCGTTAGGCTTTCTATTTTGAGCTTCGATGCCTAGAATTTCAGCCATTTGATGAATATTTGATAATGTATAAGCATAGTGACCATTTGCACCACGACGTATATCAAGGTCATTGAAGTCTCCTTGGTCGTGACGTCGTTTTAAAGTACGATTATTACAACCTAATAAATCAGCTGCCGCTTTTTGAGTGTATGTCCTAAGCTCTTTTTCTTCTGTTTTTAGATGAGCTCGGTAGTGTTGAATACGCCCTTCTAATGAGTCTTCTGCAACTGTGGCTGTTGCTTTGAGCAATTTATAGGTATCTAGCGCACTTTTACTTATTGTCATTATAATATCCTTACTGGTGAACAGCTATTATAATGTCGCCTTTAAATGAAGTAAACACTTTTATTGATAGACATTCATTAAAAAGAAAAACATTTATTAGTTAAAATTTAACTAAAGGATAATATATAAGATTAAATTTGGTTAAATATATAGGTATTAAAGGATAAGGACTAAGATATTTAGTTTAACTTATTGTTTTAAGGGGATTTAAATAAAATAAACAGATCAGACTTTAACTTGGTAAAGATCAGTTCTTTTATAACTCGTAGATCAATAAAATACTAACTGTTAATGAAATATCGCGTTTAGTCACAGTTTATCCAATGAGTTATTAACAATAAAAGTATAAAGATCAATATTATACTAATTCTATTTAGCTTGTTATCCACTAAAATAAAAAATAAAGCTTCCTTTTGTAAGTAAAGATCTGATCTTGACTAGGTGGAGATCAGATCTTTACTAATTAGAAATGATTTTATCAACAAGTTCTTTATAAAATTATTCTCAGATCAATTTTTTACTAAGTAAATACGCATTCTATTCACAAATTATGCTATTAAGTATGAAAAAACAGCAATTAGTGTCATATGAACATTATTTGAGTTAGTAAAAAAATGGTTTGTAAGTTTATCTTAGTAAAAATATGATCTGAGAGTGAATTAACGGCGTCAGCTTAGTAAAAAAATGATCTATACAAAATTATTTATATCAGATCAGTTTTATACTAACTTAAAAGATTAACATTTTACTTAATATATGTTGTTATTAACTGTCTAATAAAAATAATGGTAAAAATCATGAAACCAAAGGTAAACATCTCTGTAGAAAATCTACCAGATTCTCTAAGAGGTCAAATTCAGGGAGTTGAAAGCGCAAGAGATAATGAAAGTCTTGCTTTGTTTACTGATAATAAAGATGTACGAGTTTCAGTTGATAATACCATGTACCAGGATTTGCGTTCATATTCTAATACTTTTAACCACTATGATTTGTGGGGCCGATTTGTAAGATCAGGTCATAAAAAGCTGCCTTTAGAAGAAGCGCCAAAAAGAACCATAATTACACGTAAAATATCTGAAAAAGTTGATGGTATTCAATACACTGGTGAAATAAAAATTACACCAGCTGTTGTGAGTACACGTCAAAATGGAGAAGATGTTGAATTTTTAGTGTGGCCATCAGATAGAGAAGAAAAAGTAGAACGCGCATTAATTAGACTGGCTTCGAAAGGTAAGATTGTAAAAATTAACTTTAAATCAGGGATACAATATGCTGTTGTATTTTCTATGAACGAATTGGCCCAAGAGTTGAAATCTGTGGGACAATCAATGCCCTTTCCTCAAATAAAAGAAGCTTTAGAAGCCTTACAAGGTTCAAAGCTCTCTTTTAAATATTCTGCAAATGATACTAAAAATTCGGATGTTGATGATTCATTTTATGAATCAAATATGAACTTTTTGTCTTCGTTACATTTTAGCGGCAAAAAAGGACAAGGCGGTAATATAAAGTGTGTTGCATGTTTGAATGCTTTTGTTCATAACATGATCGATAACTTGGAATATAAAGGATATTACTTTAATCGAGCGCAAGAACAAAAACGAGGTTTATCTCGCTGGATGATGTTAAGGCTTTATCACTTATGGCGATATGCTGCACCAGGGAAAACCCATCATTTTAGATTATTATCAATTATGGAAAAATATGGCTCAATTTATTCAACTGATGATATTAGTGAAAATAAACTTAAAGCATTACGCCGCGATATGACTACAACAATGAAAGACTTAATCACAAACGGTGCCATTTCTGATTATAGTATTTCTAATGTGAAAGATGATAAGACAGGAAAAATTATCGACTATACATATGAGCTACATCCAACTAATGAATTTTGTGAAGAGATCTTGACTTTAAATAAACAAAATAAAAGAATTGAGATTCAAGGTGGAAAAAGAATTGTTGAACCGACACTGACTATTGACGAAGATAAAATCGATCAATTTGTTGAATAAATATTTTTTAAATAGCCAGATATTCTTCTGGCTAAATTTTTATGAGCTTTTTTCTAAGTACAATCTCTCAATCAGGTAATGGTTTTGTTTTTTTCTTGGGTGATTATCTTTTTTTATATAATCTTTTAAGACTCCGAATTTAACTTCGCTATCTGGATTTATAATAATAAAAGGCAAAGCTGCACTTACGTGATATCTATTGTTAGCATCATACCTGATGTTAACTTGAGGACTGACACGTGTTGGTCTTCTTATTCTTAATTTCTCATCATCTTTTAAACTTAATACATTCAATTTTTCTTTTTGAATAATGTCATGCCAGCTTTGGCTAGAAATCTTGTTTGTGCTACCAAATATTTCAGAATTATCTAATAAAGTTAAGGCCTCTGATTTTGATAAAAGTTTTATAGAATGTTTGTTCATCCATGTAAACCTAATCGAGTAGGGGGATTGCGTTTCATAATGAATATTTCTGTAAGCACATAACGTGATTAAATTTGGTACCGCACTATGAACTAATTCAAATCGTGCATCATTGTTACCACTATCAATAATAATATTCTTAAGTTTATGTTTAGCTTCATTAATTTGTTTAATTCTTTGAATAATTAAATCGGGTTCTTCAGATTTTATGGCTATTATTCCTGGATGTCTTTTTAGGACTCGACCACTAAGCTCTGTTCGTTTATAAAAATCTTTAAATGAATCGCAACATTTTTTAAATGCCTGGTCAGAATTTAAAGCTGTTACTGAAATTTCTTCATTGAATTGAGATTCGGTATCTGTAGATACTTCAGGTAATTGATAATAACTACAATATATTAATTCTTGTTGTTTTAGCTCTATTATTAATTGATCAATCAGATTTTCGATATTATCGAACTGACTTCGTATTTCAAACTTAATATTCATCTATATATCAGACGGTTAAAATTTATAATTCATTTTATCACTTTCTAATGTGAAATTCTTTTTTACTTATCACTCGGGGACACGCATTATATTTCTAACTAATAGGTATGATGTGTTCTTGGTCTGGTTTGTAAGATCTTCTTTTAGATTTAGAATGCGAATGTCTGTAAACTGTCTAAAATTTTATTACTGTTAAAATAGGTCGTTCTATTGCAAAACTTAAACAAGAATTCTTATATATCTCGTATCTATGCAAGATATATAAAACATTTCATGGGGTTGTCATCTATAAATAGCAATCAGATAAATGGAACAGTACATGACTGTTAATGTTCAACGTATAACATTCGCTATCTCCTCACTAATACTAGCCTCTATAGTTGCTTTGTATTTTGGTGGTATTGCATCAACAAACATAAGTCCTCTTGGTTTATCTCAAATTGAAAGCGTTATTGTTTATGAATTAAGATTACCTAAGATTTTAACTGCTGTTTTAGTTGGTGCATGTTTAGCACTAAGTGGGCATTTATTCCAAATACTATTATCTAACCCACTAGCTGAGCCAGGGTTATTAGGTGTGTCTAGCTTATCATCTCTATTTATTATCTTGGGAGCAGCGTTGTTTGGACACTTAAACATTAGGTATGATGTGTTCTTTTTAGTTTCATGCTCTGGTTTAGGTGCATTAATTGCCGTTACTATTATTTTTAAGTTAGCAAAAGTGCTTGGCCAATACTCTAGTGCAGCACTTATTTTAAGTGGGATTAGTCTTACAACTCTCATATCGGCACTTACAAGTTGGTTAATCTTTTATTCCGAAAATGAACAACTACGCACATTTAATCTTTGGATGCTAGGCAGTTTTGAACATGTAACCTATGCACAAATCATATTTATCAGTGTGATAGCTATTGTATGTAGTGTAGTAGCCGTATATAAAAGTAGTGATTTAAACTTATTATATTTAGGAGATCAAAACGCAAGTTTATATGGTGTCAAAGTCAATAAGCTTAGAAAATATATGTTGGTTGTAGCAAGTGCTTTGGCTGCATGCGCAGTTGCCCTTGGTGGTGTAATTGCTTTTATTGGTTTATTAGTACCTCACGCAACAAGGATGAAGTTTGGACACGATAATAAACTAGTATTACCTATGTTAATTATCAATGGCGCGACTTGCATGATTATCATCGAATGGATTTCTAGAACAGCCATGTCTTTACAGCTACCCTTAGGCTTGGTAACAGCAACAATTGGCGGACCATTTTTCTTATTAATTCTGTTTAAGCATTTTAAAAACCAAGGTTTGTAATGATTACTGTTTCAAATGTAAATTACTGCGTGAGTAAAAAATTTAAATTATCTAATATTGAATTAACAATCAGCCCCGGAGTACATCATTTATTGGGCCCTAACGGAGCAGGAAAAACCAGTTTCCTAAACTTGTTAAGTGGTCTAATTTCAGCTGACAGTGGTGAAATATTTATAAATGATGTGGAAGCAACCCCATTAAACTTAAAGCATTTAAGTAAAGTTAGAGCTTACTTACTTCAAAAGCAATCAGCGCATTTTTCATTAACTGTTAGAGCCATGCTTACGATTACATTATCGTTAACTGATCAAGATATAGAAAATTTATGTCTAAACAGCCTAATTATAAAAGGATTAGATTTAGAACCGCTATTAGATCGTGTCATTACCGGATTATCAGGTGGGGAATCGCAAAGAGCCCATTTAGCAAGGGTCTTATTGCATTGTGAACTTCAAGATAACCCTGCTGCATGTTTATTATTAGATGAACCCTTTACCGGTTTAGATGTAGCACATAAATTATGGCTTAATCAGTTTCTAGCAAGTTTAGGACAAAAAATAGCTATTATCATAAGTCACCATGAATTGAACTTAGCCTTAAATTTAGCTCAACCTTGTATAATTATAAATAATGGCCGGATACATAGCGTATTAAAAGATAGTCGCGATATTGAAATAACAACTTTACTTGATGTTTTTAAGCTACCAAAGCACTCATTAGTTGAGACAAATGAAGGTATCTTGCAAATAATCGGGATTTAAGCAAATTTCATCTTGAAATTTACTACAAGATAGGTAGATTCAATGTATACATAAAAATATGTATAAAATTTTAATATTGTTATACGGAATGAGGAAATAACAGTGAAATCTTGGAGTCCTAACAGTTGGAGAGAATCCCCAATTGTGCAACAACCGCAATACCCAGACCTTGCAGAATTAGCGAGTATTGAAAGTCAAATAAATAGTGCACCACCTTTAGTTTTTGCAGAAGAAACTAGAAGCCTCTATAAGCAACTAGCTGATGTATGTGAAGGTAAAGCCTTTTTATTACAAGGCGGCGATTGTGCTGAGTCTTTTTCAGAATTTAATGCTGCAGGGATCCGTGATACTTTTAAAACATTATTACAAATGGCTGTTGTTTTAACATACGGCGGTAAATGTCCTGTAGTAAAAATTGCACGTATGGCTGGCCAATATGCCAAACCACGCTCTGCTGATTTAGAAACAATCAACGGTGTCGATTTACCATCTTATCGTGGCGATATTGTTAACGGTATCGATTTTACAGCAGAAGCCCGCGTACCGGATCCTAAACGACTTTTAACTGCATATCATCAAAGTGCTGCCACACTAAACTTATTACGTGCATTTGCACAAGGTGGGTTAGCTGATTTACACCAAGTTAACCGCTGGAACATGAGCTTTGTCGCAGCCAATCCACTTAAAGAAAAATACCAAATTCTTGCTGCGAAGATCCAAGAAGCGTTAGAGTTTATGGAAGTATGTGGTATAAATGCAAGCAATGCGCCTAGTATTAAAGAAACCAGTCTATATACTTCGCATGAAGCGCTTTTATTAGGGTACGAAGAAGCATTGACTCGCAGAGATCACTTAACTGGTGATTGGTATGACTGTTCAGCTCACTTTGTATGGATTGGTGAAAGAACAAGGCAATTAGATCATGCACATATTGAATTCTTCCGTGGTATCAAAAACCCAATTGGTGTAAAAGTAGGTCCGGGAATGGACCCAGACGATTTAATTCGTTTAATTGATGCTGTAAATCCTGATAATATTCCAGGACGTTTAACATTGATCACACGTATGGGCGCTGATGTGCTTGCTGATAAACTTCCAGCACTTGTTCGCCGTGTTGAACAAGAAGGCCGTAAAGTAGTTTGGACTTCTGATCCTATGCATGGAAACACAGAAAAAGCCAGTAACGGATATAAAACACGTAGCTTTAATAATATATTACGTGAAATAAGCCAATTCTTCGCAGTTCATAATGCTGAAGGTTCTTATCCAGGTGGTATTCACTTAGAGATGACAGGTCAACATGTCACTGAATGTACAGGTGGCGCTTATGGTTTATCTGAGCATGACTTAGCACAAAGATATAAAACACAATGTGACCCACGTCTTAATGCAGATCAAGTACTAGAGCTTGGCTTCTTAGTGGCTGATCTTCTTAAAGATGCAAGAAGTAATCGCTAACTAACTTCAATATAGAGTATATGGTTATTTAATCATATACTCTATAATAATTCTGTTATATTAATAACAGAAACAAAAAAGCGCCTGGATGTATTTAAGCGCTTTTTTAAATTTAGACTCGTTATTTTATCAATTTTTCCATCGGGATTTTACCCATTCTTGTCTCTGATCATTATTATAAAATGACCATGCTATGAATCGACTTATTTTTTGTCCTTGCGCCATATCTATGGTTTTAACTTCTGTGATCTTATGTAATTCTAACTCTTTATATATTGCAGTTAGATTTTCTTTCTTTGATACTAAACACGTAAACCATAAACATTGCTCTTGAAATTCAGTGCTTTCTGCAATCATATTTTTAATAAATTGTAACTCACCGCCTGGACACCACAACTCGGCTTTCTGGCCACCAAAATTTAAGTTGTTTTTGTCTTTTACAAATTTATTTGATTTCTTATTTAAGTTTTTCCATTTACGTTCTGAGCCCTTATTAGCTTCTTCAATAGAACTATGGAAAGGTGGGTTGCAAAGTGTAATGTCAAAAATATCTTTAAATTTTATCAGGTTAGTAAATATGTTCGATTGTTTTTTTTGTAATCTAATATCAAATTTTAGATTATTAAATTGTGCTATTTGTTTTGCAATTTTTACTGATATAGGATCAACATCACTGCCGGTAAAATGCCACTGATAGCTACTATTGCCGATAAGTGGGTATATTAAATTCGCGCCAGTTCCGATATCTAACACTTTTATTTGTTTACCCTTAGGAATTAAGTTTTTATTATCTATAGCAAGTAAATCAGCTAAGTAATGCAAATAATCAACCCTACCAGGCACTGGTGGGCATAAATAAGTATCAGGAATATCCCAAAAATCCACCTGATAGTACCCTTTTAATAATGCTTTATTGAGTTGCTTTACTGACTGATTATCACTGAAATCAATCGTTTGTTCATTTCTTGCTGATGTGATCACAAAGGGCTGTAATTCTGGTGACGCATTGATCAAAAAATCAAAATCATATCCATTAATATGTTGGTTTCTAGGATGTAGCTTAGGTTGTTTCATTAATGGCAATTTCACGGCTTAAAGATAATTTATGACATATTATAAACTTTATTAAACACTAGATATAGCAAATGTGGACTTTGTTCATTTCTTTGATTTTATATAATTTCACTGGTACGATGTCTGCCCAAATGTAAAAGTGATGCCCATATGAATTGTGTTAAACAAAAATCTATTTTAGTACCCATAAAAACAAATCAAGTTCTTCACTTAAGACATATATATCAAGAAGGCAGTAAAGGGCCTGCCGTATTACTTTTACATGGTGCAGTGGAGAATGGTAAAATTTTTTATACTGAGAAAAATAAAGGATTTGCGCCATTTTTAGCTAAACATGGCTTTAACTGTTTTGTTGCAGATTTGAGAGGCAGAGGCCAAAGCAAGCCAAATATCAGCGCACAATCCCGATATGGTCAAACTGAGGCCATACTTGAAGATATACCCGCTTTTATCAATTCAATTAAACAAGTCATGGGAAAAGAACCTGAATATTGGGTTGCTCATTCATGGGGTGGGGTGTTAATGAATAGTTTTTTAGTTAGACATCCTGAAATGATTCCTAAAGTTAAAGCCATTGCATACTTTGGTTCAAAAAGGTCTTTATACAATACACACCCACAAAAACTATTTAAAGCTAATTTATTATGGTACTTTTTAGCGCCTAAAATAGTCAAAAGGAAAGGGTTCTTACCTGCTAAAAAGCTAAAGTGGGGCTCTGATGATGAAACTCAAAAATCTTTAATGCACAGCGTTGCCTGGGCTAAAATAGCACCTTGGATAGACCCTCAAGATCAATTTGATTATGGACAAGCAGCCTCAAATTTATCATTACCTCCTATACTACATATTGCTGCTGTCAAAGATAAAGCTTTGGCACAAACAATAGATATTCAAAAGTTTATGAATGAATCAGGGCAGGGAAAACAAAAAATGAATATATATGGTAAAAAATATGGGCATGCGCATAACTATGACCATATAGATATGCTTACCCATGCCGCTGCCCATGATGATCAATTTCAAGATGTTTTATCTTGGTTTAAAATATATAAATAATTTTCGAATTAAATAAAAAGGCCTAATCACTAGATTAGGCCTTTTAGATTTCACTTTATTTTATGTTAATCATTAAAAGTTATATGTTGCTCTTAAGTAGTATGAACCACCATTAAAACCAAATGGAGAGGTTTCATAATATTGTGCACCTAGTAAGTTGCCCGGTAAAATTTCACCACCTGATACAAAATCTGCAACTTCATCAGGATATTCATCAAATAAGTTTTGCGCACCAAGACTCAAAGCAATATCTTCACTTACATGATACGTAACATCTAAATCTACTGTTACGGCTGAGCTTACAGTATTTGCTGTATCATCCCAATCAGCGTGTACACCTTGGAACTCACCAAAGTAGTTAGCACGTGCTAACATAGATACGCTATCCCAAGATTGTGTCCAAGCTAATGTACCTTTATGTTTTGGAATATCATTTTCAATACGAGAAACTTTAAAGTCTGTAGTTACTAAACCTTGATTAGTCACTTCAGTTTCATTGTAGTTATAGGCTAAGTTAAAGCTTGCATCACCACCAAGTAACTGAGTGCGGTATCCTGCTACAAAATCAATACCTGAAGTTTCAGTATCAAAGTCATTAGTAAAGAAACTTACTTTACCTTTACTTGCATCATTTGGATCAACAGCAAATTTATCTGATTGTGAGATACGGTCAGTTACATCAATTTTATATAAATCAACAGTGAAATGGAAGTCAGCTATATTCCAAACTGCACCAACTGCAAAACTTTCAGATTGTTCCGGTGTTAACTCTTTTGCACCTAATGCAACAGCAATTGGGTCATTTGATGGGATTAATGCTGAATCAATAAGTACGCCACCATCTAATGCAGTCTGAACATTACGGTAATTTTCTTGTCCTACAGTTGGTGCTCTAAAGCCTGTACTTAATGAACTTCTTAAAGAGAAATCATCAGTAATACTGTATTGTGCCGCTACTTTATAGTTAGTATCTGTTCCAAAGCTGTCATAGTCTTCATAACGAACAGCATAGGCCATCATAAAGTCTTCAGTGTATTGTGCTTCAACATCAATATATAAAGCACTGTTTGTACGAGATGATTTTCCTGCTGCTTCTGGTTTAAAACCAGGGAAGCCGTTAGAGCCTACACTAAA
Organism: Pseudoalteromonas sp. C2R02; assembly: GCF_018860845.1. Classification (NCBI taxonomy): domain Bacteria; kingdom Pseudomonadati; phylum Pseudomonadota; class Gammaproteobacteria; order Alteromonadales; family Pseudoalteromonadaceae; genus Pseudoalteromonas; species Pseudoalteromonas sp. C2R02. The sequence goes on along the minus strand of NZ_JAHKQC010000044.1, from coordinate 34,546 downwards.
ACCTTGTGTGTATAGGTCACCTTGAGCATAAGACTCAGCTTGGCCAGCGATTACTTCAAAGCTTTCATCACGGTATTCAAAACCACCGGCAACTACTAGAGACTCAATAGAATTAACCTCTAGCTCTTTTACTAAATCAATATTTAAAGCGGTTTCACGTTGAATATGTGAACCCGTATAAAAATCAGTTGGTGTTGCAGGACCTAATGACGCATTTACAGTATCACGTAACCAATAGCCTGATTCATTTTTACCTGTAGATAAACTGATATCGTAATCTATTTCATTAAATTTACCTTTAACACCGGCAACAAATGAGCTATCACTAATTTTACCTGTGAACTGAGGTGTAAAACCACCAGGGAACATTTCGTTAAAACTAAAACAGTTAGGATTAGCTGCCATTGCAAGATAAGCAGGATCGTCTAGTACATTATTATCAGTTACTGGTACTTGAGGGCATTTACCAGACATATCACCAGTTAAATCTCCAACTAAGATATTGCCATCACCATCACCAAATACACCACCACGATTTAATGGGTTACGGAAATAATAACCTCCAGTCACTTCACGATCAGAGTAGTTACCAAAAGCATATGCTTGAGTATCATTATTGATTTCAATACCAGCATTTAAGAAGACTGTTAAATCATCTTTAATTTCTGGTGAACCCCATACTTGTGCTGGAGTGGATACAAATGTATTACCTTCATCAATCATAGCTTGAGCATCAGGACGTTGTACGCTTCGATCAGTTGCATCTGCATTTTTATATTGAAAGCTTAAGTTTGCAAAACCATCATCTGTTAAAGGTAAACCAAGGTTTCCTGAAATCTCAACTGATTGACCATCACCTTCAAAGTATTCACCTGTGCGTGCTGTAATTGAACCACCTTCATCACTATCATTAAGTACAAAGTTGATTACACCTGCGATAGCATCTGAACCATATTGAGCAGCAGCACCATCACGTAAAATTTCAACTTGTTTTAATGCAATGCTTGGGATCACTGAGATATCCGCACCATGTGCGCCATCATTAATACCTGCACCTTGTAATGCAATAACAGATGAACGATGACGACGTTTACCATTTACCAAAATAAGTGTGCTATCTGCAGGTAAGCCACGTAAGTTAGCTGGGCGGATAAATGAGGCTGCGTCACTGATTGGATTTGTTTGAACTGAAAAGGCAGGTACTGTACTTTTTAAAACTTCAAGCATATCTGTATTACCAGATTTACTGATTTCATCTACGCCTATAACATCAACTGGTACTGGAGAATCATCAATTGATCTCGGTGCACCACGTGTACCAACAACCGCTATTTTTTCAATGTTTTTTTCAGCTTTATCTGTTTGTACATCATCAACAGCATAAACAGATTGTGATAATAATAAACCAGCAGTAGCTGTACTTGTAAGCGCTAATTTAACGGCTTTATGTAGCGCATTGTAATTTTTTTTCATTGTATATCCCCAGATATATTTTATTTTTATACATTTAGTGAGAGTAAATTAGGCTTTTAATGCCCTTATTTATCAATACAATTTATTTACATATTTATCAATCATTTATTTAATGTTTATAAAATGTAACTAACCTGCAATATAACAGACAGGTATAAATTCACTTTCCTCTATTTAATTTGAAAAATTATTAATTTATTTCATAGGAATATTTTAACAAACGAAATAAGCCATTGATTTAATTATACTAAAATACATTCAAATAATTAATGAATTTAATAAATTTTATTAATGGAATTTGTTATTTAATATTGTAATTGATAGTTTTTCGTACAAAAAGATTGGAATTTATTAAAATGTGGGTGATTAAAAGAGAGGTAATATAAGCCGATAGTCACTATTCGGCTTATATTGTTTAGTACTAATTAAAAGTTATACGTTAATTTTGCGTAATAAAATCCACCGTTATAATCAAATGGTCCGCTTTCATAATATTGGGCGCCTAGTTGTCCGTAAGACTCTTGAGGGAGTTCATGTGCTTCTTGATCTAAAATGTTGTTACCGCCTACAGATATAGTAAATTGATCGCTCATGTAATAACTAATTTCTGCATCTAGCGTGACAGCTGAATCTGCGGTCTCATTCCAACCACCAGCGCCGGCATCGTCAGCGTGTACGGCAAAATATTCACCAAAATAATTTAATCTAATAAATGAACTTACCATATCCCAATCTTGTGCTATGGTAAAAGTACCTCGATGATCTGGCATACCTTCTTCTAAGCGTCGTACTTTACCTAAATCAACTGTATCAGGATTAAACTTATCTACAGTTGTTTCATTCCAATTATATGCAAGACTAAATTTGGTACTACCACCAAATAAATCCATTGCATAATTGGCTACAAGATCGACACCTTGTGTTGTTGTATCAAAATCATTTGCAAAATATGTCACTGCAGAAATCAGTTCAGGATTTACCACTCCGATTGATTCAAGCTCAGCATAATCAGACTCTAATACATCAATTTGGCTAGATTGTGCAATCCGGTCTGTGACTTCTATATTGTAATAATCTGCAGTAAGAAAAACGTCACCCAAAGTTAGTACAATACCACCAGCATAACTAACAGACTCTTCAGGATCTAGTTCTTTACCGCCGTAGAACGCAGAAAGTGGCGCAGTTGGTGGTGCTAAAAATGTTTGTATTAATTCACCATCAACTAATGAAGTTTGTGTATTTACTACATTAGCTTGTCCGACCGTTGGCGCTCTAAACCCTGTACTGTGAGATGCTCTTAAAGATAAATCATCAGTAACGGCATACTGTAGTGTAATTTTATAGTTAGTAGTTGAACCAAAAGAAGTAAAATCTTCATACCTTACAGCTGCGCCAACTAAAAAATCCTCTGTTAGATAAGCTTCCAAGTCAATATAAGAGGCGAAACTGCGGCGTGTATTGACACCTTGAGATTCTGGTCCAAAGCCTTTGAAGCCATGAGAACCAATATTGAAACCTTGATCAGCAAAAGGCCCCGCTTTCCAAGAGGCTTCTTCACCTGAGATAATTTCAAAACTTTCTTCTCGCCACTCTAATCCTAAAGCGACATTAACAGGTTCGTCTAAACCAAAATCGATTCCTTTTACGACATCTAAATTAAAGCTTTTTTCGAGTTGAATGTATTTACCCGTATCAAATTCAGTGGGTGTTTCTAACCCCATAGAAGGATTCAATGTATTTTTGAGATTAAAATCTGATTCATTACGACCAACAGAGCCACTGACATCATAATACCACTCCTCTAAGAAACCAGATCTAATTTCACCTTTAGTTCCCATTACCAAAGAGGTATCAGTAATATTACCGCCAAATGCAGGTGTATAACCCCCTGGCATTAACTGATTCATTGAAAAACAATTAGGATCAGCGACCATAGCAGCATAAGCGGCTGTATCTAACACATTAGCAACGTTAGCGGGAACAGTTGCACAGCTCGATTGAATGCCATTCAAAGCACCAACCAATATTGTAGCACCATCATCATTTGAAAAAACATTACTACGATTATGTGGATTACGGTAATAGAAACCACCTGTGACGTCTCGTTCAGAATAGTTACCAAACATGTAAAATTCTTTATCATTACCAACATCAAAGCCTACATTACCAAAGAAAGTAACATCATCTTCAATTTCTGGGTTCCCCCATATTTGAGCAGGGCTTATAACAGAAGAGTTTCCAGCATTAAATAGGGCTGCTGCGTCTGGACGTTGCACACTTCGGCTAGTTGCATCCGCTTGTTTAAACTGAAAACTTAAGTTAGCAAAACCATTATCAGTAAAGGGCATACCTATATTACCGTCAACAATCACTTGGTTACCGTCACCCTCAAAGTATTCTCCAGTTTTAACAGATATAGAACCGCCTTCAGATGAATCTTTTAATACAAAATTCATTACACCCGCTATTGCATCTGAGCCATATTGCGCTGCAGCACCATCACGTAAAACTTCAACTTGTTTAAGGGCTATACTAGGAATTACTGAAATATCAGGTCCTTGAGCACCGTCATTGACACCGCCACCTTGGAATGCGATTACAGAGGCTCTATGCCTTCTCTTGCCATTTAAAAGTACTAAGGTACTATCGGATGATAATCCTCTAAGGTTTACTGGTCTAATAAGCGTTGCGGCATCACTGATAGGTTGTGCCCTTACATTAAAGGATGGAACAGCTCCGACTAACATTTCAAGCATATCACTAGAGCCATTTTTACCTAATTCATCACCGCCTATAATATCGATTGGAACAGGTGAATCAGAAATAGATCGAGGTGCAGAGCGAGAACCAACAACAGCAATTTTTTCAATGTTTTTTT
>NZ_JAHKQC010000044.1:0-29862 GCF_018860845.1 Pseudoalteromonas sp. C2R02 | reverse complement strand
CATTGTATATCCCCAGATATTTTTACTATTTATAGATCTGAAAATGCAAAGCTCAATCAATGGTTAAAACTTTTACTAATACCTTTAGATTTAGCTAAAACATTTAGTTAATTAATATTAGAAGGGAATTGAAGGTTTTTCCTCTATATGACGTAAATATTTATAAAATAAGGATAATAGAGTTGAAATAAGGGGGAGTAATTTAACTTCAGCTATATAGGGGCTGCTTCATTTTCTTGCTTTACTTTTTGCGCTAAAAGCCATTGTTCATATGCATCATGATACGCATCCCATACACAAGGACAACAACTTCCGCCACCACAACAATCATCATCTGCTGGTCTTTGAGGTTTTTTAGATAGTTGATTTTGCATTTTAAATAATCTGTTTATCCATAATATTATTTAATTTTATCATACAGATATTTTTCGATCGATAATTAACAGTTTAATTTGGCACTTAAGCCTATAGTGTGTGACAATTAGATGATGAAATTATATTTATACCTGCATAAAGCACCCATTAGAGTCGTAAAAATCAGCCATAGACGCAGTCGTTTAAAATTGCGACGCACTATGCTGCAACTAAAAGTTGCTTTAGCGCAAGAAACGCTTGAAACAAAAGAAATGATTGTTATTTATAAGCGTTATACTAAAAAACAAGCGAGTCCCGAAGAATTAAAAATTGCGAATCAGCAATTTTTTGATGTACTAAAAGGCTTAGGCCTTGGCGTGTTTGCAGTTTTACCTTTTGCTCCGCTAACTATTCCGGTAATCGTAAAACTTGGTAAAGTGGTTGGTGTTGATGTTCTGCCTAGTTCTTTTAATGCCCCGATCACAAAAAAGACTAAACCATGATCCGATAATAGTTCAGTTAGAAAAATCTGGAGCTATTTCCACTTCATTTCATCCTTCAAAAACAAAAAACACCAAGATTTCAAACACCTCTAAACACATACCTTTAAAGCAATAAAATTGCTATGATTAAAGCAACTTATCTTATTTTTATGAGCTATTATGAAAAATCTATATTCTTTGGGAAATAAAGGAACACCATTATTTATTTTGCCAAATACAGAGTTTAAATCATGGAAAACGCAACAGTCAGATTTTATTAAAGCATGGTTAGAATCAACAAGTTTTAACGGCAATGGATTGACATTATTACCAGATGATAGAACTGGTAAAGTATTTCAAGCTGTCTATTTTGTAGAAGATATCACTTCTTATTGGCAATGTGGTGATCTTGCTTCTTTACTTCCTGAAGGTAAGTATCTTTTTCAAGGTGATGCACAGCATAGAGAGCTAGTTGCATTTGGTTGGGCACTGGGTGCTTATCAATTTGATTCATATAAAACAAATACTCAACCCAAGGCAAAACTTATCGTTGAATGCCAACAAGAATTAAAGAAATATCAAGATTTAGTTCAAGGCATAATATTGGTACGAGATCTCGTTAATACACCTGCTTGTGATATGATGCCACAGCATTTAGCTGAAACAATGCAAGATTTAGCTGATTCGTTTAATGGAGAGTTCAGTCAATGGGTTGGAGATGAATTACTAGAACAAAACTATCCAACAATTCATATGGTTGGTAGAGCAAGCGAGCATAAACCTAGATTAATTGATCTGTCATGGGGTGACGAGAACGCACCTAAAGTTACTTTGGTTGGTAAGGGTGTTTGTTTTGACTCTGGAGGGTTAGATTTAAAACCTGGTGCAGGTATGCGTAACATGAAAAAAGATATGGGCGGAGCAGCCCATGTTATTGGCTTAGCGCACTTAATAATGGCATTTAATTTACCCGTTAGACTAAGAGTTTTAGTTCCAGCAGTTGAAAATGCGGTATCAAATAACGCATTTAGACCCGGAGATGTGATCAAAACACGAAAAGGGATCACAGTTGAAATAGATAATACAGATGCTGAAGGACGATTAGTGTTATGTGACGCACTGTGTGAGGCACAAAATGATAGCCCTGATTTATTGGTCGATTTTGCCACATTAACGGGTGCGTGTCGTGTAGCTTTAGGTACAGAGTTACCAGGTTTTTTCACAAATAATGATGCTGTGGCGGCAGGTTTAATACAATCAGGAAAAAATGTAGATGATCATGTATGGCAGTTACCTTTATATGCGCCTTATAAAGATATGCTCAAAAGTGATGTTGCTGATTTATCAAACTGTGCTGTCTCTGGTTTTGGCGGGGCTATTACAGCTGCATTATATTTACAAGAATTTGTTGAGCCTCAAACACCTTGGATACATTTTGATGTTATGGCTTGGAATAATAGAAAATTGCCAGGGCGCCCACTAGGCGGCGAAGCGTTTGGTGTGCGTGCAATGTTTGACTATATTCAATCTAGATACGTAATTTAACATAATAAATCGATAGGCATTATGTGAGTAATGTCTATCATAATTCCTTCTACTTTTTATTTTTGTTTTCTAACGTTTCTAATAGCTGATTTAAATCATTATTTTCACCATTAGCAAGCTCTTCAATTAACAACCTTAAAATACGAGATTTTGCAAAACCGGAATGCTCGGCCAAATCATTGAGTTGATCTATATGGGCGGGAGAGAGCGTAAAAGTTGCATTTTTAAAGTTTCTTTGCCTTTTTTTATCTACAGGAGTGTTCTCATCTAGGCTAGGAACTAAAATAGACTTTCCTTTAGCATAAGACGCAGCATCTTCGATAAAATCGTCTATATCAATTTTCTTCCTTTTTTTTGCTGCTGCTTTTCGTTTTAAATCAGCTAAACTCATGGGAGTCTCCGGGCTGTTTTGAAAGCATCTCTTCTGCAATAGCAATAATTTCTAACGCCGCTTTGCCATTAGGATCTATTTCTAATACAGATTCTCCATTTTCTTCACTGTCATCATATATATTTCGACTATAAGTAATACATTCCAAAACATTAATACCAAATGTTTCACAGACTTCTTTGGCCTCAAGAATTCTTGATGCTTGATTTGGTAAAGAAGGGCATTGGGTCATAACAAAAGAGGCATTCATTTTTGGATTAACCATTTTACAGGTAGATAAAATGTCTTCCATATGCGGCACTGTTTTTAAATCACGACGTTTGGGTCTAAGAGGAATTAATACATGATCAGCTACCGACATTGCAGCACGTAAAGCTAAATTATCTTGACCACCACAATCTACAAGCAAGTAATCATAGTTATTCTCTAAACTGATCAAATCATTTCTTATTTTACCATATAGTTGAACACAATTAATAAGCGGCAAATCAGGATTATTATTCCTTGCTTGGATCCAATCGGAAGTCGTTCTTTGTGGATCACAATCGATCATTAAAACAGATGCTTTTTTATGCTTTGCAAGATAAACACCTATGTTTTGTGCTAAGCAGCTTTTACCACTACCACCTTTTTCACCACCAACAAGAATAATCATAAATATAAACTCCAATGCTTTAAATTTAAAAAACGTCCATTTATTTATTGAAAATTAAACCGATATCGTACCAACCATGAGCTTGTTTAATTGACCTTAAAACACGGGCTACATAAATTTTACTTTCAATTAAATTTGATTTGAATTGCACCTTTACTTGAGTATCAACCTCAATATCACGTTCAATGCTAAACTTGATCCCTCCTTTAGATACATCTACGCACATTACATCTCTTATATATTGACGATTGTTTTCACCTTGCCAACTTACGGTAATAAGTTGTTTCTCCATATCTAAGCGTAAGGAACCACGTCTATCCTCAACATTTTCCATTTATTACTCCATTAAAAAACATAAAAAATTTACATGCTTCTTAAAAGTTTAGTTTAAATATTGAATATTGTCAGAAAGAACATTGAAATCGTGATTGGTAGGATAGTGAGTAGAAAAAGTTAAAAGTAATTTATAAATAACTTTTAACTTTATATTGTGTTTTAACTATCGTGCATTTTAGTTTTTACAAGCAAGCACTGCTTGATTAATAAGTTCAAGGCCTGTTTTATCACAATCAGGTAATGTTGCATTACTGATTTTTATTGGTGTAATACGATCTGACCACTGGATATAAGAGGCTGCCCAGGTTAAACCGGCGCCAAATGCAGCGGACATAATTTTTGAATTAGACTGTATTAACCCTTGTTCAACTGCTTCACAAATAGCAATCGGAATGGTTGCCGCAGAAGTATTACCGTAGTTTTGTATATTAACCATGACTTTATCATCGCTAACTGAAAGCTTTTGCTGAATAGCTTGAATAATTCTTAAGTTTGCTTGATGAGGTATTAATACATTAATATCATCTAACGCTAAGTTAGCTTGTTCTAATACATCATCACAGGCTTCAGCCATTCCTTTAACAGCACGTTTAAATACTTCTCTACCTTCAAATAATAAATCTGACGGTCCAACTGGTTGGTCATATTTATTAATATCCGTACCAAAATTTGTAATATGTAAGATATCTCGATTACTGGTATCACAGCCAGTTTTACTCGCTAGTAGGCCTGACTTTTCTTCACTTGCTTCAATTACAACGGCACCTGCGCCATCACCAAACAATACAGCACTGTCTCTTTTAGACCAATTAACATACCAAGTCATGCGTTCAGCTCCAATTATCACTGCTTTTTTTATCATGCCAGCATTAATTTGGGCCGTCGCATTTTGTAGCGCGTATAAAAAACCTGAACAAGCCGCATTAACATCACACGCAGCTGCCCCCGTTGCATTGAGATTTTTTTGCACTAAAGAGGCTGTATTTGCAACCAAAGTTGATGGACTACATGTTGCCAATAAAACGAGGTCTATTTCATCGCCATTAATGCCTGCACAGTCCAAAGCTTGCTGTGCTGCAACTGTAGCAAGTTCTGCAGTTGAAACATGGCTGATCCTACGTTCAGAAATACCGGTTCTGGTTTTTATCCATTCGTCATTTGTATCAACAACAGTACTTAAATCGTCGTTTGATAATTTTGCTGGCGGAATACATTTACCCCAACCTGTAATTTTTGCGTAGTTCATACTGTGTTCCAAATTATTTCATCTAATAGCAAGTAACCAATAGTGGTCTGATGAGTTATAGCAAAATTATAAACCTAAAACTACAATTAGATTGAACTTATACCCATTCCAATAATTAGTGGAAATAGTATTATCTAATTATTTGACGGTTTTTCATTTACTGGGCTGTCAATATTTTCACCTAAATAACTTGCAAGCATTTCAATAATTAATTTAGGGTTATCACCGTTAGAAATATGTAAAACACCATCACGAACTAACATCATATGTTGCTTAATTTCATCGGCTCTTTCACCTAGTTTATTTGCTAAAGGTCCGGTAAAAGCATTTGCTAGCAGTGCGCCATATAATGTTGTCAGTAATGCGACGGACATTGAAGGGCCAATACTTTTAGGGTCGTCCATCGCCACCAACATCGCAACTAATCCAATCAGTGTTCCTGCCATTCCCATTGCAGGCGCTAACTCTGTAAAACTGTTAAGAACCTTAATTGATTGATTATTTCTTTGACGTGTTTGCAAAATCTCTCTGTTAAATGCAAATTCAATTGTCTGGGTATCGTGGCCATCAAGCAGTAAGTTCACACCTTTTTGTAAATATTCATCATCGAGTTGTTTATCTTCTAACGCTAAAACCCCTTTTTTCCTTGCTATTTCACTTAACTCAATCAACTGATCTAATGTTTCAAATAAATTAGGCTGCTTATTACTAAAAGCTAATCGAATATTTGATAACCCTTGAAAGAAATTATTAATTCTGTAACTGAACATCACTGCACCAAAAGTTCCGCCTACAACAATCAACAAAGAAGGGATACTGACAAATATCCCAGGAGCAGCACCACTCATTAAAATAGCTGAAATGACTGCTAATATAATTACGCTTAAACCTAACCCGCTTGCTTTATCCACTAAAATTCCTTAATTTATTGAAATAGGGGCCATTTCTGTAGGCTTGCCTTGATTAATTGCGATTTCAACACGCCTATTTCGACTGCGATTACTAACACTGTTATTTTTAACTAATGGCTGGTTATCCGCAAATGCTTCCATTTTTATTCTCGACGCATCAAAATGGATATCTTTTAATATCTCATTTAATACTGCTGCGGCACGTTTGGCGGATAAATCCCAGTTATTATGATGTAACTCATTTGAGACGGGTAAATTATCGGTATGGCCAGATACTGTTATTTCACCAGGAATATTATTCAATTCTGTAGATATTCTGGCTAAAAGAGGTTTAAATTTTGGTTGCAGATAACTAGAACCAGATGGAAATGAGCCATTTTCTTTTAGTCTTATAATAAGTTGCTGTCCTAAAAGCTCAAATTCAATTAAACCATCTTCAATTTCTTGAGCAAAAATCTTTTCAAGTTCAACTTTATATCTGTCATTTTCTTTAGTATTTTGATCTTTACCATCTTTAATTTGTAATTGAGTTTCAGTTGCAGATTGGGTATTTTGTTGCACAGTATTGATTGGTGTAGGTTCCGGTGTTGCAGGGGAGAACTCATCCATTATTACTGAAGTTCCTTTTGGAATATCTTGTACCTCAACTTGATTTTGCACGCCAAAAGCCATTTTCATAGAACCTGCAATTTGTTTAAACTTGATCACATCCATTTCAGAATATGATAAAAGTAGCACAAAAAAACACATTAATAACGACATTAAATCTGCAAAAGTTGTCATCCAACTTGGACTTCCTTTCGCTTTAATATCTTCGCTGTCGTCACTCAGTTCTGTCATTTAATACTTAATAGTTTAGTGATTGATTTTAAAATCATAATTGAGTATTACTTTAGTTGCAATATTTTGAGAAGAATCAAACAACCATGCCTAAATTTTTGATAAGATCTGATTATCAAAAAATATTAGCATCAAACAGTAATATAAAAGGATTTTAGGTTAATAATGAAGATATTTGATTTTCAATCAACAACAGCCATACAAAGATTATTTTTACTCAGAACTATCGCAATTATCCTACAACTATCAAGTGTCATAGCAATTAGTTTAATTATGTCTTTACAGATCCCATTACTGCCGTTGTTGATAATCATAGCAATAGAGACTGCTTTTCATTTATTAAGTATTTTTTATTTTAAAAACCGAACTGCAAATCATAAGGGAATATTGATCCAAATATTAGCGGATGTCACATTTCTCACAATACTAATGTACTTTAGTGGCGGTGCGACCAATGCATTTGTTTCCTTATTACTTATGCCAATTGTAATCGCCGCAGTCAGCCTACCAACTCGGTTTTTACTCCTAATTTCAGTAAGTTCAGTATTGGCTTACACAGGGTTATTGTTCAATATGCCTACTCACAGTATGCACCATATGGATATGAGTAACCATTTCATTGGTATGTGGGCAAATTTTTTACTATCTGTGATAGTCGTCACTTTTGTTGTGGGCGCCATGGCAAATGCAATCACAAGTAGAGAACGCCTTTTGGCTGCACAAAGAGAGGAACAACTCAGAAAAGAGCAATTATTAGCCCTGGGTGTTGCTTCTTCACAAGTGACACATCAGCTTGCAACACCACTTGGTAATCTACAATTATTATTTGATGAATTAATAGAAGATTACCCTAATGATCAAGCCGTTCTGTCGATGCAGCACCCACTTAAACAATGTACATCTCAGCTTGGATACTTTCGCACATTAGCCACTTCAATTCGTGAAAATAAAACTGAAGTTTATGTTATCAAGGAACTGATTGAGCAATTAAGGGATTGTGTCCAACTTAACTTTCCCAATGTCAATTTAAATATCATTCTTGATGATCTACTGGAGCAACATAAAATTGAAGCCGATGCGATGCTATTGCCCGCTTTATTGAATTTGGTACAAAATGCTGTAAAAGCCAACGAAGACAATAATAGCCAAGATATAGAGTTAAATGCTTACATACATGCTAATGCGTTAAATATAAAATTACGAGACTTTGGTCGTGGCATTTCAACAAAACAAATATCTTTAGGGCAACAATTAGTAAAAAGTGAAACAGGTTTAGGAATGGCAGTCTTATTATCTAACTCAAGTTTAGAAAGATTAGGTGGTTCTCTGAAGTTATATAATCACACCAAGCAAGGTGCAATCGCACATGTCAGTTTACCTACTGTGTAAATTATAGGTTTTTATATATGAAGTTATTAATTGTTGAAGATGATAAAGCGCTATCTGCTACGTTAAACCGCAGATTAACAAAACATCATTTTGTTTGTCATGAAGTACATCACGCAGATCAAGTATTACACAATTGCCATTTAATTAAGCCTACACATATTATCTTAGATATGAAGTTAGCAAATGAAAACAGTTTGGGTCTAATAAAACCTATCAGAGCTGCATTACCACATGTTAGGTTATTACTCTTGACTGGTTTTGCCAGTATTACAACAGCAGTTGAAGCAATGCGATTGGGAGCTGATGATTATTTATCAAAACCTGCTGATACAAAAATGATTTTGAAATCCCTTTTAGGTGAAGAAGAATCACAACCACAACAAGATTATGAATTGCAAACCATGTCTACAGAACGGCTGGAGTGGGAACATATTCAACAAGTACTCAATTGTAATGATGGTAATGTTTCTGCAACAGCGAGGCAATTAGGTATGCACAGACGAACTTTGCAACGTAAGTTACAAAAGAAACCTGTTGTAAAATAAACTGTCATAATCAGACTGGATTCAACTTGTTTACTTTGGGGCCAAACTGGCAGGTATTTCGATTTCACCTATTGGTAAAACGATTGTAATGTAGGATTTCATTTGCTGCTCGCAGTTTAAATACAGAGGCAGAAGTATCTCACTTAAGAACTAAGTCCTAGCCATAAGCTATCATCAGATAGCCAATTATTGAAAACTGGCTATCTCTGTGAAATTAAAAGCTTAGAACTGATAATCCATCGCTATATAGAGGTTTCGTCCCATAGCTGGCACTTTATCACCTTTAGCAATTTCACTACCACTTGCTCTATTTGTGCCAGCTAAATGGTCACTATAGTGCTTATTAAATAAATTGTTCACACCACCTCGCACAACTAAACCACTTGTTACAAAATAATCAACTTGCCAATCAACAACAGCATACCCAGCTGTTTCTTTTTCATTGTTAATTTCAGATATATTGTTCTGTTTTGAGTAAGCATGTAGCGCTAAATCAGTTTGCCAATCTCCGAGCTGATAGTTTATGTTAATTCGTGTATTCAGTGGTGATATACGATATAAATCATCATTTAAATCACTGCGAGTACCACGTACATAACTTGCAATACCTGATAATTTTAAACTGTCAGATAATTTATAATGCCAATTTAAGTCTGCACCGTATAATTTAGCATCTATATTTGTAAATTCTAATGGGTTTTCATCACCCATCATAGAAGCGACCATTTTCACATGGATATTGTCAGATGGTGTGCCTTGGATGTAGTTATCGACTTTTTGATAAAATATATGTGGTGAAATTGCAAACGAAGTACTTTCAAAATTATAACCAAGGTCTAATTGGTAAGCGGTTTCTGGCTCTAAATTGATATCACCGACATATGTTTTACCATCTGCCAAACCACCTGTTGATTGCATAGGCATCCAAAGGTAATGTTCCTGATAACTTGCAGCGCGTTGTTTAATTGCGACTGCATAAGTAATAGCGTGATTATTATCAATCGTATTTAAACTGTTTAACACAATATCATAAGTTGTTTCTGAAACATCTTTATCAGAAGCATTAAATTGATCTTGCAATGCTTTTACATGCTGATTCATCATTGCCATTGAGCTGATAACATCATCTGCATCTGCATTATTGTGTTTTGCTCTAAAGCCTAATGTATAAGCACTGTTATTAACTTGTGGTTGCCATTGAACATATAGGCTATTTTTTTCATCCATTACCTGGTTAAAGTTAATGATTTTAAACATCATATTTTCTGGATTGGTTATTGTAGAGTTATGTTCAGCGCTGAATCCTTCAATGCCAAATGATAGCGCATCACTGATAACTTCAAACTTATAATCAAATGTTTTCGCTTCGGCTGTATTATATCTGTATTTATCTGGATCAGTATTTTCACGCTGGCTAAGATTATCCATTCCGTGTGTAGCGTCTTGTAAACCCAGTTGCCATTTAAATTTTAGTGATGCAGTCTCATACTCACCGTCATGATTATATCTATCAGACTCTATGTAATCGATATCCATTGGCAAAGCAGGCGTACCTGAGTTATTAGTTTTAGAATGATGCCATGTAGCACCTAAAGATAAATTAGAAACTTGATAACTCAAGTCTATCCCGTATTGCTGTTTATCATATTGAGTCGACTTTACAGTCTGATCATTTGCACTGTTATAATCATCACCTTTTTGATCGCTAAAATATGACAATAAACCAAAGTTATTGCCACTGATATTGACATTAGCAGCAAGTGTAGAGGCATTATTAATATCATTATAGCTTGTTGCCATATCACCAGATATTATCGTTTCTTCACTTGCAGCAGCACGTTTTAAATTAACTTCAACGGAGCCTCCTAATGTATCTATACCACTATTAACAGGCGCAATACCCCGGTATACAGCAACAGAATCAACCATTATTGGATTAATGTATGTCAATGGGGCATCCATTGCATTAGGTCCAGCACTGATTATTTGATGACCGCTTATGCTTTTAGCAATACGATCACCATACATACCTCTATATTGTGCAATACCCGTAATTGGACCATTTTTATTGATATTTGCCCCAGGTACTGTTTTAAGCCAATCTGCCACATCAGGCATCACCAAGTTACCTTCAGCCAATGCCGTTTCTGAATGGATTAATTTTGGCGCTTTTACAGTAATGACCTCTATAGATGTTTGCTTAGTATCATCTGCAAGAGTAGTTTGACTTGAAAAAGTAAGACCTAGCGTAATAGCAAGGTAAAGTGGTTTGAGCTTCATAAATAATCCTTAGCACTTGGTGCTGTAATTTTATATCCTTATTTTCTAAGTATTTAGCCTTTATAACAAAGTTTATATAGTTAACTGCGACAATATGTCGCACATTTATTACACCACTGTTTTTAATACATATTTTGCTATTTTTTTGATTGATCTATATCATCAATTTACAACTTTGAAACCATGGTTTTTATTTATTATGTTTAAATACTTTTCTATATTAATAATCGCTTTAACTAGCTTTATCAGTAGCGCAACAGACTTAAAAGTAGGGGATATTGCTCCTAACTTTAATTTACAAGCAACAACGGGGGATTTTTATAAATTAAGTGATTATAAAAACAAAAAAACAGTCGTACTTGCATGGTACCCAATGGCCAATACAAGGGGCTGTACAATAGAATGTCGCTCGCTAGTCCAGAAAGGTCATCTGATCCGAGAATATAATGCGAGTTACTTTATGGCTTCTGTTGACCCTCTTGATGATAATCGTGATTTTGCTAAAAAAACAAATGCTGATTTCCCGATGTTAAGTGATCCAACAAAATCCACAGCAAAAGCATACGATGTGCTAAATTTGTTTGGCTTAGCTAGCAGAGTCACTTTCTATATTGGTTCTAATGGTAAAATTTTAAAAATAGATGATGATATAAACCCAGAGACGGCTGCTGAAGATATTGCTGCTAATTTAAAATATTTAAACATAGCAAAACCTTAAATTAATGGCTAAACCAAATAAAAAAGGTCCTTCTAAAACAGTAGATATATATTGTGCTAAATGTAAAACACAGTTGTTGAAGTATCGAAAGGGCGGTAAAGGGGCATTAGTAAAATGCTTTAAAGAAAGGATAAGCCAAAATTTTACAAATGAGTCATGTGTGTGCCCAAAATGTTTGCAAATTTTTGCGAGAGAAACATTAATAAAAGGCACACCTGCTTATAAGATTATCGGCGGGAAAGTGTGGTTCAAGTGATTATTTGATAAAGAAAACCAGTTTATTGCAGAATAAACTGGTTTAAAGTAACAATATAGCTACATTTAAAGTATCTGCTTAATAATTAAAATGATTTATGAGATTTCATACTAGCGTATTGTTTTGCATCTTATTTTTATCAAACTTTAGTTCAGCCAATAATCAGACAGAAACTGATTTATTTGAGCTAAGTTTTGACGAATTACTTAATGTTACTGTTGATTTAGCAACTAAAACTGATGAAACCATCCAATCAGTGCCATCATCCATCACTCTTTTTTCAAAGCAACAGATTCAAAAACTCGCTGTCGAGAATGCATACGACATCATAAATTTTGTTCCTGGCTTTCAGGTAACACGTGGTGACTGGGTGGGTGCTGTTCCAAAAGAGCACGCTAGAGGTGTATTTTTGGATAATGGCTACATACTCGTTATGATAAATGGTCAAAGGCTCAACGAGATATCTTTTGGTAAAGCTTCTGTTTATACACCTTACATTCCTGCAGCGATTGTTGAACGAATTGAATTTATAAGAGGGCCTGGCTCTGCGCTTTATGGTAGTAATGCTTTTTTAGGTGTGATGAATATCATTACAGAAAAAAATAGCAATGAAGTCGAGCTCTCTTTAGGCACAAATGGGTTATGGCAGATAGCAGCTTCCTTAAATAAACAAGTAAATAATGATTTAAAATTAAATTTAAATTTTTCTATCAATAGTAAAGTTGGCCATGATTATAAGCTATCAGTTAATCATGACGTTATAGATCCATTAAAATCTGTTTATGCTGAGGCAGGTTTAGATTATAAAAATCTTATCTTAAACATGCGTTATAATAAAGTTAACTTAGATCAGTTTATGAATTTGAGTGGCTATTCAGAAGAAAATATACATCAAAGTAAAAACAGCTATGCAAGCATAAATTACACTTGCTATCACAATGAAAAGAGCTCTTTAAATACCCAATTTTTATACGCAGAACATCACATTTCATCGTCCGGCATGATCATTTCTAAAACAGAGGGAATTGTAAGTGACGATTTCCTTGTAGGTCCGCTATGGACAACAAAAGACTTAAATTTTAATTTAGACCATCAAATAAATTTTAAATCACATTTTTTACTCACCAGTGGTATCGAAATAAAACGTGCAGAACAAAGCGAAGCTGGGGTGAATACAAGTCATTTTGACTTTGATAAAGGTATTATTATTCCATCGGATGAATTTTATTTAGGCGGACCAGCAGAAATTTCAGATTTTGATGATTTTAATAGTTTAAAAAAATCTATTGATGCTGATGCTTTTTATTCACAATTAAAATGGCAAGCAAATTCTAATTTTAACGTTTTTATTGGCGCACGCTACGATGATGTAAAAAATATTGATAGTAAATTATCACCTAGATTGGCTTTTGTATATCAAAGCGGCACTGGCCATAGTTTAAAAATACAATATGGAGAATCCTTCAGGACCCCAGTAACCAATGAACTATACTCTAATGATGAAGTAACAACAGGTAACTCTGAATTAACATCTGAATTTGTAAAAACAACCGAACTTGTTTGGCAGTTCACTGAAGATAAAATAAGCTCAGAATTAGTGTTTTTCAATAATGATTTAAGAGATTTTGTAAATAAGGTTGTCACCCCAGTTCAAACTGCCGAGTTTACTTTTGAGAATAATATTAATAAAAGAATTCAAGGGATAGAAAGTGCGTTAAATTGGCATGTTACAAATCAAATAGAGTTTGGAATGACTGCAACTGTATTATTAAATAATCCAATAAACGAAAGTTATAAGCGGTTTGCCACAACTTATATAAATTATAGCCATGATAAATTCACATTTAATGTCAATGCGGTAATTCGAGATAAACTTCGAGGAAGAACAGCAACAAATCAAACTTTCCTTTCATCTAGTTACAGTTTATTTTCTACCAGCTTAATATACCAAATATCGCATTCTTCAAGCTTAAGTTTAAAGGCAAACAATGTGTTCGATAAACAATATATGACGTTTGATCCAAGGGTACCTACAGGAGAAATTCCGGGACCAGGGCAACAAATTAAACTATCTTTACACTATCTGTTCGATTGAATTCATTGACTAATACTAGAGAGCTTGGTAAATTTTTAATATTAGACTATTTATTCTATTGGAATTTTAATGAGCTTACATGACGAAGTAACTACCCCGAAAAAAAACAAATGTGAGCAAAGCCAACATTTAATTAATAGTTACAATAAACTGAAAAATGATTTTGATAAACACCCGTATTCAGACAAAAGTCATAGGGTTAAACGACTCAAAATATTAAAAACAGAACTACTTAAATTTAAGCCTGCACTTATAAATGCACTTGAAACTGACTATGGTCATCGAAGTGATTTTGATTCTGTTTTAGCTGATATATTACCAACCATTCAACACATAAAATATTCAATTGAGAACTTATCCAAATGGATGAAACCTTCTAGAAGAAGTAGTGGGTTACTTTTGGCTCCATCAACTATAAAAGTACAATATCAACCATTAGGGGTTGTTGGTATAATTGTGCCTTGGAACTTTCCAATATTTTTAAGCTTAGGCCCTATCGCGACAGCATTAGCTGCAGGTAATAAAATTATGGTTAAACTCAGTGAGTTTACACCGAATACCAACCAAGTAATTCTAAATTTACTAAAGCCACTTTCTGACGAAATCACTGTTATTGAAGGTGAAAGTGAAGTTGCCCAAAAATTTTCTTCTCTAAAGTTCGACCATTTATTATTTACAGGTTCAACTGAGGTAGGAAAACATGTCATGCGATCTGCCGCAGAAAATTTAACGCCTGTTACTTTAGAATTAGGCGGTAAGTCTCCAGTCATTATTGATGATGAAATTAATATAAAAACAGCTGTTTCACGTTTGTTAATCGGTAAAACATTAAATGCAGGACAAATCTGTGTTGCACCCGATTATGTTTTATTACCAAAAGAAAAAATTGAAGAGTTTAAAAAGCATTTTATTCAAGAGTTTAATAAAGCTTACCCACAAGGTTTAGAAGATAAAAACTATAGTTCCATAATTAATGTTAAACAGTTTTTACGATTAAACGCTTATTTAGAAGATGCAAAGGACAAAGGCGCAAATATTACGCCAGTAACAAAGCAATCAATAGATTTAACCAAACACCGATTATTACCCCAACTAGTTACTAATGTATCTGAAGATATGTTGTTGATGAAAGATGAGATTTTTGGTCCGATTTTACCATTAATAGGTTACAATAATTTGGATGAAGCAATCGATATCATTAACAAAAAAGAGCGACCTTTAGCCTTATATATCATGAGTTTTAATAATAAAACACAGAAAAAAGTACTTAAACAAACTCATAGCGGCGGTGTGTGTATTAATGATACTTTGATGCATGTTTCAGCTGATGATGCGCCTTTTGGCGGTATAGGACCTTCTGGTATGGGACAGTATCATGGGAAAGAGGGGTTTTTAACTTTTTCTAAAGCTAAAACAGTACTCACAAGTTACCGATTTAGCCCTAGAAGTTCGCTTCTTAATCACTATAAAAAGCTAATGCATACAGCGCTTGAAAAACTATTTATAAATTAAATACGTCTTTCTCCAAAATATTTACCATCTTTGATTTTATAATACATGCTATCTGCTTTTTCTTTAGCTAATTCAATTTGGCTAGGAGAAAGCTTTTTTTCATCTAACATTCGACTTTTACTTGCTTGGTCATTACCATTATATTCAGCGATAGTATTCCAGATATAAGACATTTCAATGCTTTTATCTACACCTAATCCCTCATAATACATCAGAGCTAAGTTAAATTGCGCTAAGGTATAGTTTTGCGCTGCTGATTTAATATACCACTTTACCGCAGTATGATAGTTTTGTCTGGTACCTTCACCATTTGTATACATAACACCTAAATTATATTGTGCAGCAGCCATGCCTTTTTCAGCAGCAATCGTAAATAAATCTAATGACTTTGTTGTATTAGACTTAACACCATTACCATATTTATAAATAACAGCTAAGGCAAAGGTCGCATCTGTAAAATCTTTTTTAGAAGCGCTCTCATACAGTTCGATTGCTTTTTGCTGATCTTTTGGCACACCTAAACCACGAGAATATAATTCTGCTAAATGATACATACCAGAAGGATAGTCAAGATCAACTAAATATTGAAACTCGTGAATAGCAGTTTCGAAATCTCCATTATTTGCAGCATTTATGCCTTTTTGTAAATCAGCAAATACAGGGACAGATAATAAAGCGGTAGATAAAATAGCGTACTTCAATTGTCTAAATATCATATTGTTAGCCACATAAATTTAAGTTGATTCATTAATTCTAGCTTGCATAAATCATCATATCCAGTTTTTTCTATGATAATACCAATTCAGATAATTAAGTGACCTGTTAATTAACAAAAATGGTAGCAAACAGTGTTAATTAAATTTTGTTGCCATAATTGTAGTTATTTAATAACAACATTATTCACAGTAGTATTAAGCTTCTGAGGTAGCCAAACATTGGTGCCAGTCATAGCAACATGGTTTAGATTATTCTTTAACACTTTTGTACCAACGTTTCTTGATGTTTCAGGCCTACTTACTAAATATCCTTGCACACATTGAATACCTAATTTACGTACTAGTTCAAATTGCTCGGCCTCTTCAACACCTTCGGCAACTAATTTTAAATTCAGCTTTTTACCCAATTCACTAATTGACTCTAGTATTTTGTTATATTTAGTTTTTTCATTAGCTTGATCTATAAATAACTTATCAATTTTAATTATATCAACGGGTAAATCAGCTAACGTACTTAAAGAACTAAAACCGGTGCCAAAATCATCAATTGCAATTTGAACACCTTCTTTTCTTAATAAGTCAAGCTGTTCAATGGTGTCACTTGTTGCTTCAATAAAGCAAGACTCAGTGATCTCTAGCAATAAAGCATGTGAGGGTAGACCTGTTTTATCTAAAATATCCATCACCCAAGGATGTAGTTCTCGGTGTTTTAGTTGCACGCCAGATATGTTTACCGATATCTTTACTTTTTTCATACCCGCGTTAAACCAGGCAGCCATCTGCCTACAAGCCTCATGAATTATCCAATCACCTAAAGGCAAAATTAAATTAGAATCCTCAGCGATAGGAATAAATTCACTTGGGGTAATTTCACCTTCAACAGGATGATTCCAACGTATTAGAGACTCAAAATACAAAATACTGCAATCTTGGACATTTACGATTGGTTGAAATGAAAGTTTAAAATTTTGGTTTGCGAGCGCAAGTCTCATTTCTTCTAATAAATAATGATGGCGTCGCATCTTATTACCCATTTCTGGAGAATAGATTCTAAATATGCCTCTGCCATCGGTTTTTGCCCGATACATGGCCACATCAGCCATCTGTAATAGGGCATGTGCATTTACAGCACTATCAGGATAAACTGCAATGCCAATACTCGCACCAATCTTTATAACCTTGTTACCTAGAACAAAGTCTCTCTCAATTTCCTGAATTATATGCTGTGCTACTTCTACTGCTTTGGCAGGATCAGCGACATCTTCAATGAAAATAGAGAATTCATCTCCACCTAAGCGAGAAAGGTTTTTTTCTAATAAAGTGACTGAATCTAAAGAACTCAAGGATTGATTTCGAACGGTTGTTTTTAGTCTTTCTGCAACTTGAATTAATATTTCGTCGCCAAAACTATGCCCAAACGAATCATTAACTTGTTTAAAACCATCTAAATCAATAAAAAGCAGGCTTTTTTTAGTATTAAGTTTTTCTGCTTTTTCAAGTTGTTCGCTTAAATGTTGTAAATAAGCATGCCTATCAGATAACCCTGTCAGTTTATCTTGAAATATATTGATTGAAGATTCGTGTTGAAACTTATTTGCTTTATCTAAAATAAGATCTAACGAGGTATTTAATTTTGAAAATGTATCATGATTTGATTTCTCTAATGTTGGAATTTCAAAAATATGATGTAATGAGGCTAATTTATTATTAATGCCTTTAATCAATATATAGTTTTTTCTCTTATTTTTTATATTTAAATAAAAAGGTAATAAGAAAGCACTAATGAATAAAACTAATAGGGGAAAATTAGTGAGTAAAATTACTTTATTGAACATGGCACGCATTGGAACAGCATGATAAATTTTTTGTTCTTTTTTTACGACAAAATATAATTTTTTATCTTGTATAAATACCGTGTTATTCAAAAATAATGCTGACAGAAACGAATTCTTTGATTGTTCAGTCTCTGAAATCGAAATTTTTTCGACACTCGACGGAAATAAATCTTGATGTAAAGCTGACATTCCCTGTGTAAAAGATAAAACAAGAACGATATATGCTAAAAGGGCACTAAAGAAAAGGACAAAAACTGATTTTAAAAACCAATGTCTATGATTTTTCAACTTAAAGTCCTTTTATTTACATTAATTTCAACCACTACGACATAACTTCCTAAAAACACCATATAAAACACAACATATTGATTTATTAATATTAAAAAATACATTCAAAGTATAGTGTATGAAAACAATGGAAACAATTTTAATTTTATTTAACAATTCATTTAAACTTTAAATCTTTTAACTAAATTAAAAAGGTTTGAACTCGAGGCTGCTAATTGGTTTTGGCACACCACTATTTCACAAGAGCGATTCATTTGCTCTGACTCTTAGAGTCAATTTTTTTATGTGAAGTTATCCAATTTAGTAATGCAGGGGAACGAAATACAGTATCTAATACTCTGATTTTTTCATGTATGAATAACTTAATCTTATTGGCATTCACTTCCATTTGTTGTGTTAGTTCATTTTCTACACTTAAATGTCTTTGGTTTGCTAAATATTGGCTTAAAGAAATTGTGATAATAGCTAAAACAATTGTGATACTAATTGATATCGTAACAATCATCTTTTTACTAATTGATGAATAGTTTTTGTAATGTTTCATTATAATTCTTATTATTGAACTTTTAAGTATAATGCATGCAATTTAAACGTGTAAATCTAGTTAAAATTATTCAATATATAAAGTTCAATCTAATGGAACGTTCAAAGGGAGGGATATTACCAATCCCGATAATTAACAAGTCAATCATCGGGAATTCAAAGTGTTTTAGGCAAGGTACTGGTATCTTGTTTCAAAAAGTTGCTCTTAAAATTAAAGAGCAACTGTAATTTTTAAGTTAATCTTGCTTTTGAGATTCTAACTTATGAGCAAAAAACTTATCATATGCAAATAAGGCTAACGCTGATAATACGCCTATTGCTGCAAACATATACCAGAATAATTCTGGTTTATTAAGGGTTTTAGCAAAATATTCATAGCCAACACCCGATAAAAGTCCTCCGGCTAAAAAACCAAAAGCAGACGCTAAATACAAATATCCTTGGTACATCGCAGATTTTTCTTTAGGCATTACCATCGCAATATATTCCATACTTTTTGGTGATACTAACATTTCACCAATTGAAAATAGTAATACAGCAGCAACCACCGCAGTACCAGCAATAAGCAATGATGGTGCAATCGCTAACATCAAATAGCTTAAAGATAACAATAATGTTCCGCCAACTAAGACATGGAATATTTTAAATTTTGATGACATTTTACTAAAGAACAGTTGTAAAATGACGATTGAACCAAAGTTAATTGATGCTATAAGTTCAGGTTTCACTTGCTGGTATTTATTAATCCATTCATTGGCTATTACGGCTGTTTTACTCATATCTAGCATACCTTTGTCTAAACTTAATAGCTTTGATATCTCATCAAAAGGCACCATAACACTATAATTTGTTAGCTTAAAATAAGCTTGTTGGATCACTTCAGGGCTTATATTTCCACCATGTGTCAAATTAAGCTGCTGCAAAAACGAAATTAATTTCTCAGAATTAGCACCTGACATAAAATTTGATACGTTTGGGTTAAGTGAGTTAAAGAATGTGATCAGATCCCCTGTATTTATATAATCCCTAATAAATATATTCAAGGAGACAAATATTTGCAGATATACAGCCCAAAAACCAGCCAAAATAAGTAAGTACAATATAAATGGTACATTACCAAATTTTATTTTTTCACCATACCAAGCTCTATTATCATCTTGTGCGACCTTATCCCAAATAAAATTAATGACTACCCATGATGCACATAAAATTGAAATCAACTTCCAGGATAAAAGACCTGTTCCGGGGATCAACAACATCACCATAATTGGGACAATCATTAATGCGAGCCTACCATTACCAAGCACATTTTGTACTTCAACTAAAGTTTCTTTTATAGACTTATTATTCTTTGAAGACTCAACACTTTTTGTTGGATCCCTAAAGAAAAATATGGCAGGAATAAAGTTAATAGCAATTGAGACAGCAGCCATTGTAAACGCTAATTCCCAGCTGATTTCTCTCAGATAAGCAACTGTAAGAGGCCCTAAAAAACCTCCTATATTAACCATAGTATAAAACAAGCCAAAACCTAGGCTACGATTTGCATCTGTTGTTTCACGGCTAACGGTACCAACAATAAGCGGTTTAAATATCGCGGCACCAACAGCGAGAACCATATAAGTTATAAAAAATGCACCATAGGAATCAACTTGGCCTAACATATAATAAGAAGGTGTCATCAAAGCAAAGGATATTAATAACATTTTTCTATAGCCGTACCTATCACCTAATGCGCCAGTCAATACAGGTAAAAGATAAATAAAGCTCATAACAACAGCAGATAAAGTTCCTCTTTGCTGATCAGTTGCACCTAATCCACCAAGCTCTAATGGTGCAGTCATATAAAGAGATAAAACACCAAAAATACCATACCAAGCTAGTCGCTCAAAAATTTCCATTGTATTAGCAACGTAATAATTACTACTAAAACTAAAAATTGAATTATTTTTACTTATATCGCGACTATTATTTGAATCCCTTTTTATTGTCTGTTCATCTGACACACATTTCTCCTAATTTACCCACACAGTTAACTATAGATATAGTTTAAACCTTTAATTTGAATACAATATACATAAGTTGCATCTTTGATGCTAAGTTTATTTTATGTGAATTAAATTGAATATCCCTAAAACTGTAATAATTAAATAACATAGCCTTATACCATTTCTGTTAATTAACTGTCACTCAGAGGAAACGGTATTAAATATAATATTTAATAAATTTCAATAAAACATTAAATTACACTTACACCTTACTAAAACTAAATAGATGTAAATAATCAAACGCTTATTAGTGCTTTTAAACGCTTAAGCATTACAAAGTTGACGATACCGTACAAACCTGTGAAAATATGTAAACGTAAAGGCAAGGTGTTTGAAAAAATACTCACGCAAAGTATCAGATCTAATGGTTTAACACACTTACGATGGCTGAGCTGCAAACGTGATAAATTTCGCTGCGATATTTATTCCTGCCTTTTATTATTTATGATTTAATCTGGTTAATTAATGTCAAAACTAATCACTAATCTAAGCTATGATGCTTCTGAGAATTTAGTAATGGTAAAACTTTTCGGAACAGCTAATGTTGAAGATGTCGTCAGCATTTACAAGAAAATAACTGAGTACGCAAAATTCAACGCAACAAATAAATTATTGGTTGATGTGATTGAGCTCGAACATGAATATCCAGCAATAGAAGTTATTAATTTAGTTGTACAAATCAAATCTATTTTGCAAGGTTTTAAAGTTGCTAGAATCATAGGATTTAAAGGGTTTCACCATGATTTAGTACTGCAAAAAGCAAAACGCTTTAATGTTTACGCTGAAAACTTTGATTGTAGTAAAAAAGCAAAACATTGGTTGAATACTGCGGCTTAAATTCATAAAATGGTGAACCATTAATTACAACAATAATAATATGATTTTAAGTTCACCAAATCAAAAAATTAACTTTTCAACTTCCCACATATTAGATATTAATTCACTTTTAAAAAACACTCGCGGCATGCTTAATTCTCTATTCATTAGCAAGTTAAAAAGTGAGTTAGATACTTCTTTAGATGATTTATTAACCGCGTTATTACCATTTGCATCAGAGTTTTCTGTTGCGCCCATTTCTAACTTTCATGTTGGAGCTATCGCGGTCGGGTCTTCTGGTAATTTATACTTTGGCGCCAATTTAGAGTTTACTAATCAAGCACTATCTTTAGTACTACACGGAGAACAATCTGCTATTAGTAATGCCTGGCTACATGGTGAAACACATATTACCAAACTTGCAATAAATGCAGCACCTTGTGGTTATTGTCGACAGTTTATTAATGAATTGGCATGTGCTC
Source organism: Pseudoalteromonas sp. C2R02 (assembly GCF_018860845.1). Lineage (NCBI taxonomy): Bacteria > Pseudomonadati > Pseudomonadota > Gammaproteobacteria > Alteromonadales > Pseudoalteromonadaceae > Pseudoalteromonas > Pseudoalteromonas sp. C2R02. Next base: position 7,579 of record NZ_JAHKQC010000044.1, on the reverse strand, counting down.
ATCATATTGAGATTTTGTTAAATGGTGAAGTGATCCCTTTTGATAAGTTTTTACCTATGTCCTTTGGACCAAAAGATTTAGGTAACAATTTCGGATTATTGACAGTTAAGGATAACCTTCAAAATAGTGAAAAGCCAGACAGTATTTCATCTGAATTATTTCAACAGATCGGTTTAAGTTATGCACCTTATTCAAACAATTTAGCGGCTTGTGAAATACAAACCTTGGATGGTCAAGTATTTTATGGCCGTTATGCAGAAAATGCAGCGTACAGTCCGAGTTTATCCCCCCTTCAGGCGGCGATCAGTCAATTGATTTTATCAGGAAATGCTTTTTCTAAAGAGGTCATCAAACAAGTAACACTTGTTGAGATGGAAAATATAGAAAATCAGTTGAGTGTTACTAAAGCGGTACTAGAAAGCTATGACTTTGAAGTACCGTTTAATTATGTATTATTAGGCAATAATACATAAATTCGTTATACCGATTCTAATAAGTAAGTGATTTAATACAAATTAGAATTGGTATTCTTATGCTGGCTGTTTACATAATGTCTTAGCAGCTTCAAGTACCACTGAAACACTTTTTGCTTCTATTAAACCATGATCAACGTTTGGGATCTCTTGTCGAGTACGATTTACAAGTACACCAGCGACACATGCAGCCTTTAAACCAAGTGCTGAACACATAGTAAATAACGTTGCAGACTCCATTTCGTAATTCATCACGCCCAATTTCTGCCATTCTACGAAGCTTCCTTGGAATGAATTTGTAACATAGCCAGAATAAGTATCGTAGCGTTCTTGTCCAGGATAAAAAGTATCTGATGATGCAGTGATCCCTAAATGATATGGCATCTCTAATGCATCACATGCTTCTACCATAGCTTTTGTTGCAAAAAAATCAGCAACAGCAGGGTAGGTGATTGGTGCAAAGTGCTGACTTGCACCATCAAGGCGAACTGCACCATGGGAGATCAATACATCACCTTCATTAATATGAGGTTGAATAGCACCTGTCGTCCCAATTCTTAAAAATGTGCGTATACCTAATTGTGCTAACTCTTCCACAGCAATCGAAGTGGAAGGACCGCCTATACCTGTTGAACAAACAACAATTGGATGTTCATCTAAATATCCTAAATAAACATGATATTCACGTGTTTGAGCGAGACAAGTTATGTTTTCTAAATGTGAGGCTATACGTTCTGCTCTTGCGGGATCACCAGGTACGATTGCTAGTTTTGCATTATTGATTTGTTCTGAGTGTAAACCTAAATGAAACACTGTTTTCATGAAAAATCCTTAGAAACGGTATAAATGCTAATACTAAAAAATGTTATTATTTATATATAGCAGAGTATTTTAACTTAGGATAAAAGGTTTATTTTATTTAGAAGAGGACTTGTGTCCTGTTAATAAAGGAATTTTTAAATTTATGAGTTAATTGAAGAAATTATGCAACATCAGGCTCAAGGTTTGATATTTGGATTAATTTATTATTCAATATCTTTTTTGTACATTTGCAACACTTGCCACATTGTTTACCAATATGTAGTTCTGTAGAGAGTTGTTTTAACGTATGTGCACCATTATCTATAGCGGTTTCAATTTTTTTTGTTGTAACACCATTACAAATACAAACATACATACTTAAACAAACTCATTCTCATTTCAATGCGCTAATTTTAATGTAAATGATAACGATTATCAAATTAATTTTTGACATAAAATAGTAATTAAAACTGCATATCATTTGACTCGTTTAAATAAAAATATGTGTTAGAACCATTTTTCAGGCTTATGTATATGATACCCCTGTACATAATCAACACCAATTTCATTTAGTTTTTTTAAAATAAGTGCATCTTCTACAAATTCAGCCACTGTTTTTTTACCCATAATTTTTGCTGTTCTTTGGATGTTCTCAACAAATACGGAATTAACTTCATTTATATGTATGTCACGTATAAACATGCCATCTATTTTAATAATATTAATGGGTAATTTTTGCAAATAGCTAAAAGACGAAAAACCACTACCAAAATCATCTAATGAGAAATGACAACCCAATAAATTTATCTTATTCATAAACACTAATGCTGACTTTATATGAGTGATCGCTGAAGTTTCTGTTACTTCAAATGATATATTTTTAGCATTGATTTTATAAAGTAACATCTTTTCTTTTATATAATCATATAAAAGGGGATCTGTTAGCGTTAAGCCAGATAAATTAATACTATACTGGGATTGCTTGTCATCAGTGAGTTTATGTTCTAGTTCTGAAATTGCTAAAAAAGTCCTTTCAATAACCCATCTATCTAACTGAATAATTAAACCGTATTTTTCTGCTGCAGGTATAAACAGTGCTGGTGATATTAGCTTGTCGTCTTCATTTTTCAACCTGATCAGCACTTCAAAATATGTATTAGGTTTATCATACAAAGCCCGAATTTCTTGACGATATAAAACAAAACGATTATTGGACAGTGCCCAAGTGACATCATGAACTGCGTTCATTTCATCTGCATGCTGTATCAATAGTAAGTCATTACTTTGGTATAGTTGGTATCTATCACGACCCTTTTCCTTTGCTAAATAAACCGCTTGTGCTAAAGAAGAAAACACTTGCTGAGAATCTTGTTGGTAACAATCTAATTTAACCACACCTATGCTTGCGGTTATCGTTGCCGTTTTTTCATATCTTTGAAAGTTAAGTTTAGAAAAAAACTCTTGAATTTCTTTAGAAAAAGACTCTGCATCTTCATGCGGCAACTGTGTATGTAATAAAGCAAACTCATCATTACCTAAACGGCTAATAATGATAGGTTCTGATAAAAAATCTAAAAGAGAATGAGATATAAAATTTAAAAACTTATCTCCAAACGCATATCCAAAATTATTATTAATTACCTGAAACTTGTCTAAATCTATATGAAATACAACTCCAGTATTTGTTATCGACTCTTGATGTTTCTCATCTATGACTTTATTCAAACATTGAATAAAGTATTGGCGGTTATTTAAACCAGTTAAGTTGTCGTAATTATTACTATATACCAACTGTGTTTTCATTTCTGATTGTTTGGTGATCCGCGATTTTTGCACCCTATAAAATATATAAATGAATATACTTAAGGTGAACCAAATTAAAACAGCTTTTACAAGCCCTTTTAAAAGCAGCTCTTTATTATAAGAATCGTCTAATTTAATTGCTATTTGCCAACGTGTGCTAGGTATTTTTTTTATAAAACTAAAATTATTATAATCTTCAGATGTCATGATTAATTTAGGGTATTTATCTTGAGCACTCGCACTTGATAACTCTATCTTACGGCTTTTATCTGTCCTCATTAAAAAGAGCTGCTGATGGGGCAGTTGATATTTGTTTAAAAGGGATTGTAAAACATCAGGATTGAATGCAACAAACAGAAAGTTGTTATCTTCTTGGACTAAAAGAGGCTGTAATAAATCAAAATGAACACTACTTTTACTATAGTGTAAAAAGAGTCTATCTTGAGTACCATTTTCAAGTGTAGAGGATATCTCCTCTTTGCAAGAAGGCAGAAAGTCTCCTGTTATATGGCTTAACTTGCCATGACCCGATTCATCTATAAAAGCAAATAACCGAGTATTATTGATATCTTTTTTTAAAATATCTAATAAGAACAGATAAGTTTGCTTATCCGCTTTCCCTTTTGCATCTTGAAGTTTATTAATAAATTGAATATTTTTTTGCTGAAATAAATCAATTTCAAGCCTTAATTGCGCTAAGTAATCTAAATAATCTGATAAAATATTATCAGTCACAGAATCCATTAATTTTAGCTGATAGTTATAATGTTCTTTTGTTGATGAGAATGTTTGCCATATTAATAAAAGTAGTAGCAGCGCACTTGTAAACCAAACTAACCTTTTGGAACTTGTTAACTCACTTTTAGCCTTGGCTTTCAAGTTTCACACCTTAAATATTTAAATTAAAGATAAACATAAGTTTGTTTGTTGAACAAACAGGGTAAATGCCATAAAGTCTTTTTCACACAACATATTATTTTTTTCTGTTACACTTTTGTCAGCATAAAAAAGTCCTATGCATTGATTCTTCCACATTAAAGGCGCTAAAAAAAAGCCTGAATCCGACACTACATTATTAATTTCTTGCGTTAAATAGCCTTTAAATTTGTCATCATCAAACCCTTTGACCCAAATTGGCTTTTGGTATTTCATTGTATAACTAAAGATATTTGTGACCCCAGCAATACTCAAGGTAAAACCCTTTTTTACATGCATCGCATTTGCAGCTGAAATAAATCTTGGCACGATACAGCGGGTACTTTTATTTTTTAGCAATACCAAAGTCCGATCCATTTCTATTCCCCTATAAATCCCTTCTAATGCTGTTTGAATCACAATATTGAAATCACCTCCTTCAGATGGCAAGAATGCTAACTCTCTAATGATTTGAAGCTGTAGTGCTTCAGGTGAAATCACAATCTCTGTACTGTTCTCATTATCTTCTTTTGTAATTGCAGGATGATTAATAAACTTTGTGAGAACTGTAGCGCCATAGGAGTTCAATAATTTAATGGTATCTTCAGAACAGCTTAAGATTTTTAATTCAGTTTCTTTTTTTGAAATACCCATTATTGTTGATATTTTAAGTTGCAAGGCTGATAAATCTGACAATTTATGTTCCGGATCACTCAATAGTTCACTTAATTGTACGGCCAGATTGATAGACTGTATTTCAGGTGTTCTTAATTGTGGCTCAATAAGTGAATTAATTAAAATATCACCTAAATTCCAATTTCTTGCTAATCCTAAGCTCATTTCTTCAAACGATATACCTAGCTCTTTGGTAATTAGTAGACTTATTTCTTTTTGATTATTAAGCGGTAATAGTTGCTGATCTAAGTTATCAGTTACTTCGCCTCCCATGCTCCAAAATGCACTTTCACCTAATTTATTAAGTAATGCTGCAATAAAGGTTTGTTCCTGTATTTCAATGTCGTATTTAGAAACCATCATTTTAGCTATCATTCCAGCATGAAAAGACTGCGCCATTAATTTAATTAAACGATTGTAAACACTAGGGGTTAAATTTTTATTTTTTAATAAGCTACTGAGTAATTTAGATGTTATGCAAATATTTTTTATAGTTGAAAGCCCTAAAACGATAGCTGCGCGACTTACCGTAGTGACGGGGTTTCTACTCATATGAATACTACTATTGGCGACCTTTAAGATAGAAGATGTTAATGCATGATCATGTAACACTGCTTGACCTAATTTAGCTAAAGATGCTGTATCATCCTTTGCTAAATTTTCAAGCGCTCTTACTGTTGATGCTAATGCAGGCATTTCTTGTTTTGATATTCTATCTATCCAAGGGTGAGCTTTGTTAGAAAAGCTATTATCCAATTGGAGTATCTCCATAAGCTGATAAGTATTAATAAAATATAGCAAAAATTTTTAATCTGTCAGTATTAATACAGTATGCGTTAATTTATGGACCATTTAGAGGGAGAGCAAAGACAGTTACAGAGGATTACAACTTGATTATTGAAATAGGAAGAGGCGATAAAGAACATAGTGTTCATTTTACTTTAGATTACTAATTTAAAAAAGTTGAAGGGTAAAGTAAAACCCTTCAACTTCGCTACTTAATGACTTACTATTTAATTTCTCTACGGTGTAAGATTTTATTTTCTAATATTATAGAGTTTAAAATTTGATTAGGCGCTTGTATCGCTAATCCATCTTCATTAGATGCCTTTTGCACTTCATCGAGACTTTTAGATGCCCGAGATAAAGTAACAACCGGACACGATTCTGATTTCATATACTCAAGTGCAGCACTGAACATCCCCTCTTCAGGGTCACCCAGAGCCTTTGAATAATCATCAGCAACGCTACAACCTTTGATTTGTGATGCAAATTGAGGTGACTCTTTTGGTTCAAATCCATCTGAGTATTCACCAAAACCTTTCGCATTCACACCTTTAAATTGAATTGTAAAATAAGTATCTCCGCAGTTGTCTTGTGGATAGAATCCATATGGTTTACCACACGTTGAAGTGCCTATTTGAATAACATCAATATCAATACCACGTAAGCCATTCATGAAAGCTTCACTGGCAGAACAAGTTGAACCTGTTGTTAATACAAAAATGCGTTGTAAATCTATGCTTGGTAAATCCTCCGATGTAAATTGATAAGATACGTAATCTATCTTTTTATCATAAAAGGGCGTTGGTGAAAGCGAATTTCCAGTTATTGGGTTGGTACTTGTATATTTATTATTGAATATCGTATTTTCAAAGGTACGATTTTTAGTCGCATTATCACCCGCGACCATATAAGCAAATTGAGATGCCATTGCTAATAACCCGCCACCGTTGTAACGTAAATCTACAACGACTTCTGACACATTTTCATCTGAAAATTGTGAGATTGCATCAATTAAACCTTCTTGCGCTAGACCAATATGAGAATTAAATTGTAAATAGCCCACTTTGCCAATTTCAGTCTCAATTACTTTAGTATTTTGTACTGGAGATGAAACTACATCTGCTGAAGTGAATGTTTTAGTGATAATTGTGCCATCAGGCTCAAGTAATTTAAAGCTATGAGACTCTGAGACTTGTTCAGGGAATAAACCAGCATCGATCACATCCACATTATTACCATTTACAAAATCCACGCCGTCAATTTCTAAAATCTGGCTTCCGCGTTTTAATCCGGCTAAATCAGCTGGAGAGTTCGGTTCTGTATATCTAACAATTAAATCTCTCGGCGGGACTAGAGCATTAAATTGCCAATTAATGCCATAACCTGATGTAACACCTGATTGTGTTCTTTTATTATAGTCAGCTGTATTTTGAGAACCATGAAAGTTATCTTTTTTTGCGCCAGAATCTGTTGTTTGCGTGGTTTTAAGCTGTTTAAAATAATCAACGATATTAAAGTTATTTGGATCATTATCTTCAATTTCGCTATACCATAGGTAAGTATTATCACTATAAGATCTTAACCACATTTTTTCATGTAGTTCACTTCCGGATTTATCAGGGTAAGGCGCATTGTTATTATAAGGATCAGTCCCTGTTCTGGGTGTGGCGCAATAGTCTTTAAATTTACTCGCGGCTTCAAACGTACCCGCAACCCAAGTTGGAGCATCACTAGTGCCAGGATCAGTCACTAAATTTGTGCCACTATTTGATGAACCACCACATGCAGCTAGTGCCATTACACTTAAGGCCAACGCTATTTTTGTCTTACCTGATTTATGAAATCCCATAAATTCCTTCTTAGTTACTACTTGATTAAAATAAAACACCAACAATATTTAGGCAAAAATAACAAACGGGAAATCAAGTTACAAGTAAATAACACTTATAATCAAAAGTACTATGTATTTATTATAGGTTCAAAGTTTTATGCAGCTAATTTGCATATGTAACGGACCTTAGAAAAATTGTTAAAAACACTCAGTTGACAGCGAACCATATTAAATATATTAGTTTAAGTAAGCCGTTTTTATTTAAAATCTTTTTAACGATACAAATATAAATCAT
>NZ_JAHKQC010000024.1:0-56314 GCF_018860845.1 Pseudoalteromonas sp. C2R02 | reverse complement strand
TGTATCAGCAGACCGAATTTATTAAAGAACGAAACATAAGCATAATCAACAGATTTTGCTTGGTGACAATAGCGTTTTGGACCCACCTGATCCCATGCCGAACTCAGAAGTGAAACGAAACAGCGCCGATGATAGTGTGGGGTTTCCCATGTGAAAGTAGGACATCGCCAGGCTCCTAATTAGTAGAAAGCCCAACTCAATGAGTTGGGCTTTTTGCGTTTTGGAGTTTAATATTATTCAGACTAAAGATGCCAATACATCAGGCTCCACTCTCATAATCACAAGAAGAACTCGATACAGAAATGTATTGTTTTTTTGGATTGAGATATTAATTACGAGTAACCTAATCGCAGCTCAAGGCCCGCCTACGTATGTACCTAATAAATCGTCGTTTTTATACTATTTATTAGCCTCTTTCTTTTAATAGAACTACCCGCTTCTAGCCTATTTATTACAGAAATGTTATAAAACAAAAAATAATAAAAAGAAATACTTACATGAAACTTCCAAAGGTAGGGCCAGCCGTTCTAGTTACAGCGGCATTTATAGGACCAGGTACTGTGATAACGGCTTCTCTTGCTGGGGCTAACTATGGTTTTGCATTATTATGGGCTTTGTTATTTTCTATGGTAGCGACCTTAATCTTACAGGAAATGGCATGCCGCCTAGGGGTTGTTACTCAAAAAGGTTTAGGTGAAAATATAAGAGAAGCCTGTACAAACCCATTTCTTAAACTGATAGCAATAAGCTTAACTGTTTCGGCTATTGTGATTGGCAATGGGGCTTATCAAAGTGGTAATATTTTAGGTGCAAGTTTAGGGCTTTCAAATCTCTTTTCTGATATTTACATCACAGCTAACATTTCCTTGTGGCCAATCCTTATAGGTTTTATTGCTTTTACAGTTCTAATAAAGGGTAGTTATAAAATAATTGAGCGGGCACTTATGGTACTTGTGGGTTTAATGAGTATCGCATTTATTGCAACAGCTGTTATTTCAAAGCCTGATCTTGGTATGTTCTTCTCTGGTCTTTTCATTCCAAGCATTCCTAATGGAGCAACTTTGACTGTAATTGCATTAATAGGAACGACTGTTGTACCTTATAATTTATTTTTACACTCATCTAGCGTAAGTAGTAAATGGCAATCACCAAAGCAATTACCTGAGGCGAGGAAAGATCTCTATTTTGCAATCCCTTTAGGTGGATTAATTACGATTGCAATTGTTTCTACAGCAGCATCGGCATTTTTTGGAAGAAATATATCGATTAATAACGCTGCAGATTTAGCACCCGCATTGGCTCCAATCTTTGGTGATTATTCTAGTTTATTTATTGCAATAGGGTTATTTTCTGCTGGTATCTCCTCTGCGATCACTGCGCCGCTTGCAGCAGCTTTTGCTTTAAGTGGCATTCTTAATTTAGATAAAAGTTTAAATTCATATTCATTTAAAGGTATCTGGCTTAGTATTTTATTGATCGGCGTTATAATAGCTAGTTTAGGATATAAACCTGTATCTATCATTTGGTTTGCCCAAGTTGCTAATGGTATTTTACTACCTTTAGTCGCGATTTTTTTAGTTTGGGTTATGAATTCAAAATTACTGGGTGATTATAAAAATAATAAGATACAAAATTTATTAGCTATCAGTGTTGTTTTGGTTACTCTTTTATTAAGTGGCCGAAGCTTAATGTCGGCTTTTGGGATGTTGTAATATGAAGTATATAGATATTAATTGCGATTTAGGCGAAGGTAAATCTCTAGTTGATTGTGAGCATGATGCTAGAATAATGCCTTATATTTCTAGCTGTAACATTGCTTGTGGTGGTCATGCTGGAGATGAAAGTATTATCAAACAGTCTTTACTTAATGCAAAATTAAATGGGCTTAAAATAGGTGCTCACCCAGGATATGAGGACAAAGCAAACTTTGGTCGTGTTTCTTTAGATATTTCAGTCGAAGAAGTCGTAACGAGTATCCAAAAGCAACTTGATTTTTTTCTCAGGATTTCATCAAAACTTAATATTTCAATACATCATATTAAGTTTCATGGTGCGTTATATAATGATCTAGAAAAGCAACCTCAATTAGCCTCTAAGCTAGCAGAGCTAATAAAATATAATTATCTATCCCTAAAAGTTTATGGTCTTGCCAATGGTATATTTGAAAAGCGGTGTATTGCACTCGGTATTGATTTTATAGCCGAAGGTTTTATGGACCGTACTTATGTCTCATCAGGTCATTTAACACCTAGAAGTGAAGAAAATGCTGTTTTGACTGAACAAGCTCTAAGTATCGCTCAAGCGATATCCTTAGCCAGCAATCAAGGAATTAAAACCAGTGATGGTAAAGTTATTACACCCCAGGTGAAAACAATTTGTTTGCATGGTGACAATCCTGAAGCAATTACAATCGCCAAGGCTTTACATTTTCAATTAACCTCTGCTGGATTTTTAATATAGTGAAAATTGAGCAATACGAAATAGTAATGAATGGTGATTCTGCTATTACAATATTATTTAATGATGTTATTTCAGAGGCGTTAACTAAAAATATTACTTGCTTGTCTGAGGTGTTTAGAAATAATTTTCATGAGTTAATAATAGATATTATTCCTGCATATCAAAGTTTAACTGTTTATTTTGATAATGAAAAAATTAAATTTGATAAGTTAACCAAGGATATTGAGTTATTATTAACTCATCCATTACCACAGAAAGTCTATCAGCCAAAAATAATCGAAATTCCTGTGTGTTATGAAGATGAGTTCGCTCCAGATTTAGAGTCGCTTGCCTACTATTGTAAGAAAGATACAGCGCAAGTGATCATTGAGCATACTCAAGCAACTTATTTGGTTCATATGCTTGGTTTTTTACCTGGGTTTCTATATTTGGGGGGTCTATCCGCTAATTTATCTTGCCCTAGGAAGTCGACTCCAGCTATTTCTATTCCTGCCGGTTCAGTGGGTATAGGCGGAAATCAAACCGGGATCTATCCGGTTTCAAGCCCTGGAGGTTGGCATATTATAGGACGCACACCTTTAAATTTATTTAATCCGAACTCTGAACTACCATTTATTGCAAATCCACTTGATAAAGTTAAATTTTCATCGATATCTAAAGATGAATTCTTAGCAATTAAGGAGTGTCTTTAATGAGTTTGTATTTTATAAAATCAGGAATGCAAACGAGTATTCAAGATCTTGGACGTCAAGGGCAAATGCATAATGGTATATCACATAGTGGTGCTATGGATCTTATTGCGTTGAAGGTGGCTAATTGGCTTCTATCTAATCCCTTAAATAGTGCAGTAATTGAAATCACATTAGTTGGACCAGTAATTCGATTTGAACAAGATATGTTTATTGCGATCAGCGGTGCACAATTTGAACTCAGCTTGAATAATAAATCTATTCATAACAATGAAAAAATCCAAGTCACCAGTGGAGATATTTTGTCTTTTGGTAAGTTAATTAATGGTACGAGAGCATATTTAAGTCTTTCTACAAAAATTGATGTTCCCAAGATCTTTAATAGTTATTCAACTCATTTAACAGTTAATTTTGGCGGTTATAAAGGAAGATCCTTTAAAAATGGTGAAAAATTAAATTGTCTCCTACTAGATAGAAATAAAAAAGATGACAAAAAAGTTCCCAAGTATGTAAATAACGCATATACAGGAAGCTATATTCTTAGATGTACAACATCAGTAGAAACCAATTTATTTACTGAGAAACAAAAGGCGAACTTTATCGCTAAAAAATACTCTGTTAATGCCAACTCTAATCGTATGGGAATTAGACTCAACGAAAGCGCATTAGAGTTTGAAAATCCGATAGAAATAACATCTAGTGGATTGATGCAAGGCAGTATTCAAATTACCCCGGCTGGTTTACCTATTATTTCATCTGTGGATGGGCAAACAATTGGTGGCTACCCTAGAATTGCCAATATAATTACTTCAGATCTCCCTTTATTAGGGCAACTTAAAGCGAATGATAAAGTTAGCTTTATGTTTATATCCCATAATCAAGCGAATAAAATATTTAATAAGCAACAGCAAGCATTAAACTTTTTGGATAAATAATTTAGTTCCTCTTTTACTTTGTTAAAGTATTAAATGCTTTAACTACTCTCGTCACGTCCTATTTTTAGACTTTTAATTTATATTTCTTCACAAAGAAGCAACTCATTGATTTTGTTTTTAAAGTGTCATATTTGTAAAATAATTGTTGGAATATTAAATAAAATATATTGCATGCAATGTTAATTTTGTGTTACTTTGTACCTGCTTTAGGGGAAGTATGCTTTTTATTACTGTTTGTATCGAGTAGGAAATCGAGTGTTTTAAATAAAAGCAAAAAGCATTTTATTAATAATGAAATAACAATAGAGGGTAAAATGAAATTAAATAAATTATTTGTAGCAGTATCGACACTACTCGTAGGCGCTTCAGCTTTTGCTGCACAGCAACCAAGTGCGCCTCAATCAGCACCGACAATCCATCAAGAAGAAAAGCATGTCCATGGTATTCCTGAGGTTGTAAATAAAAATACACCTCAAGCACACAGTATTTATCAGCCTATAGATACTAAGGCTTTACATAGTTTAGATAAGCACTCTGTAAATAATACAGTCATGGCTGCTGCGGCATGTGATGTCAATTCATTTACTACTTCAAATGCAAATACTTTAATTAACGCAATAAAATCTCAGGGTTCTACTTGTGTAAATGAATTATTTAATGCTTCTTCTAGCATTCAGCAATCAGCTTATTCGTCAGATAATATGTATTCAGTCGCAAACCATCTTAAAGGTCTTTCGCAATCTTATACCGGTGGAGGTGATCCGGATATTGAAGCGATGTTTTTATACTTAAGAGCAGGTTATTATGTTGAATTTTACAATAATAACGTTAACTTTGTTTCTTGGGTAAAACCGGCGGTTAAAGGTGCTATTGATGCTTTTGTTAATAACGCGCATTTTTATGATGATAATGATGGTCACGGTAAAACATTATCTGAAGTTTTAATTACTATGGATAGCTCTGAGCAACAAGATGTTTATTTACCGGTAGTTAAAGAATGGTTAAGCCGCTGGAATCAAAGTTATGGTGCTAAGTGGAATATGAGAAGCGCAGTAAATAGTATTTTTACTATTTTATTTCGTGGTCAATATAACGATAATTTTAAAGCTTTAGTTGCAAATGATACAACATTAGTTAGTCGCTTAAATAGCTTTACTCAACAGTCTTGGATGGTTAATTCTGATTCAGAATATTTAATCGCTAATGCAGCAAGAGAGCTCGGCCGCATGAAAATGTACACAGGTACTTCAATTCAGGCTACGGTTGATTCAGGCTTAAATAAAATTTTCTCTACTTATCAAATGTATGGCAATGGTGATGCTGTTTGGTTAGGTGCTGCAGATACTGCGAGTTATTATGGCAATTGTAATGATTATAATATTTGTGGGTATGGTGATCAGTTAGAAGCACAAGTACTTTCTCAAACTCATATTTGTAGCCCAACAATTAAAATTCGCTCACAAAACTTAACTGCGACTCAGCAGGCTTCAGCATGTGCCACTATGGGTGCAGAAGAAACTTATTTCCATAATAAAATGGAATCAGGCAGTGTGCCTATCCCAGGTGATAACAACGACCAGTTACAAGTTAATATATTTGATAGCTCAAATGATTATGGCAAATATGGCGGCCCAATTTTTGGTATTGATACTAATAACGGTGGCATGTATTTAGAAGGTGACCCATCAGTTGTTGGCAATATTCCAAACTTTGTTGCTTATGAAGCTGATTACGCAAAAGCAGATCACTATGTCTGGAACTTGGAACATGAATATGTTCATTATTTAGATGGCCGATTTGATTTGTTTGGTGATTTTAATACACCAACAGAAAAAGTAGTATGGTGGGCTGAAGGTGTTGCTGAATATGTTGCAAATCAAAATAATAACCAAGCTGCAATAGATACAATTCATGATGGTTCGGTTTATAGCTTGAGTGCTGTATTTGAAACAACTTACGATGGTTTTGATCAAGACCGAATTTATCGTTGGGGCTATTTAGCAGTTCGTTTTATGTTTGAAAGACATTTTAGCGAAGTTAAAGCGATGCTAGCTGAAACTCGTGCCGGTGATTGGACTGCATATAAAGCACGTTTAAATACTTGGGTCGCTAATTACAGTAATGAATTTACTACTTGGACTCAAACAGTAACGAGTGATACTGGTGGTGGCACGAATCCACCTGCAAATGAAGCACCTATCGTAGATATTAATGGTCCGTATACTGGTGATACAAATATGGCTATTAGCTTTAGTAGTAATGGTAGTTACGACCCTGATGGTACTATCTCTTCATATGCATGGGACTTTGGTGATGGTTCAACAAGTACATTAACTAACCCTAGCCATGCTTATACAAGCGCAGGTCAATATACTGTTTCTTTAACTGTATTAGACAATAACAACGCAACGGCAACAACAACTACTTCAGCAGATATATCAGGTGTAATAGTTCCTGATAACAGCTTGCAAAATGGTGTTTCGATTAATGTTGTTGGAGCGCAAGATTCAGAAACTTTCTATACGATGGAAGTACCTGCAGGAGCAACTGATTTAAGCTTTGAAACTTCAGGTGGCGCCGGTGATGCTGATTTGTATGTACGTTTTGGTTCAGCACCTACAACGAGTACATATGATTGTCGTCCATGGAAAGGTGGCAATAACGAAACATGTACTATTTCAGATGTTCAAGCTGGTACATATCATGTAATGCTACGTGGCTATAATAGTTTTGATACTAATCTTAAAGGTAGTTTTGTAGGTGGCTCTCCAGTTGGTAATATGCCTAATGCATGTGCTGTTCAAGGCCCTCAAACGGGTGGTGAATTACAAAACGGCTCAGAGGCTTGTTTAGGCAGCGGTACTACATGGTTAACTATTGGTGATGTGAGTGCACATTCAAGCATTGCTATCACGTCAGGAAATGGTACAGGTAACTTAGATTTAGAGTTTAGTAACCTAGGGTGGCCAAATAGCTCAAATACTCAAGGTGCTTCTTATAATTCAGGAAATGGTGAATGTATTTACCTAACTAATTTAAGTGAGTACTGGGGCTACATTAAAGTGTCAGGTGAATCTGATGGTGCATCAATAGTTGTTGATTTTGATACAGCAGGGTGTCGTTAATTTAGTTTCTTTATTATTCAAAAAGCCACGGTTTTCCGTGGCTTTTTTGTATTTAAACATATTTTATAATAAGGAAGTGTTGATATTACATGATGTTATAAGCTAGTGTACCTCTTTAAAGGAGAGGTTATGCTAAGTGCTAAAAGTGATTTAAGTTCAACAAATGTTGATTGGTGGTTTATGTATAAATTACCTAAAGGATGTGGGCCTGAAGATAAGGTTAGTTTAGGTAATGAGTATTTATACTTTCAATCAGGACAAAAAACAGCATTAAGTTTATCAAGCAATAAATTAGGCAATGGCCCTCAAGGGGCTTTATTTAATACTTTACAGCAGCTATTTGAAAGTCAAAGTCCTAATGTTGGTTGGATACATTATAATGATGAATATCCAGCTTCAATGCAAAATTCAGATTTTCCACCCAATGTACCTGCAAAATTCTATAGTCAAAATGCAAGAGCTAGCGACAGAGGTAAACCTATAGATCATGGGCATAATGGCCATTGTAAAGGGACATTGGCGTTTGATTTAGAATCAGATACTGCTTTTTGGTTATCTCATTCAACACCACGGATCCCTGGATTGCACTTAGACAATGAACAAGCATTTTTTTATCCTGAGTATGCAGATCAATATGCGCAAACTTTTATCTGTATTAGCTTAAAAAATGTCGCGGCAGCTCAATCAATCGCAAATGTATTACAAGAGCAACATCAACCACAAGTATTTGGTAGCCAATTACCATCAATAATCAAACAAGATTCAGAATATTCTGAGCTTTGGCAATTAGCACAAGGCTCTTTACCTCCTGCTTATAGTGAAAAATATGCTGAAAAACACGGTAAAAAAAGTCCATCAGATCTTACTTTTAAGTCAAAAGAAGGAAAGTCATTTAGGTTACTCGCAAAAAGCGGTGCTTGGTTTGATGATTTTTGGATTGATTTAGTCGGGCCTACCTTAGAAGTGGATTTACGAATAGAAACCTGGCGTAGATTAACAAAAACAGCAGTCCTCCCAACAAAAGACGGTAAAGATATCCCTGATGATTATGGTAAACAAGATTTCATAACGACTTATAAAGGGAGGGAGTATCACCATGAGTTTAAGGATTTAGGTGATAAAGAAATTATAGATGAAATCACCCATGTAGATTTACAAATGCTGAAAGACCATAAAGGAAATATGCTGAGTGATTATCACTGGTCTTATACTAAAGATCACGCTAAATGGGCTATATCTGAAGAGGCAATAGAGCGCGGTAAAACAGATAATGAAACAGATATCCCAACTCATATAAGTTGGGTATGCATTGCTGATATGAACCGAATGACTTCACAAGAAAAACGTGGTGGTGGTGCGATATGCTTTCACGAGCCGCTTCTTTGGCAAAGTTTAAACGAAATAGAAAGAATAAGCGGAAAAATAACTTAAGGAATGAAGATGAAAGTAAAAATTAATTTAGGCGATGAACCATCGGTAAAGTTGGCATTTTCCTACCCAAATATCCCTACTGATAAGCAATCATTAGCTGAAACTGTGCTTCATTGGTGCACACAAATGTTAGAACGCGATGGTTTTTCGGCTAAAGTGGTGAAGGCTGAAGTTATTGTTCAGGAACAAGATGAAAAAATTGAAGTTAAAAGCAAAGAAGATGTGGCATGTTCTGTTAATGTTGAGGCGAAAATCAATTTAAGCAAATCCCATGTTTATTTACAATTAGAAGGGGATGATACGCTTGCTGCTGATTTTGCTATTTATGCTGAAAGATTACCTAAATTACTTAATATCGGTTTAAAAGCATTAAATGATGTTTTTCCAAAATTAGAGAAGGCTGGTAAGTGGGATCCTGAAAAAACAGATAAATGGCGTTTCTTTTTACCATTAGGCTTACCTATGGTTAAACAAAAGTCATTACAATTTTTCCATTATCCGCCAATACGCTTATTAAACCCGATGCAAGATTATTTACAAGATCCTGTGCCTGTACGCTGGGAAGAGCTTTTAATGGCCAATGGCTTAATAACAAAAGCACAGACTCGACTTTATGAAACGGTAATTGATGCCACTCCGATTGCTGCACCAGACGATCAAGGCTCTAAAGTTCCAAAAAATAAAGACAAATTTAAATATGGTTTAATTCCAATAGAGTATTTTACACAGTATCAAAAAGATTTAGTTGAACTGCTATTAAATGATTCAGCTCTTGACTCAGAGTTTACTATTCCTGTTGTGATTTACGGTAAACATCCAAGAGAAGAGTTCGAAACAGTATTTCTCAAAGACACAGATCAAAAGCTAGGGATCAATAAAGTTGCGATAGCAGAAATTATTCCAGGTAAAAAAACGGCTGTTTTAGCTGCTAATCATCCTTATCGTTTCTATGCCCAAGGTCAAATTGGAGATAATTCAAATAAAAACTTTGTTGGCAGTGGTGAATTAGCACCAGGAAAAAAAGAAGGTGTAACAGCTGTTATGAAAGCGGATTTAGCCGCAGCACGTTGGCAAATACTAATGGCTGATAATCCAAATAAAAATCCACATGATTTAATTGAGGAATGCATAACATATTGGAATGATGAAGCGTTATCTGAACAGGTTAATAATCTTGTAGCACATCAAGGTTCATTGTTTTATCCTGATCCTAATTCTGAATCACTTGAGTTTGAGTTTAAAGTGCCACTTTAGTCGACTTTTAAAGAAGTCAGTTTTCTTTTACTGACTTCTTTTCTTTATACTAAACTTAATTTTATACATTCTATATATATTTTGAGCATGATAGGTTTTAGATTTTATTCACTATTATCAATTCTTCTGATTATCATTTTTTGTTTGATGATAGCTCCTGCCTCCGCAAAAAAAACACGTTATACATTAACAATTAATACGGAAGAAATGTTGCCATATAATTTCACTTCAGATTCAGGAGAAATCATAGGGATCAATGTAGATATCATTAAAGCCTTATTTTCTAATGCTGGAGTTAATTACGATATAAAGTTATATCCTTGGACCCGTGCATTTAAAAAAACGCATACCCTAGAAAAAAATGGCTTAATTTCTACAGCTCGCACGGCTGACCGAGAGCAGATGTTTAAATGGGTTGGTCCTTTAGCTTCTGGTCAAGGGTATTTATATAAATTAAAAAGTAGGGGAGATATGCATTTAACATCATTGGATGATGCAAAGAAGTATTCTGTGGCTATTGTTAGAGGCGGTGTTTACCAAGACCTATTCGAAAACTTAGGATTTAAAGTGGGCGAAAACCTGATGCCATTTTCTTATTCAAAACAATATTTTCAGCCATTTTTATTAGGAAAGGTAGATCTGATTTTAGGCTCAGATATTGTTTTACCTTATATATTTCAAAAGCTCGGTTTTAACATTGATCTAGTTGAACCAGCGGTGAAAATGATTGATACACAAGGCAACTTTTTAGCTTTGAATATAAACACTTCTGATGAAATAGTTAAAATCTTAAATGATGAATTACAAAAATTGAAAGATACTGGAGAATTTAAAAAAATAATTGATTCGTATAAATTGAATTAATACGGTTTAGGTATTAAAAAGGAAGCCGAAGCTTCCTTTTTTAAATGAAAAATTAGCTTATTTATAATAGCTTAAACATTTTTCTACTTCGTTTTTAGAGCCTAATATTACTTCAACTCTTTGGTGAATTGCTTCTGGTTCAATATCTAAGATAGGTTGGCCATTTGCAATAGCTAAACCGCCTGCATTTTCAACTAACATCGCCATTGGGTTTGCTTCATATAATAAACGTAATTTATTTGGCTTTTTAGGATCTTTAGTATCGCTAGGGTAAGTAAAAATACCACCACGACATAAAACACGATGCACATCGCCTACCATAGCTGCAATCCAACGCATGTTGAAGTTTTTAGCACGAGGACCAGTATCACCAGCAAGTAAATCATTTATGTAGTTTTGCATTGGTGCGTGCCAATGTCTTTGGTTTGACATATTAACTGCAAACTCTTGTGTATCTGCTGGGATGGTTACAGATTCTTCAGTTAATAAGAAGCTACCGTGCGTTTTATCTAATGTATATAAACGTGTTGCTTTACCTGTTGTAAGTGCCAACATCGTAGATGGGCCATACAATACATAACCTGCAGCAACTTGTTTTCTACCAGCTTGCATAAAGATGCTTGGATCAGCTGCATCAGAACCTTCAGGCGCTTCCATAATAGAGAAGATAGTACCTACCAATGAGTTAATATCGATATTTGATGAACCATCTAATGGATCAAAAGATACAATATATTTCGCATCAGGGTTACCTGCTACTGTGTAGTCTTCTTCTTCTGAAGCGATAGCTTTTACGTAACCAGACTCTAATAAAATGTCTTTCAATAATTGATTAGACAGCACATCTAATTTTTTTTGAGTTTCACCTTGAATATTTTCATCTAATGTTGAACCAAGTACGCCTGATAATGCACCTTGACCAACTCTGAATGAAATTTCTTTACAGGCAGCAAGGGTTGTTCGGATCAAAGATAGTAATTCTCTTGGACAGCCATCTTCAAGCAATACCGGTGGTAATCTACGCATTTTTAATTCCTGAAACTAATAGTATGTATGATTTTTGCAGTAGTGAGAGTGCAAAATCAGTAACGCTGGTTAATTAATTTGTTTGATAATTCTGTATATTGTGTATCATTCTAACAATATTTTTAAGTTATTAACTTAAAATATCAAACTTGAACTTAACTTTAACTACAAAAATAAAAGATAAAACTATGCTAAAACTTAAGTCTTTTGTACTTTTAACTTCACTCTTGCTGTTATCTATTGTAACTCAAGCACACGCCGCACTTAAATCTATTGACGATTTTACCAAGGATATGAACAGATTTCCTGGCTATTTCACATTTTTTTATGATGAAAATAGCGGAAATTTATACCTAAAATTAGATAAATTAGCTCAACCTTTTTTATTACAGCAAAGTTTACCCCATGGTTTAGGGTCTAACGATATTGGTTTAGATCGTGGGCAGATGGGTGAAACACGCTATGTTCAGTTTGAAAAAATGGGTAATAAAGTGATGTTAAGACAACTTAATACTTATTATCGGGCAAATACCTCAAATAAAGCTGAACAACAAAGTATCAAAGAAGCATTTGCTTCTAGCATTTTACATGGTTTTAAAGTTTCAGCGCAAAATGCTGACAGCGTTTTAATAGATTATACACCTTACTTATTATCCGATGTGCATGGTGTATCTCGTACTCTATCTAAGCGTAAACAAGGTAGTTATTCAGTCGATAAAAGCAGAAGTGCTGTATTTATGGCGCGTTCAAAGTCTTTTGCTAAAAATACAGAGCTTGAAGCTGTGTTAACTTTTAAAGGTTCAAAACCTGGTAAGCATGTTCGCCAAGTATCAGCTGATCCTTATTCAATTAGTTTAAATTTACATCATTCTTTAATTGAACTGCCCGATGATAATTATCAGCCCCGTAAATTTCATCCGCAATCAGGCTACTGGAGCATAGAACATAAAGACTATGCAGCACCATTAGGTGAATCTATGTTTGTACGTTATATCCCTCGCCATAGATTAATTAAAAAGGACCCAAGCGCTAAAATCAGTGAGCCAGTTGAACCTATTACTTATTATTTAGATCCGGGCGTACCAGAACCTGTAAAAACAGCATTATTAGAGGGTGCACGCTGGTGGGATGATGCTTTTACAGCTGCGGGCTTTAAAAATGCTTATGTAGTTAAAATATTACCTGAACACGCCGATCCTATGGACATTCGTTATAACGTAATTCAATGGGTTCATCGCGCAACACGGGGTTGGTCATATGGTTCATCTGTCATAGATCCTCGCACAGGTGAAATTATTAAAGGTCATGTGACTTTAGGTTCGTTACGTGTTCGCCAAGATATCTTATTAGCAGAATCATTAGCAGCGCCTTATAAAACAGGTAATGAGTTAAGTGATGATCCTGTTCGCGCACAATTACATAAAATGGCGCTAGATCGTATTCGCCAGTTAAGTGCGCATGAGGTTGGACATACACTAGGTATTGCACATAACTTTTCATCATCTATAAAAGACCGTGCTTCTGTAATGGATTATCCGCACCCACTTATTAGCTTTAATGAGAATGGCAGCTTAAATACACAAGCCGGTTATGCGGCAGGCATGGGCGAGTGGGATACACAAGTCGTTAAATATGGCTATAGTGAATTTGGCCAAAACGAAGCGCAAGAATTAGCTGCAATCTTAGCTGAGAATAAAAATAAAGGGTTAGAGTTTATATCTGATTCTGATGCAAGACCAACAGGCGGCGCGCATCCAACAGCGCACCTTTGGGATAATGGCAAAGCACCTGCAGCTGAATTGACTCGTTTATTATCTATTCGTAAAAAAGCGCTCAATCAGTTTGGTTTAAACAATATTAAGTCTGGTACTGCAATATCTCAATTGGAAGAAGTTTTAGTGCCTTTATATTTATTACATCGCTTTCAAGTTCAAGCGGTTGCTAAACTGATTGCTGGTGTTGATTATGATTATGAAGTTCGAACGGGTGATACTGCAAAAGGCGCTCAAATCGTAGATAAAGGAAAGCAGCTGGTGGCTTTGAATGCTTTATTAACCACGCTTGATGCAAAAGTGTTGGTTATGCCTGAATCAATATTATCTTTGATCCCGCCTAAAGCATATGGTGAATATAAAACACGTGAAAGCATTAAAGGCAGAACAGGTCTTACATTAGATGCGATGGCATTGGCAGAAACATCAATCAATCATAGTTTAAAGCAATTATTAAATAGCCAAAGACTAAACAGATTAAATCAACAAGGTGCTCGCTCAGCTAATAACCTGAACTTAGATGATTTAATATCAGCATTAAATAAAGCTGTTTTTGAGAAAAACGAAGATTCAGGGTTAACTGCTTTAGTTGCAAAACGTATTTCATATTTAACGGTAAAAGCGATTGCTGATAAAGCAGCTGATACAAATGTTGAGCCGGAAGTACAAGCACAACTAAAATTTTACTTAGTCAATTTAGCTGATGAGTTAGGCGAAGTATCATTTTGGCAAAATAAATCTGCAGCAGATAACCAGTTTAAGGTATATTTGTCACAGCAAATTAAAACGTATTTAAATACTGGAGAATGGTCTAAAGATTTTAAAGCTTTAGCTATGCCACCAGGTTCGCCAATTTAATCATGTTTTTATAATATATTTTTATTTGCCCGGTTTATCCGGGCATTTTTTTAGGATGAATTTTCTCTCTATGCATATTCATATTTTAGGTATTTGCGGCACCTTTATGGGTGGGATCGCAGCTTTGGCTAAATCTCTGGGACATACAGTTACTGGCTCAGATCAAAATGTTTACCCGCCTATGAGCACTCAACTTGAAGAGCTAGGCATTGAGTTAACACAAGGGTATGACCCAAAACAGCTAGAGCCTAAACCTGATATGGTTGTGATTGGCAATGCGATGAGTCGTGGTAATCCATGTGTGGAATATGTACTAGAAAAAGGTTTACCTTATACATCAGGTCCTGAATGGCTAAAGCATAATTTATTACAAGACTGTTGGGTATTAGCTGTATCAGGAACTCATGGCAAAACAACAACATCAAGTATGTTAGCTTGGATTTTGGAATATGCGGGATTAAAACCTGGCTTTTTAATTGGTGGCGTAGTGCAAAATTTTGGTATTTCAGCCCGATTAGGCGAAACACCATTTTTTGTAATAGAAGCTGATGAATACGATACAGCTTTTTTTGATAAGCGTAGTAAATTTGTACATTACCTACCAAGAACCTTAATTTTAAATAATCTTGAATTCGATCATGCTGATATATTTAAAGATCTAGAAGCAATTCAAACCCAATTCCATCATTTAATGCGTGTGTTACCGCAAAATGGTAAATCGATTTGGCCAAGTGAAGATAAAGCATTAGAACAAGTGATTGATAAAGGTTGTTGGAGCGAAACGGAACAATTGGGTAAAGATTGGTCATATAACTTATTAGCAGAAGATGGAAGTGAGTTTGAAGTTTTACTAGCCGGACAAGTTTTAGGAAAAGTAACTT
Source organism: Pseudoalteromonas sp. C2R02 (assembly GCF_018860845.1). Lineage (NCBI taxonomy): Bacteria > Pseudomonadati > Pseudomonadota > Gammaproteobacteria > Alteromonadales > Pseudoalteromonadaceae > Pseudoalteromonas > Pseudoalteromonas sp. C2R02. The sequence continues at coordinate 41,019 of NZ_JAHKQC010000024.1, read as the reverse complement.
GGCAAGCAATTGGCGAGCATAATGTAAAAAATGCCATGATGGCAATTTCAGCCGCCAGACACGTTGGGATTTCTGTTGAACACGCTATTGATGCGTTAGCTGAATTTATTTCTCCAAAACGCCGTATGGAATTATTAGAAGTAGTAAATAATATTACTGTTTATGATGATTTTGCCCATCACCCAACTGCAATCAAAACAACTTTAGCAGGTTTAAGAGCTAAAGTTGGTAATGCAAAAATACATGCTATTTTAGAGCCGAGATCTAACACAATGAAAATGGGTGTTCATCAAAATACACTGATTAATTCATTAAGTGATGCTGATAATGTTTATTTATTTGAACCTGAAAACCTTAATTGGTCATTAGCACAAGCAGCCAAAGAGGTTGATGCTGACTGCTTACAAAATATTGATGGTATAATTGCGAAAGTACTTGAAAATATCAATCAAGATGAGCATATATTGATTATGAGCAATGGCGGCTTTAACGGTATTCATCAAAAGCTGATCGGCGCATTAAAAAATAAATTTGGGATCACAAATGCTTAAAACCAACACTGAGTTTAATTCGCCAATTACTTTAGCTTTTAGTGGTGCATCTGGTGCACCATATGGTTTAAGATTATTGGAAGTATTAGTTGCTCAAAACTATCAGGTATATGTTCTGATTTCATCAGCTGCTCGCGTAGTACTTGATACTGAATCTGATATAAAACTTTCTGGTAATGAGGGTAAAGCAACTGAGCAATTAACCGCTTTGGTAAATGCGAAACCAGAACAAATAAAAGTATTTGGCAAAGACAATTGGTTTAGCCCGGTTGCTTCTGGCTCGGCTGCACCTAAAAAAATGATTGTATGTCCTTGTAGTGCAGGTACTGTATCAGCAATTGCCATGGGGGCTTCTGATAATTTATTAGAGCGCGGCGCTGATGTTGTGATTAAAGAGCGCGGCCAATTAATCTTAGTACCACGAGAAACACCCTTTAGTGAAATACACTTAGAAAACATGTTAAAACTGGCAAGAATGGGCGTCACCATAATGCCTGCCGCACCCGGTTTTTACCATAAACCACAAACAATTGATGACTTAGTAGATTTTATGGTTGGCAGAATTTTAGACCATTTATCTATTGAGCACGACCTTCAAAAACGTTGGGGCTATCAGTCCTAGTATTTCAGAAATTTATTTTTTGGTATCTGCGTCGGATACCCATAAAAAGAGAATAAAATGACAGTTGCGCTTAGTATTTCTGGTTTGAAAAAAACCTATAAAAATGGGGTTGAAGCCGTAAAAGGTATCGACTTAAAAGTAAATAAAGGTGATTTTTTTGCCTTGTTAGGTCCAAATGGTGCAGGTAAATCGACCACAATTGGGGTTATTGCTTCTCTTGTGAATAAATCACAAGGTAAAGTCGAAATTTTTGGTCATGATATTGATACTGATTTGGAGCTTGCTAAGTCTGAACTTGGTTTAGTGCCACAAGAATTTAATTTTAGTATGTTTGAAACCCTAAATAATATTTTGGTAACACAAGCAGGTTATTACGGTGTGCCACGCAAGCTTGCATTTGAGCGTGCTGAAAAATACCTAAAGCAACTAGAGCTTTTTGATAAAAAAGATATGGCTGCGCGTACTTTATCTGGCGGTATGAAGCGAAGGTTAATGATTGCACGTGCATTAATGCATGAACCTAAAGTATTGATTCTTGATGAACCAACTGCGGGTGTGGATATTGAGTTAAGGCGTTCTATGTGGGAGTTCTTGCAAGAACTTAACGAGCAAGGCGTCACAATAATATTAACCACCCATTATTTAGAAGAAGCCGAGATGCTTTGTAAGAATATTGCGATAATAGATAAAGGCATCATAGTTGAAGATACCAGCATGAAGTCTTTATTAGCAACATTGGATAAAGAAACAATCATTTTGGATTTAAAGCAGCCAGTTAAAAAAGTAAATTTGAGTGGTTATGATTTTAGAATGACTGATGATCACACATTAGAAGTTGATATTGTTAAATCTCAAGGTCTAAATAGCATTTTTGAGCAGTTAAGCGCACAAGAGAATACGGTTTTAAGTATGCGTAATAAATCTAATCGATTAGAAGAGTTATTCATTTCTTTATTAAATAAAAACAAAGCAAATAATAGTGAGGTTGCATAATGGATTTTACAGGTAACCTTATCGCGTTAAAAAGCATTTGGATTAAAGAGTGTATTCGTTTTTTACGAATTTGGGTGCAAACTTTAGTACCGCCAGCAATCACGATGACACTTTACTTTGTGATATTTGGTAATTTGATTGGTTCTCGTATTGGTGAAATGGGCGGTTTTAATTACATGGAATTTATTGTTCCAGGGTTAATTATGATGTCGGTTATTACTAACTCGTATTCCAATGTCGCCTCCGCCTTTTATTCAACTAAATTTCAAAAAAGTATTGAAGAATTGCTGGTATCTCCGGTGCCCAATTACATTATTGTATTAGGTTATATGGGCGGCGGCATGACTCGCGGCTTATTAGTTGGCTTAATTGTGACTTGTGTTTCAATGTTTTTTGTTGATATTCAAATTCATAATTTAGGCATTATTGTATTAACGGTCTTTTTAACTTCAGCAGTATTTTCATTGGCTGGGTTAATTAATGCGGTGTTTGCTAATAGCTTTGATGATATCAGCATAATCCCTACATTTATCTTAACACCACTGACTTATTTAGGTGGCGTATTTTACTCAATCACATTATTGCCTGATTTTTGGCAAACTGTATCGCAAATAAATCCTATCATTTATATGGTAAATGCTTTTAGATTTGGATTTTTAGGCTATACAGATGTGAACTTAACAGTGGCATTTACTGTATTAGTTGTATTTATTACTGTGTTATTTATTACCGCATTAACATTAATTAAAAAAGGCATAGGGCTACGTCATTAATGAATGAATCAAATTCAAATCCAGCTAATTCAAGAAGTATTACAACTAACCAGACAGGCTTAAATGAAAAGCTTGATGAGGTGGTTTTACGTCACTTAAATGCTGAATTTAAAAAGCCAATTAGCGAACATACACAAATTGCATTTGATGAAATCAATGCCAAAGTTAAAGCATTTGGCGGTGATATTATTTTAGACTCTTGCTGTGGTGTAGGTGAAAGCACAGCTAATATCGCTAAGTTGCACCCTGATGCTCTGATTATCGGGATAGATAAGTCTGCGCATAGGTTAGAAAAGCACGATGTTGAGTACAAACAAACTGAAGAAGGCCAGTATATTTTAGCTCGTGCAGATTTAAATGATTTTTGGCGTTTGGCTGTTGAGCATAAATGGAATATTAGTCACCATTATTTGTTATATCCAAACCCTTGGCCTAAAGCAAAGCATTTACAGCGTCGTTGGCACGGTGCTGCTGTTTTCCCTTATATCATTCAATTAGGTGGCAAGTTGGAACTGAGAAGTAATTGGAAAACTTATGTTGATGAATTCGCTCGTGCATTAGAACTTGCAAAGCTTAAAACGCAAGTGGAGCTCTATCAATCAGATGAGTCAATTACACCATTTGAGCGAAAGTATTGGGCTAGTGGCCAAAAGAGCCATAGGCTTGTTATAGCGTTATAGCTTACAAGATATAAAGCGGACTATTATGTTCGCTTTTTTTATGACCAAATTTCAATCTATGGAAGTGATTTTAAAAACAAGTTTGCTTAATTTTTATTTATAAATTCGCAATATTTGATATTTTAGTTACAAATAGACTGACAAATTTAGCTAATAACGAGACATTTTATAGATTTTTGAGTAAAGTTAACGAAATTTGCTAAGACCTTAACCGTGATTAGATCAAATTGTTTACTTAAAGACAGTCAATGAACGAGCAACAAATGAATATAAAGCGCAGTGCAGTAGCTTCTGAAGAAAGTTTAATGCGGATTTTTACCGCTCCCGAAGCGCCGGGATCAACTTTAAATAGAATCGAAAAAGAAATTTCAAGTAACTTAGTGGGTTTTTTAAATGAAAACATAGCCGCTATTGAAAAACCTTTACATGAAATTGAGAAAGACTTTCAAGACTCACAAATACCAGAGCAACCCACATTTGTTTCTGATCATGCTAATACCATTATGGAAAAGCTTGTTGCTCATTCTGTTCATACGGCTGCGCCTAGTTTTGTTGGCCATATGACCTCTGCTTTACCACATTTTGTTTTACCTTTATCTAAGCTAATGGTTGGTCTAAATCAAAACTTAGTGAAAATTGAAACATCAAAAGCATTTACGCCATTAGAAAGACAAGTTTTAGGCATGATGCATCATTTAGTATATGGCGAAAATAATGACTTTTATCAGAAGTGGATGCACAGCGCTAAAAACTCCTTAGGTGCTTTTTGTTCTGGCGGTACTATCGCTAATATTTCTGCATTATGGATCGCACGCAATCGTTTATTAAAATCTGATGGTGACTTTAAAGGCATTACAAGTGAAGGCTTGATGGCTGCAATGTTGCATTATGGTTATAAAGGACTCGCTGTTTTAGTATCTGAGCGAGCCCATTACTCTTTGGGTAAAGCTGCAGATATTTTAGGTGTTGGTCGAAACAACTTTATTGCGATTGAAACTGCTGATGACAATAAAGTTAATGTACAGGCTATGCGAGAAAAAGCACATGAGCTTGAAAGCCAAGGCATTAAAGTGATGGCTATCGTGGGTGTTGCTGGTACTACTGAAACGGGCAACATAGATCCTTTAATAGAATTAGCGGATTTAAGTGAAGAGCTAGACTGTCATTTTCATGTTGATGCAGCTTGGGGTGGCGCAACTTTATTATCGAACAACAATAGACATTTGCTCAAAGGCGTAGAAAGAGCTGATTCAATTACGATAGATGCACATAAACAAATGTATGTGCCTATGGGATCTGGATTAGTTTTGTTTAAAAACCCTGAAGCTTCAAATGTAATAGAGCATCATGCTGAATATATCTTAAGAAAAGGTTCAAAAGATTTAGGTAGCCATACATTAGAGGGAAGTCGCCCTGGAATGGCAATGCTAGTGCATGCATGTTTGCAGATCATTGGCCGTGAAGGCTATGAAATGTTGATTGATAAAGGCATAGAAAAAGCCCGTTTTTTTGCTGATTTAATTCATTCATCAAATGATTTTGAGGTGGTTACTGAGCCTGAACTGTGTATTTTAACTTACAGGTATGTACCACAAAAAATTAAACAACTGTTACTCGCAGAAGGTGAAGACGCCTTAGATGAGCAAACAAAGTTAGATATCTATATCGCATTGAATCGATTAACAGCAAGTATTCAAAAGAGACAAAGGGAACAAGGGTTTTCATTTGTATCTCGTACACGATTAACACCTGCTCAGTATAATAAATTACCAACAGTTGTATTTAGAGTTGTTTTGGCAAATCCTTTAACTTCTGAGCAGATATTGAAAGATATTCTTGAAGAACAAAAAGAGTTAGCTGCGAGTGACCCTATTTTCAAAAAATACTTAAGTAAATATTGCGAATAAAGGACATTTTAGCGAAGCTTCATCATAATGAGCTTCGCTAAAGTTATTTTATCTTTGATAAAGGCGATAACTTACTTGCCCTGCATTTTTTTCTTTTATTAATTGCCAGTTGTTGGGTGCTTTAAATCCTTTTAAGTCACTTTCTATTTCTAAATATATTAATGCATCTTCATTGAGTAGAGAAAAATCTTCTAGTTTTTGGCAACTTATTTGTGCAAGGTCTTGTCTAAATGGCGGATCTACAAATACTAAGTCAAACTTTTCATTTAACTGTTCTAATAATTTCAATGTATCACCTACAAATAGCTGCGCATTTTCAACTTTTAGCGTTTGTAAATTGTCTTTAAGCTGTTTAGCTGCCCCTTGATCTAACTCTAAAAAAGTCGCACTTTTTGCGAACCTTGATAAAGCTTCAAAACCTAAACCGCCAGAGCCTGAAAAGCAATCCAGCACCTTGGCATCTCTGATATCTGTCATTAGCCAATTAAAAACGGTTTCTTTTACACGATCAGTTGTTGGTCGTAATCCTGTTACATCTTGCACTGGTAGTTTACGACCACGATATTGACCGCTAATGATCCGAATATGACCTGCATTGCTTTTATTTGATTTAGTCGTCTTTTTCTTCATCTTATGTGAAAGTCTTCTATGAAAGTGTTAACATTGCAAGATTGCGTATATATACATTTTATCAGATTTATTTGAGTGGTTATTAACAAGCATGGCAAAAAAAAATAAATTTCTTTCTTGGTTAGGTTTTGGCGGCAAAAAAGATAACGAAGAAACACAAAAAGCAGAAGAGTTAGCAGCACAAGAAGCCGCTGAACAAGCAAAAATTGAAGCAGAACGTTTGGTACAAGAAAAAGCTGAACTATTAGCAAAAGAACAAGCTGCAGAGCAAGAACGAATTGAAGCTGAGCGTTTAGCGCAAGAAAAAGCTGAACTGTTAGCAAAAGAGCAAGCTGCAGAACAAGCTCGAGTTGAAGCGCAGCGTTTAGCGCAAGAAAAAGCTGAACTATTAGCAAAAGAACAAGCTGCAGAGCAAGAACGAATTGAAGCGCAGCGTTTAGCACAAGAAAAAGCTGAACAGTTAGCAAAAGAGCAAGAACGAATTGAAGCTGAGCGTTTAGCGCAAAAAAAAGCTGAACTATTAGTAAAAGAACAAGCTGCAGAGCAAGAACGAATTGAAGCAGAGCGTTTGGCTCAAGAAAAAGCTGAACAGTTAGCAAAAGAGCAAGCTGCAGAGCAAGAACGAATTGAAGCTGAGCGTTTAGCGCAAGAAAAAGCTGAACTATTAGCAAAAGAGCAAGCTGCAGAGCAAGAACAAGTTGAAACGCAGCGTTTAGCGCAAGAACAGGCAATAGTTGAAGCAGAACGTTTGGCTCAAGAACAAGCTGCAGAACAGGCAATAGTTGAAGCAGAGCGTTTGGCTCAAGAACAAGCTTCAGAACAGGCGCGTATTGAAGCAGAGCGTTTGGCTCAAGAACAAGCTGCAGAACAAGATCGTATTGAAGCAGAGCGTTTGGCTCAAGAACAAGCTGCAGAGCAAGCTCGTATTGAAGCAGAGCGTTTGGCTCAAGAACAAGCTGCAGAACAGGCTCGTATTGAAGCAGAGCGTTTGGCTCAAGAACAAGCTGCAGAGCAGGCTCGTATTGAAGCAAAGCGTTTGGCTCAAGAACAAGCTGCAGAGCAAGCTCGTATTGAAGCAGAACGTTTAGCACAAGAACAAGCTGCAGAACAGGCTCGTATTGAAGCAGAGCGTTTGGCTCAAGAACAAACTGCAGAACAGGCGCGTATTGAAGCAGAGCGTTTAGCACAAGAACAAGCTGAGCAAGAAGCTGCGGAACAAGCAAAACTTGAAGCAGAACGTTTAGAGCAAGAAAAAGCAGAAAAACCGAAAAAGAAACAAGGTTTTTTCAGCAAACTAAAAAATAGCTTAATAAAAACCAAGCAAAATTTAGGTTCTGGTTTAGCGAGTATATTTTCAGGTAAAAAAATTGATGATGATTTATTTGAAGACTTGGAAACTCAACTATTAACTGCCGATTTAGGTGTTGATACAACCGTTAAGTTAATTGATGGATTAACTAAAACCGCTGATCGTAAACAACTTAAAGACGGTGAAGCTTTATATGAAATTCTAAAACAAGATATGGCTAATATGCTTGAGCAAGCAGAAAAACCACTTGATATAGAATTAGAAGAACATACGCCTTTTGTTATCTTAATGGTAGGTGTAAATGGTGTTGGTAAAACAACAACCATAGGTAAACTTGCTAAGCAGTTTCAAGAACAAGGTAAATCAGTTATGTTAGCTGCTGGTGATACCTTTAGAGCCGCAGCTGTTGAGCAGTTACAAGTTTGGGGTGAAAGAAATGATATCCCTGTAATTGCACAGCATACAGGGGCTGATAGTGCATCAGTTGTATTTGATGCGTTAGAAGCTGCAAGAGCACGTAAAGTAGATGTTTTAATTGCAGATACCGCTGGGCGTTTACAAAATAAAGACCACTTAATGGTAGAACTTGAAAAAATATCTCGAGTGATGAAAAAGTTAGATCCAAACGCGCCACATGAAGTAATGCTTACAATAGATGCTGGTACTGGTCAAAACGCCATTAGCCAAGTTGATTTATTTAATAAGGCTGTAGGGCTAACTGGTATTACATTAACTAAGTTAGATGGTACTGCAAAGGGTGGCGTTATCTTTGCGGTTGCAGATAAATTTAATATTCCAATTAGATACATAGGTGTTGGTGAAGGCATTGATGATTTAAGACCTTTCAAAAGCAAAGATTTTATAGATGCTTTATTTAGTCAAGATACTGAAAATCAAAAATAATGCTTAATGAATGAAATAAAGATATAGTAGAGGGGCGCTTAGCGCCCTTTTTTATATCTATTAATATATTAACTTAATGAAATAACTTAAATAAAAAATAATAATGATAAATTTTCAGGAAGTAAGTAAGACATATCCCGGCGGACATACTGCGCTAGAGAAAGTAAGCTTTCATCTTAAAGCAGGTGAGTTAGCTTTTTTAACAGGTCATAGTGGTGCAGGGAAAAGCACATTATTAAAACTTATCAGTGTAATGGAGCGACCTTCAGCCGGTAATGTGATGATCAATGGCGTGGATTTAAATTCAATTTCTAAATCACAAGTTCCTTTCGTGCGACGTGATATTGGCATGATCTTTCAAAATCACAGACTATTAGCGAGGCACAATATTTTTGATAATGTTGCACTACCTTTAGTGATAGAAGGTATGCATCGTAAAAATATTACAAAACGCGTACATGCTGCCTTAGATAAAGTTGGCTTACTTAGTAAAGTTAAGTGTTATCCTGAAACTTTATCTGGTGGAGAGCAACAAAGAGTCGGTATTGCCCGTGCAATTGTAAATTCTCCCCCTATTTTATTAGCTGATGAACCTACGGGTAATTTAGATCCTGAGCTATCCTGGGAGATCCTTAAGTTATTTGAAGACTTTAATCGCCATGGCACAACGGTGCTTATTGCGACTCATGATCTAGGGTTAATTGCACGTATGAAATACCACAATTTAACACTCAATAAAGGCAAATTGTTATTAGATCCGCTTAAGGCAGATATATCATGAGTTTATTATTTAAAAGCAGAGTAACTCAAGCCACTAATACAGATACTTCTTTAGTTATGACCTGGTACTTTGTTGTATTAAATATTATGCGTCAAGGTGTGCATAGTTTAGGTGAAATGTGGCGTACGACAACAGCATCTATGATGACGATTGCTGTATTAGGCGTGAGTTTAACCTTACCAACAACACTTTACCTAGTTGTTAAAAATGTTCAGCAAGTGAGTAGTGGTTTTGAAAATGCCAGTGAAATATCGTTATTTGTAAAACAAGGCTTGTCAGAGAAAGAAACAAATAGCTTAGTTAAACGCTTAAATTTATATCCAGAAATATCTGCTGTAACCTACATTTCAAATGATACTGCTCTAAAAGAGTTCAAACAGGTTTCAGGTTTTGGTCAGGCATTAGACTATTTAGATTCAAATCCTTTGCCAAGTGTTATCTCAGTAACGCCAACTAAACGGCACTCTCAACCAGAAACTGCTCGTAAATTACTTGCTAAACTTGAAGATGAACGTGAGATAGATTTTGGAAAATTAGACATAGAGTGGCTTGAGCGCCTTAACGCTTTATTGAGTTTATTACGCGAAAGCGTTATCACCATCGCATTTTTATTACTTACATCGGTGATTTTGATAATCGGTAATACAATCAGATTATCAATTATGGATAAGAAAGAAGAAATTCAGGTAATGAAGCTTGTAGGTGCAACAAATCAATTTATTCAAACGCCATTTTTATGGACTGGTATTTGGTATGGTGTTATTGGCGGTTTCTTTGCTTATATCTGTATTGAGTTAATGATGTGGTGGTTAGGCTCTGCGGTTTCTGAAGTTGCAGGTGTTTATCAAGCAGAGTTTTTATTACAAGGCTTATCTTTTTTTGAATTTATGAATTTAATAATTTTAGCTGTCTTATTGGGGCTTTTTGGCTCTTTTCTTTCGGTTAAACGTTATATTAAAACAATAGAGCCAGATAAAATCTAATAAAATTAAATAATTAGCACTCTCACTATGTAGAGTGCTAAAAGACATGATTTGTAACACTTATGCCCTCGCTTTCACTCACCTTCTTTAGTTATTCTTATATTGAAAATTCATTTGAACTTAAGGCTTGACATTTAGGTCAAAAGAATTAAATTGAAGTTAGCACTCTTAGAGAAAGACTGCTAAAATGATTTAAAAGATGGATCCTAGAGGTTAAATATGAGCGATAATTTACATACATTAGCATTAACTGTTCCTCAAAGTGCAGGTAGCCATGAAGCTTACCTACAAACTGTGGGCACTATCCCTATGCTAACTGCTGAAGAAGAAAAATCATTGGCTGTTAAATTACAACAAGAAGGTGATTTGTCTGCTGCTAAGCAACTAATTGTTTCTCACTTAAGATTTGTAGCTCATATTGCTAAAAGTTATTCAGGCTATGGTTTAGCACAAGCTGATTTGATGCAAGAAGGTAATATTGGATTGATGAAAGCGGTTAAACGATTTGACCCAACTGTAGGTGTGCGTTTAGTCTCATTTGCAGTTCATTGGATCAAAGCTGAAATCCATGAATTTGTATTAAAAAATTGGCGCATTGTTAAAGTTGCGACCACTAAAGCGCAACGTAAATTGTTTTTTAATCTAAGAAAAAACAAAAAGCGTCTTGGTTGGTTTAATCAAGATGAAGTAAGCACTGTAGCAGATGCTCTGGGTGTGAGTGAAAAAGAAGTACGTGAGATGGAATCTCGTATGAGTAGCCAAGATATGGCATTTGATATGGGCTCTGATGATACTGATGATTCATCTGAAGCAACATCTTACTCTCCAGTTCAGTACTTAACAGATAATAGCTTAGATTTAGCTGATGGTGTAGAACAAGACCAGTATAAAAAACAATCTCAAAACCGTTTGTTTGCTGCTATTAATACACTTGATGAACGTGCAAAAGATATTGTAAGTTCTCGTTGGTTAATGGACCAAAAGGCTACATTACAAGAATTAGCGCAAAAATATGACGTTTCAGCTGAACGTATTCGCCAGCTAGAAAAAACAGCAATGAAAAAACTACAAGCAACTATGGTTGCTTAATAGAATTGGTATAGCGTCATTCTAAAAAAGACTTAATAAAAAGGTTTGCTCCAAGGCAAACCTTTTTTAGTTTGGTTGACAAATTAGTTGGCTATAGTTCAGATTTTTTAGCCGATGCCAGTTTCACATATTTATTTTCAACAAGTTGAGATAAAGGCACAAGTTTAATGCCTTGGGCTTTAAGTTTAGGTAGCTCTGTTTGTAAAAATGCAAGTGTCTCTGGGTAAGGGTGAGCAATCGCAATGGCATAATCTCGCTTATTGGCAATGCGGATCAATTGCCTCATACGGAATTTCATTTGTTTTTCTGTAGGTATATTATCTAAAAACACATGTCTGCCAACATTATCTACATTAAAGAGATTAGCCATATTCTGAGCTTGGCTTTTTGTTGTCGTTTTACTATCTAAAAAATATAACCCTCTTTCTTGCAGCACTTCCATGGTCCATGCCATAGGTTGTATTTGTTGCGTTAAAAAAGAGCCCATATGATTATTTACGCCTTTTACATATGGATGCTCATTTAAAGCTTTCTTTAAAGTATTTTGAATTTGAGACTTTGTCATTTCTTCAGTAAGTGCACCAGGACCTAGTGCTTTACCACTTACAGCTTGCATTGGAATATGTAATAGAAGCTCTTTATTTCTCTCTCTTGCTTGTTCGGAAAATGCTTTTGCAAAAGGGGTATAAGGTAAAATGGAATAGGATATACTCCCTGGAAGCTTGACCGCTTCCAAGTCGTTTTTGTGATAACCAATATCATCAATAATGATTGCGACTTGGTTTGCCTTAGCCATACTGCATTGCGTTAGCAGCATTAAAGCGAGTAATTTTGATTTTAAGTGCACTTTTTATTCTTATTATTATTTTTTATTACAACCTAAGTTAAATCAATAATATCTATTGTTTTAACTTAGGTAAATGCTACTTTGTTTAAAAGTGGCGATTATTGCTCTAGTATTTTTTGTGCTTTAGCTAATTGCACATCTTTAAAAGTTGAAGTAAATACTTGGTTTTCTTTACCTTTACTTAGGTTCATTATAGCTAATTTATCTGATTGAGGAAGGCTTGATTGTGTAATAGGGATATCAGGTGTAATGCCTATGCCATCAATTGAAATACCTGAAGGTGTATAATATTTAGCTGTAGTAAGTTTTAATGCTGTTTGACCATTGCCTAGTGGGATAAGAGATTGCACTGAACCTTTGCCATATGAGCGAGTGCCTACTATCGTTGCACGTTTATTATCCTTTAAGGCGCCGGCTAAAATTTCAGCCGCTGATGCCGAACCTTTGTTAATTAATACCACCATAGGTGCACCATTTAATATATCTGAATTACTTGCTGTAAAAACCTGGTTAGCGTCATAAAAACGACCTTTAGTTGATACTATAATACCGCCTCGCAAAAATAAATCTGAAATAGCAACCGCACTATCTAAAATACCGCCAGGGTTATCTCTTAAATCAATTAGCAGCCCTTTTAGAGGCAAACCATTTTCAGTTTTCAATCTTGCTATATGTCTGGCAACATCATGCAGTGTATGGTTATTAAAACTCACGATGCGTAAATAGGCATAACCTGCAATATCCACCTTACTTGTGACAGTTTCTAATTCTATTATTTGACGTTCAACTTCAAAGTCTAGGGGGGTTGAAAATCCAGATCTGGCTATGCTTAAGTTTACAGCGGACGTTTCTGTTTTACTGATCAAACTCGCAACTTGTTTAATTGGTTTATTGATCACCGTTTGACCATTGATAGACAGTAAAATATCGCCTTTTTGCAAACCCGCTTGCGCTGCAGGGGAGTTGTTTAAAGATGCGATGATTACGATATGCTCATCACGCATTTCGACTTCTATTCCTAGGCCTGTATATTGGCCATTGGTTATATTAAATAGGTCTTCGAGCTCTTGTTCGTCTAAGTACTCAGAGTAGGGATCTAATTGCTTTAAAACTGAATCAACAGCTGAACTATTGAGTTTTTGGGGATTTACTTCGTCAACATAAAAAGTTTGGATATGCTCCAAAATATGTTTCATATTAGCATTAGTAAGCTTTGAACTTGTTTCCCCTGAACTGACAGGTGAAAAATAAAGTGCTAATAGAATGATGATAAAGCTAAGAAACTGATTAAATTTTAATGATATATGCATTGGCTACTCCCGGGGTTGGGGGTGTAGCCAATTAAAGTCTTAAATTCGCTTACACCATTTTGTAGGATTGATAGCTTGTCCCTTATGCCGTATTTCGAAGTATAGACCAGGATTCTCTTGTCCACCGCTTTGACCGACTAAAGCGATCAATTCACCTTGAGAAACTTCCTCTCCAACACTTTTTAATAATGCCTGATTATGGCCATATAAACTCATAAACCCTTTGCCATGATCTATCACGATTACCCAACCAAAACCTTTTAGCCAGTCAGCAAAAACAACCTTACCATTATGAATGGTTGTAACTGAAGCACCTTCTTTGGCGTTAATAAGCACTCCTTTCCATTTTAATTTTCCATACTTTCTTTGGCCAAATTTATGTTTTAATCGACCTCTACTTGGCCATTTTAACTTGCCTTTAGTACTTTTTAGTCCTTCAAACGTAAGCTGTTGTTTTATATCTTCTTGTAAGTTTTTTAGGGTTTCAATTAAAATTTGTTCATTTTTTTTCAAATATTCAACTGAGCTAGTTGTATTTGTGAATTGTTTTTTTAATAAAGCTAAATTTCCTTTTCTTTGGTTTTTTGCAATTAATAGCGATTTCCTTTTTTGTTTTTGTTCGGCTAATAATGTCAGCAATTTGGCTTGGGTCTGTGCTAATTCATTTTGTTTTTCTTCTAATTGAATAAGCGTAATCTTTAACTTATCAAGCTGGGTTAATCGTGCTTTATTAAGATAACTGTAATAGGTGAGAGTTCTTTCAAATGTTGCTATATTTTCTTGATTTAATAAAAGTTTACTATAGTCATGACTGCCTGTCATATAAGCACTTTTTAATTGACTTGATAGCGCTTTTTGTTGCTGTTTTTTATTTTGAGTGAGCTTTTTTATTTGTTTTTGTAATTGGTTCTGTTCACTTCTATTAAGCTCGATAGAAAAATCAAGTTCATTAAGTGACTTTGAGTTTTTGGCTATCGCTAATTCTGATTCTTTTAATGTGCTTTCAATCTTATTTATTTTTTGTTTTTGCGTTTTAAGTTTATCGACACTAGATTTTAGCGTTTCTTGTATTTGATTTAAGTCTTGCTCAGTCTGTTTTTCGGTTGCACTAACAGGTGTTAGTGAAACCGAAATTAAACAAACAGTTAAAGCAAGTAACTGTTTAATAGTTCGCATAAATAAACCAGTTATTTAAGCTGCATGATGACTGAACCTGTCATTTCTTCAGGTTGCTCCATGCCCATAAGGTGCAGCATAGTAGGCGCAACATCACTGAGCACTTTACCTTCAAGAGCTTGCGCATTTCTGCCAACATAAATAAAAGGTACAGGCTCATTTGTGTGGGCTGTGTGTGCTTGACCTGTTTCAGGGTTTTGCATCAGCTCTGCATTACCGTGATCTGCGGTGATTAAAGCTTCACTGCCTGTTTCTTCAAGTGCTTTTACGATACGACCAATACAGTGGTCAACTGCTTCACAGGCTTTTACTGCTGCATCAAATACACCTGAATGACCAACCATATCACCATTTGGATAGTTACAAATAATGGCATCATGTTCGCCGCTATGGATTGCTGCTACTAATTTATCGGTGAGTAACTCTGAATTCATTTCTGGCTGTAAATCATATGTCGCAACTTTAGGTGATGGGATAAGTTCCCTCGTTTCACCTTTAAATAAGTCTTCTTTGCCGCCACTGAAAAAGAAAGTAACGTGGGCATATTTTTCTGTTTCAGATATACGTAACTGTGTTTTATTATGTTTTTCTAACCATTCACCTAATACATTGTCTAATTTATTTGGTGGAAATGCTTTTGATGTTTCTATATCTGCTGCATATTCAGTAAGCATCACAAAATCAGCTAACTTTGGCGCTTTTTGTTTAGTAAAACCAGAGAAATCAGCATCAACAAATGCACGTGTCATTTCACGAGCGCGATCGGCTCTAAAGTTCATAAAAATAACTGCATCGCCATCATTTATAGTGGCAGGTGAATCAGTTTCACTTTGAATGCTTGTAGCCGCTACAAATTCATCATTTTCATCTCGCGCATAGGCAGCTTCTAGTGCTTCATTCGCAGTCGCATAGGTAAATTGTGATTCACCCGTTACCATTAAGTTATATGCTTGTTCTACACGATCCCAGCGATTATCTCTATCCATTGCAAAATAGCGTCCAATAATGCTTGCTGTACGACCTTTGCCTATTGATGCAAACTTCTCATCTACCGCAGTTAATGAGTTACTTGCGCTTCTAGGTGGCGTATCTCGACCGTCTAAAAATGCGTGTAAGTAAATCTCGTTAGCGCCACGTTCTGCCGCTAAATCAATTGCTGCTAATATATGTTCTTCGTGGCTATGAACACCGCCTGGGCTTAAAAGTCCCATTAAATGCACTGCTTTGTTATTTTTGACTGCTTTATCGATTGCTTTTACTAATACAGGATTGTGATTAAACTCACCATCTTGTATAGATTTAGTAATGCGCGTGAAGTCTTGATAAACGATTCTGCCGGCACCTAAATTGACATGACCTACTTCTGAATTACCCATTTGCCCGTCAGGAAGTCCAACATCCAAACCTGAACCTGAAATTAAAGTACTTGGGTAATCTTGCCAAAGTTTATCAATTACAGGTGTATTGGCAGCTAAAATAGCATTACTTTGCGTTTTTTCGCTATAGCCCCAACCATCTAAAATAATAAGTACAAGTGGCTTTTTTTGCAGTGTCATTGGTGATCCTTGTTTAATAAAAGCAAGACGAAGAATTAAATTTTGATTTATCAGGTCTTAGCTTACCGCTTTTTGCTGATAAAATCCGCAAAGAAATTCTGATATTAAAATAATTCACTTAAGCTGTATTTATTTTAATTTGAAAAATTACTCCGTTGGTATTGAGAGAAAGGAGCATGTATACTGCTGCTTTTGTTTTATATGCAAATGAATTAATTGGAAGGTCAATGGAACAATATATCGAATTTATTACAAATAATATTGGGTTAAGTTTAATTTGGGTTGGTATTGCAGTAATGCTAATCATGAGCTGGTTTAAATCTAAGTTTTCTCCTATAAAACAGGTTAACCCTCAGCAATTAACGATGGCAGTTAACCGTGAAAATGCAGTTATTTTAGATATAAGAGCTCAAGCTGACTTTAATAAAGGTCATATTGCAAACTCAGTTCATTTAGCTTCAGAAAAAGCAAAACAAAAAGAGTTTTCAACTATTGAAAAGCATAAAAACGATCCCATTATAGTTGTATGTGTCACAGGTATGACGGCATCAGGTGTTGCAGATAGCTTATTTAAAGCTGGCTTTACGCAAGTTTCTACCCTTACAGGTGGTATTGGAGCTTGGCAAGGCGCTGGTTTACCGATGACTTCAGGTAAGTAGGAATTGAAAATGAAAAATGTTGTTATTTACACTAAAGCATATTGCCCATACTGTGTCAGAGCTAAGGCTTTATTAAACCATAAAAATATTGAATTTACTGAATTCGATATTGGTCAGCAGCCTGAACTCAGAAATGAAATGATAGATAAAGCTAACGGCAGTTATACTGTGCCACAGATATTTGTTGGTGAACAACATATCGGTGGTTGCGATGATATGATGCATTTAGAAGCGCAAGGTAAATTAGATACATTACTAAATTAGTAATAAGTTTTACCAAAGAATTTTAAAATAATTAAATAGATTTCAATAGGAAATAACAATGTCAGAAGAACAAAGCGTAGCACAAGAACAACAAGCTCCACAGTTTTCAATTCAACGTATCTTTACAAAAGACGTATCTTTTGAAACGCCAAATTCTCCAGCTATTTTCCAAAAAGAATGGACGCCAGAAGTTAAACTTGATTTAGATACGCGTTCTAACAAATTAGACGAAGGTGTATTTGAAGTTGTTCTTTCTCTTACTGTGACTGCATCTTTAGGTGAAGAAACAGCATTCTTATGTGAAGTACAACAAGCTGGTATTTTTGCTATTGCTGAGCTTGAAGAAGGTCAAATGGCGCATATGTTAGGTGCTTTCTGCCCGAACGTTTTATTCCCATATGCACGTGAAACAGTAGCTAACTTAGTTAACCGTGGTACTTTTCCACAGCTTAACCTTGCACCAGTTAACTTTGACGCATTATTTGGTCAATATGTACAGCAACGTGCTGCACAAGCTGAACAGCAAGCAACTGAAGCAAACGCTTAAGTTATGACTATTACAGCAAAAAATGCTGTGACAGTATTGGGGGCGGGCTCTTACGGGACCGCCCTTGCTATTTGTTTAGCGAGAAATGGACACCCTATACGCTTATGGGGGAGAGACTCAGGTGCGATTAATGAACTTGAATCAACTCGCACTAATCAGCGTTACCTGCCAGATGTAACTTTTCCGGAATCTCTTTCTTTAGAGTCAGATATCGAAAAAGCAGTCAGTGATTGCCCAATCGTTTTGGTTGTGGTACCAAGTCATGCATTTGCCGATACATTAAAAAGCATTAAACCATTTTTACAGCCAGGCACTAAAATTGTTTGGGCTACAAAAGGTTTAGAGCCAAATACAGGGCGTTTATTACAAGATGTCGCAAAAGATGCATTAGGTGATGAAGTGTCTTTAGGTGTATTGTCTGGACCGACATTTGCTAAGGAAATGGCATTAGGTTTACCAACTGCAATTTCTTTATCTTCAACTGATACAGATTTAATCGATTCATTATCTGATTTATTGCATTGTTGTCGTTCGTTCCGTGTTTATACTAATAATGATTTTGTTGGTGTGCAACTGGGCGGTGCGGTTAAAAATGTAATTGCAATTGGTGCGGGAGTTTCTGATGGTACTGGCTTTGGTGCCAATGCCAGAACAGCTTTGATCACCCGTGGTTTAGCTGAAATGTGTCGTTTAGGATCTGCTTTAGGTGCAAAACCAGAAACCTTTATGGGTATGGCCGGTTTAGGCGACTTAATCTTAACCTGTACGGATAATCAATCTAGAAATAGACGTTTTGGTTTAGCGTTAGGTAAAGGCTCTGCTGTTGAGCAGGCAATTACTGAAATTGGCCAGGTTGTTGAAGGTTATCGTAATACCAAAGAAGTATATAACTTAGCACAAAGAGTCGGAGTTGAAATGCCGATCACTGAACAAATTTATCAAGTATTGTATCAAGGTAAAGATGTTAAAGATGCTGCTATGTCATTACTTGGCAGAGAGAAAAAAGCTGAAAGTTAGCTATTTTGTATTTTAGCCGGCTGTTTGATTAAGTTAATCACATCACTCGCTGGTATTGGTCGGCTAAAATAATATCCTTGAATAACCTGACACCCCATTATATGTAATAAATAAGCCTGCTCTTTAGTTTCAACGCCTTCAGCAATCACCTCAATATTTAAATATTTTGCTAACTGAATGATAGTTGAAGTGATATTTCTATCTTGTTCAGAGTTTGTAATATCTATTATAAAAGACCTATCAATTTTCAATCTATCTATGGGAAATTTTTTTAAATAACTTAAAGATGAATGACCGGTACCAAAATCATCAAGTGCGATTGTAAACCCTAGCGCTTTTAGTTTTTTCATTTGCTTTAAAGCAAAGTCAGGATTGTCCATCATCGCACTTTCAGTGACTTCTAATTCAATTGTACGCCCACTAATATTATAAACGGCAAGACAATGAGTCAGATCTTTAACCAAATCTACTTGCTGAAAATGCCTAGCCGATAAATTGATGGCAATGCGACCATTTAAATCAATACTACTTCGCCATAGTTTGATTTGTTTGCAGGCTTGTTTAAATAAGCTTAAAGTGAGAGGTACTATCATGCCGTTACTCTCAGCGATGGGAATAAAGTTATCAGGACTTACCATAGTGCCATCTAGCTGTGGCCAGCGTGCTAAGGCCTCAAAACCAATTATTTTATTTTGCTTTGTATTATATTTTGGCTGATAAAATAGCACTAACTCTTCGTTTTCGATTCCTTGTGATAAGTTATGTTCTTGGCTTAAAAGTTCAGGAGTAGATTTACTTTGTGACTTATCAAAAAACTGGAAGCTGTTTTTACCATTCTTTTTTGCGTGCACTAAAGCTGTATCTGCACTTCTCATCAGCATCTCGCAATTGACCCCATCCTCAGGAAAGCGAGAAATACCTATGCTGGTGGTAATTGAAATGTCAATTCCTTCTAAGTTAAATGGTGATTTACATAAAGATAAAATACTGTCGGCGACACGTTTTGCATAAAATAAAGTCATACCAGAATATAAATAGGGAGGGATCAATACTGCAAACTCATCACCACCTAATCGTGCTATGGTAAAACCCTTATCTAATTTAGATTTTAATCGTGTAGCAAGTTTCTCTATTAATAAGTCGCCTTGGCTATGGCCTAGAGAATCGTTGATTTTATGAAAATTATCTAAATCAATAAATAATAATGCAAAAGTGGGAAAGGTCTGAGTGCATGAGCTAATTGCTTTATCTAAATGTTCAATAAAAAGAGTTCGGTTAGGTAGTTGAGTGATCGGATCTCTGGTTGCTAATAGTCTTAACTCTCTTTCATTGCATTTACGAATTGTTATATCTGAAAACATGCCAACATATTGGTAATCAGGTATTGAATTATGGTCACTTTTATTTACTTTTGTAATGGATAAATCAAGAGAGTATTCTTCGCCATTTTTTCTACAACTCCAAACCTCACCGGACCAAAAGTTATTTTCTTCTAACTCTTGCTGAATAAGACGTTCTAATTTTTTATTACGGCCTTTTGCTGAGTAAATTCGTGGGTTTTTATTGATGATGCTTGACTCATCAAAGCCTGTGATTTGAGTGAAAATGTCATTAACTTTTTGAATTTTAAATTCATTATTAGCGATCCAAATCGCTTCTTTTGTTTGTTTTAATAAAGCCGAAGTTAAGGTATCGGGAGTCGATTTTATTATTTTAAATTTAATAATTTGATAAATAGCTAAAAGCAGGCAGATACTAGTCAATAGTACATACCATAATAATGAAAATGGTGTTTTTTCAACTACAAAAGTAATTTGGGTATTTTTTATTAATGGGTCATTTGCATTATGAATTTGCAATATGTGTTGGCCTGAAGGTAAATGAGATAAGGTAAGCGTTGAATTTCCTTTACCTAAAGAAAGCCAGCTAGATTGATTTGATAATCGATATTCAAAATTATAATCACGATTTAAATTACCTAAATAATCCGCTATTTTAACTTGAACTGTATTGATATCACTAGGTAGATTATTAATAGTCTGTGGAAATATTTTAATATGTTTATTATCAAATTTATCATAATAACTAATAGAAGAAATTTTAGGCGATGAGTTTAAATAATGACTTTGTCTGCTTTGTAAACTAATGATAGTGTGATTGAGTATTACTTTATTGTTTAATTGAATTATCTGTTTTTTTAGCTGATTTATTTCGACTTCATTTTCATAGGTAAACCTATTAGTTAAGATATTGAATAGTTTTAATTTGTTGTTAATCACTACCCATAAGGCATTTTTTTCAGAGGCGTATATCTTAGATGTATCCCCTGAGGCGACTTTATTAAATAACAAATTCGACTCACTTTGTAATATGGCGCTCCATACTCCCTCTTTTGTAGCTAACCATATAAGGTCTGTATTTTTATTATAATAACTGTCCTGAATTGAGCCTAAGTCATTATTTGGCTCAATTATTTGCTCTATTTTTTGATTTTTAAGGATATAAAGCGAATTTTTAGTTGTTGCTATTACCTGTTCATCATTGATTTCACTAATCGCTATTACGTTTTTAATTCGGTAGGTGCTGATTATTTTTTTTGTTAATAAATCAAATGAATATAGTAATCTGTCATCGCTAAACCATAACTTGTTTGCATTGGAGTAATACATGTTTTTAATGTTTTTTATATTGCTCAGTTGAAATATATCGTGATTATTCGACTTTAAATATAAACCAAAATCATTTGAAGCAAGCCAGTTTTTATCATTGATGTTTATGATGTGATTAATGTTAGGTACTTTATGATTCAGTATTTTTAAGCTAGCGTGCATTGATTTATTTAACTGTGAAGTTTTTACAATTGGGATGATGTAATTTTGCCAATCTCCATTTTGCCTTTGTAACCATAAGCTATTTTTTTGATCTAAAAATATATTGTGAATTGGGTATTTATCTGAATTTATAACTTCTTGAGTTGTTTGTGAGTTGAGATTGTGAACAAACGCACCTTTGCTATTGTAAAAATATAAAAAACCATCATGAGATGAAATGACTCTATACATCCTTTGTGAGATGAGCGGTTGATAATCTACTAAAGTATTATTTTTAATATATTTCAGCTTAAAATCATTATTGAGTAACCAAACAGTACCTTGTTTGTTTTTTGTTAGGCTGATAAAAGCTTGGTTTAAGGTTATTACCTCTTTTGTTTTATTCGATGATAAATCATATTTTATAAGGTTATTTTCTTTATTGATCAACCATATTAAATTATTTTCTAATAAGATGAATGATTGAATAAAGCCGACATCAGCAGAGCTCAGAATTGTTGTTATTTCAGCGTTTTTATATGTTTTTAATTCTCCAGAATTAATAAACCATAATTGACCATTTTCGCTCAATTTTGGCATTTGAGCTGCTTGAGACGTAATCGTTTTACTTATTTGAGATACAGTATTAATTTGCTCTATACCGACATCGGAGATCAGCCAAATCAGATTTTTGTTTGTCAAAATATGTTTATAAGAAAAGCCTTTTAATCCAGGGATAATATGCGAGGTTATTTTTTGAGAGTGCAGTCCATCAAAGCGATATACGCCAGTGTCTGTAGATAACCAGAAGTCACCTCTAGGATCTTGGGATATATGCTTACTGAATTGATTATCAAGAGATGCTTGAGTAATAACAATGGGTGATTGTGCCTGGGTTACAGGTGAAACAATAAGAAATAAAAAAATAGAAAAAAAGAGCGTAAAACGACAAAATTTATGCGCATTTACAGATGTCATATTTCAACAAGCCAAGTCCTTTTGTAATTAGAGCTTAGCTTGTTTTTTTATAAATGCGAGTTTAGCAATTAACGTTAATGAATCTAACTTGCGCCTTTAAAGCCAAGTTGTCTCCAAGATTCATAAACAAAAACAGATACAGCATTTGATAAATTCATGCTTCGGCTGTTTGGTTGCATTGGAATTCTGAGTCTTTGCTCTTCAGGTAATGCATTAATTGTTTCTATTGGTAATCCACGGGTTTCTGGACCGAATAACAAACAGTCACCAGCTTCAAATGGGGCTTCATGAAAAAATTTAGTACCTTTTGTTGTACAAGCATATATCTTATTTGGTTTTTCACTTTCAATATAAGCTTCTAAGTTAGCGTGTCTTTTTACATTGCTAAATTCATGATAATCCAAACCTGCTCGCTTTATACGTTTATCATCCCATTCAAAACCTAAAGGCTCTATTAAATGTAATGCGTAACCTGTATTGGCACATAAACGAATAATATTACCCGTATTTGGTGGAATTTCAGGTTGGTAAAGTACGATATCTAACATAAAAATCTCGGCTTATTAAGTTATAAACATCATAACAAATTTAGTAAAAATGGTATGCTATCAATTCGAGTAATTAAATGAGAATTTTTATATATGCAAGATAAAGGATATGATTTTTGGGTAAAGCTTGCGAGCTGGACAGCCATTGTCATGGTCAGTTTAATGATAGTTGCAAAGGTATGGGCTTGGCTTTCAACGGGTTCATCTGCAATGCTAGGTTCATTAACCGATTCTTTATTGGATATCACTGCAACACTTATTAATTTCTTTGTATTACGCTATGCCTTAATGCCAGCTGATGATGATCATAGATATGGCCATGGTAAAGCTGAGCCGCTAGCTGGGCTTGCACAATCGGCATTTATAGCGGGCAGTGCATGTTTATTAGCATTTCATGGTATTGAAAGGCTAATTAACCCTGTGGAAATCTCAAGTTCAGGCTTTAATATAGGCATAGGCGTGAGTATATTTGCAATTGTTTGTACTTTAATTTTAATTTCTGTTCAAAATTTGGTTGTTAAAAAAACAGGTTCGATTGCGATAAAAGCTGATTCTTTACACTATAAAGGCGACTTGTTATTAAATGCGAGCGTTATGGCTGCGATGATCTTAGCAAGTTTTGGTTGGGTTATTGCTGATCCTATCTTTACCATAGGTGTAGCAATATTTTTGCTTTATAACGCATGGGAAGTTGGCGTAGAAAGCGGGGCGCATTTAATGGATAAAGAACTGCCTGATGAAGAAAAACAAGTCATAAAGCGGTTAGTTAATAGTCATTCAAAAGTACATGGTTTACACGATATAAGAACACGACAAGCAGGTAAAACTAAGTTTATTCAATTTCATGTGGAGTTAGATGATGACTTACCACTTCTTATCGCTCATCAGGTAGCTGAAGAGGTTGAGATTTTATTAAAAGAGGGTATTGATGGCGAGCTTGATATTATAATACATCAGGACCCATTATCTGTTTTGTCACAAAACTCATAAATTAATGAAAGTGTTTTTTGTCTAATATCATCAGTTTCACATAGTAATTCATGTTTGCCATTTTCTAAAATAACCAATTTGGAAAGTGGCATTTTATTATGCACTAATGTTTGGGCTTGATTACAAACTATGGTATCTGCCTGTGCTTGTAATATTAAACTTGGTATATCAATTGGTTTATTAAGTACTTTAGCCATAGATTTAAAAGCGCCATTTAGCCAAGCAATGCTAGTTCCACCTAACTTTATACTTTCATTATTTTGATAACAGTCTGTGAAAACCTGATAGCGTGCTTTGCTTTGTGTAAGTTCATTATCATTAAAATCTTTAGCTTGGTAATTTGATTGACCTGGTGCGTATCTTTCGCCAAACCCCAGCTTATTTAAGCTAACCGCTAAAAACTTAGCTAACCATAAAGGTATATTACCTGTATTAATACCAAACATAGGGGCGCAAAAAATGGCTTTTTCAAATGAATGTTTATATTCATTTAAGTAATTATGAGCAATGGCTGAACCCATAGAGTGGGCTAACAGAATTTTTTTTCCTTTTGAATACTTATCAACAACTTGTAAGTTAAACCGGTTAAAATCAGTAGAGTATTGAGAGAAATCCTTAATATGCCCGATGTGTGCATTTTTTAATGTGCGTTCTGATAACCCTTGACCTCTATGGTCCAGTATAAAAACTGCAATGTTATTGTTATAAAATTCCCAAATAAGCTCTTTATATTTTAATAAAGACTCTATCCTACCAGAGCTTACTACTATGGTATATTTAACCTGTTCAGGGATAACATAAGCAAAGGCTAAGTTAGCACCTGAGGTCGGTAATATGTTTTGCTGTACTTTATTTTGCCAAAAACTTTCTATTGTCTTTTGGTTACTTACAAGTTCACTTTCTCTACTGTAAAACATTAAATCTCTTCAGTGTTTGTTGGTAATTTTATTATGACAGATAACCCTGAATCTTTTTGGTTGTGTAATTTTATGCTGCCGTTATGGGCTAAAATAGCATGTTTACAAATTGCCAAACCTAAACCTGTACCGCCAGAGTTTCGCTGTCTTGATTGCGAAACCCTAAAGAAAGGTTCAAATAAATTATTTAAATCCTCTTCCGGTACGCCTGGTCCATCATCAGATATCGTAATTTCAATGTCATCTTTAGTTTGTTTTAACTTAACAGTGATCTCGTTATTTGCGTATTTAATTGCATTTCTTAATACATTATCTAGAGCACTTGAAAGAATTTGACCATCAAATGAAAATTCACTATTTTGCTCACCAATAATGTTAAGTGACTTATTATTCTGCTTAGCTTCAAATTTAGCATCAGATAAAACTAGTTTTAATACTAAACTAAAGGGCTGTTGTTCTTTATTTAGCATTTGGCTTTGGGCTTCTAATCTTGATAACTTTAAAACATCGCCTATCATCTCATCTAGTGTATTAGCTTCTTTTTCTATGCGGGCGAGATAGTTACTCTCTTTTGAGTCTTGTTGCATTTGTGCTAAACCCGCAGCCATTTGCAAGCGAGTTAAGGGAGATCTTAATTCGTGGGATATATCCGCTAATAACCTTTTTTGACTTGTCATCAGTTTCTCTAAATTTTCAGCCATTTTATTAAAGTCATTGGTCAGTTGTGCTAATTCATCATTACGGTTTGGCTTTACCTTTATACGTGTTTTTAATTTGCCATCAGCTAATGCAAATGCGGCATTTTTTAGTGAGTTAATAGGCCTAATTAAGGTACGACTAAATAGTAAACTTAAGCCCAGTGATGCGATTATAGATACAGCTAACTTTTGCCAAGTTGGCATTAATTTCAGCTTAATTCCTAAACTTTGTCTGCCATTAGGTTTTACTTCATAAACCCAGTATAAATCTTCTTTTACTTCCACTTTAATAGGCCCAAAAGCGTGAAACTCTTTGGCGAAAATAGCTTGAGGTTGCAAGTCTTTGCTAAAGCTAAGTAAACTCGCATCAAACCCTTTTACTTCTTTACGGTTCAAAAAGCTATTCTCAGGATTTTCAGCTTTAAAATATAAACTGCGGTATCTTTTTATTCTTGGATGATCTGCAATTTTTTGGATGTCTGTATCTCGTTTTTTAGACATGCGTTCAATATTGTGCGCAATATGCTGTAAATTTTTTAGCTTAGGGCCTTTCAGGGGTTCAAAAGCAATATCGTTAATTACAATATTACTTAAGAAAATTAATAAACTAACAGTAGCGACTAAAGTTAACCAAAACCATAAAAATATTTTAAAAAATAAATACCGTCTAGGATCAATTGAGGAGATTTTCATTTTTACTCCCCTGATAAAAAGATATAGCCAGAGCCTCTGACCGTTTTTATCTTTTCACCTTGGCTATGCTCAGCGATTTTTTTTCTAATATTACTCACATGCATATCTATAGAGCGATCAAAAGCCACGAGTCTGCGACCCAAAACTTGGTTACTGATATCATCTTTACTGATGATCTCATTGGCATTTTTTATAAGTAGTAATAAAATTTCATACTCGGTACCTGTTAGCATGAGTACATTTTCATTAGCGAAGACTTCACGGCTCTTTGGGCAAACTCTAATACTATTCATATTAAGACTTGGAGTTTTATTTAAGCTATTTATATGATCGATTCTTCGAGTGATAGCTTTTACACGTGCAAGTAATTCTCTGTGGTTAAATGGTTTAGCTAAGTAATCATCTGCCCCGAGTTCTAAACCAAAAATACGGTCAAAATCTTCACCACGTGCGGTCAGCATAATTAAAGGAGTCAATTTTTTTTGCCTAAACTGTTTTAGTACTTCAAAACCATCAAGTTTTGGTAACATTACATCTAATAAAATGAGTGCAAAATCATCTTTTAAAGCACGTTCTAAACCGGCTTTTCCATCATTTTCAGTTACAATATCAAAGCCATGTGCCCCTAAGTATTCACTTAAAAGATTACATAGTTCAATATCATCATCAATTAATAAGATTTGCATTAAATTATCCTAAACTTCTTTTATATAATCATACCGTTTTTTAGGTAAAGCTGTTTATCTTTACACAATCTTTACTTACGTTTGCGTTACTTTTCATTGCAGTGATTATACTTTTAATCGTTCCCCAACTAATAGGAAGATTAATTATGAAATTATCAAATGTATTTTTAATAGCTGCATTATCAGTGGCTTCACTTAGCAGTCTTTCAGTTATTGCTAAACCCGGTATGTCACCTGAACGCATGTTGTTATCTGATCGTGCAAAATCGTTTTTATCTTTAACAGATGCACAGCAATCACAAATTAAATCAATTATAGAGCAACAAAAGTCGGCTTTAGAGCAATATAAAGAAGCGGGTAAAGAGACTCGTCAGCAACATAAAGCATTAATACACAGCGAAACATTTGATGAGCAAGCTTTTCGTGACTTTTTACTCAGTAATCAAGATAGCAAATTAGAAATATCTGTTATTAAAGCCAGAGGTAAACATCAAATCTGGAATATATTAGATGAAGAGCAACAAGAAAAACTGCAAAAAATGATGAAGCACAGAAAAAATAAAATGCGTAATAAATATTCAAAATAATTACGACTTATTTAGCCTGCATGTCTAGTGCAGGCTTGTTTTTATTGTGTCTTTTTTATGTTCTCTTGGTAATTTAGCTGTTATAAATACGAGACATAATATTAATATAAAAGTAAAACTATTAGCACCAGCTTGAAGTGAGTAGTCTACTGTGGAATGTAATAACATATATATAATGGCAACAGCACAACCAAAAGAAACTCCTTGATATAATGGTGTTTTCCTTTTCATCATAGTTTTAAATGAAATAAATAAAGCAATTAGAATTATACCTCCTAGCGTTAAAGTCATAGGTACGCCAAACTCTATTGAGAATTGAATGTAATCATTATGGGCATTATCATAATTGCCTGAATAAACTTCAGCTTGGTATTTAGGGAATGCGGTATAAAATGTGCCCCCGCCAGTTCCTAAAAAAAAGTTGTCAACAATAATAGGAATAGAATCTCTTATAACTTCGTCTCTTGTTTCAGATTCTAAACTGGTTTGACTTAACCGCTCATGTACTTTATCAACACCAAATAATGCACCAACAATTACAATATCTATTATGAAAAAGCTAATAATTAAAGGTCTTAAGGAAACAGGCTTTTTGTTATAAAAGAAAAATGAAAATATACTCACAATCGCTAATGCGATAAAAAATGCAGAATTTCCCATTCTTGAACGCGTTAATATTAATGCAATTATCATTAATATGAGTGCGCCTCTTAATAACATTTTTGAACTTAAAATAATGCTAACTATATCTCTAATATTATTTTTCAAATTCTTTTGTGAATTAACTAATGATAATTGACTGATCAACAAGCCCATACCTATAGATAAGCATATTGCTAAATAGTTAGCTAAAAAGTTCTGATATGAAAAAGAGCCCGTCGCTCTTGGCTCGAATGGATAATTGAATACAAGGCTACTTAAACCGGGATTTAAATTTAAGAATGTTGCATATAAAGCCTGAATTAATCCACCTAATACAATTGAATACACTATCTTAACTAAAGCTTTATAGTGATCGCAGTAACTAAATAATAACCAGCTGAAAAGCAACATAGTAATAGTTTTTAATAATGTAATTTGTGTTTGTATAGGGTCTATACTGATTACGCTTAAACCGCCTGATAGACTTGTATTTAGTCCTGGAATTAATTGAATTAATAGAAGGTTACTTACACAAGTTAAAGGAACAATAACCCATAAAGAGTATTTTGGAGGGAATAACTTTTTTTGTTTTTTTATTGAGAGTATCAAATGTAATAAAAATATCACTGATATGAAAAAGCTAAATAGCAAAATAGCCCAAGGTCGATAACTTCCAAGAGGGATCGGTAGCCATACCAATAAAAAGCAAAGACAATACAAAATGGTTGTTTTCAAAGAGCGTGATTCCGGTGTTTTTTTATTAAAAAGCCCCATTTAAGGGGCTGTTTACTTATAGGATACTGCAGAAGGCTTTAGTTATTTATCATATTTTTTATGCTCAGAGATCCCGCCAGCGCCTCCGCCTCCGCCATTTCCACCTTTTGAGTTACTTGGTGTATAACCTGCTTGGTTAGTTCGTCTATTTGAATTGTTATATGCAGACGTTTCTTCTGAAGCGAGTGTAGGATCAATATTATTAGCGATTGCAATTGCTGTCACTAAATCAGGATCAATACCTGTGTGCCTTGCGGATAATATAATATCTTTTACTTTTGCCGATTCTGTACCAACCATAGCAATAGCTACAGCTAAAATGCTAGGCGCTAATTCAGGGTTAGTGATAATTGAACTTTTTACTATATCAGCTAAATCAGAGCACTCTTTAAAAGTTTCTTCTTCAATTGCAGAGTAAGGTGCAGAAGCTGAAGATTTGCTCACATGATTTGTTATTGCAATAGATCTTACTTTATAGGCCGGGATAAATGCATTGATAGATGAGTGTAAAATATTTTGAATTTGATTTGAATCTGAACCAACCATCAATATTGCGGATGAAATTATACTATCAGCTGACTCAGGGTTTACTAATAAGTTTTCTAAAACAGACTTTTCAAGTGAGAAACATGCTTCCTTGTTAGATAAGTAACCAATAGCTTCATCTATAACTATCTTTTCTTCTGATTTAGCAAAAGCGGGAGAGACAGTAAAGTTTATAATTACTGCTAAAGAGAGCAAGCTAGCTATAATGAGCTTTATCATGGTTTTTCCTTATTTAGCCATGTTTTAATTGGGTACAAAAAAGGATTCTAATTGAAATGAAATATTAGTGCTATTGTTATTTTTGTCATAAATAAAAAAGAAGAGAGGTAATAATTTATTATCATAATAAATTTTTAGGTTGTTTTAATTCTCCTCTTTCCATGCGTAAGATGAGATTACTCCAAGCAGATATTCCACGAGAATTATTAACTTTGATGTCTTTTCCCTTTGTTTTATTCATCCATAAACCAGAACCATTAAAACTATAAATGGGGCGCAAATCGGGCCTTGAGTTCGCAGGTTTTATTTTTTGATTGTAATTATCTAAAATAAGCGGAATTGAAGTCGGATGTTCAAAGTATATCAAAACCATGTGAGGTGTATTTGTTGTTAGTTGGCGTACATACATTAATCGCAATTTATCTTCAGGTACTCCTAGTGCGATTAAAGAAAAAAATTTCGCAATTGCAAAATCTTCACAATCACCAAAACCTGACCCTAAGGTTTCAATTGGGGTTGACCAATAATCATTCTTCCCCCAAAGAGCTAAGTCTGAAGCATAAGTTATATTTTTATTAATAAAAGAATTAGTAATATGTAACTTTTTCCACTCAGATTCAGAGTTCTGTTCTTTAATTAATTTATACCACTGTTTTGTCCTGTTTTCACCTTGGGTACCATAAGTCGGGGCTATCTTATTTAGAAAAGTAAATAAACTTGAACTTTGTAGTTTTTGTGTGAAAAGCAAACAAATTAAAATAAGAAACCTTGCCAAGTTAAAGCCTTGAAAATATTGGTTATTTGAATTTAAACAGGTACATTTTACGTTGAGTGTTTAGATGTTGCAAATAGAAAATATGCTTTTATATAGGTACTTAATTCACTGGTTAACTATAATGTGAGTGAAAAGAAGCTTTAAATTTGTATATGTAATAGTAACAAGTTCTAATGAAATATTATTACTTTTTTTGTTGATATAAAGGGTCCAAGTATATATAGTGTGCGCCTTCAGGAATTGATAAAAGTATTTGAATAAGGAAATTCACCCTGCCGTGAGTCCTTTTCTTACTTGAAATTAAAATGTAAGGAAACACATTATGAAGGTTAAAAAAGCGATATTGCCAGTAGCTGGCTTGGGAACTCGTATGTTGCCAGCAACTAAAGCTATCCCTAAAGAAATGTTACCTTTAGTTGATAAACCTCTTATTCAATATGTAGTAAATGAAGCTGTCTCTGCTGGAATTAAAGAAATAGTTATTGTTACTCATTCCTCTAAAAATTCAATAGAAAATCATTTTGATACCAGCTTTGAACTTGAAGCGACATTGGAATCTCGTGTTAAGCGTAGCCTTTTAGAAGAAGTGCGCTCTATTGTACCTAAAGACGTGACGGTTATATCTGTAAGGCAATCTGCTCCGTTAGGTTTAGGTCATGCCGTATTAGCCGCTAGACCAATTGTGGGTAATAATCCATTTGTTGTTTTACTGCCTGATGTCATTATCGATCAATATCAGTCTAATCATAAGCAAGATAACCTAGCAGAAATGATCTCTAGGTTTGAAACCAGTAAAAATAGTCAAATTATGGTTGAGTCAGTACCACATGATAAAGTTGATCAGTACGGTGTTGTTGATTTAAAAGGTACTGGTTTAAATGGTGGAGACAGCGCTGTCATTCACGACATGGTTGAGAAACCAAATTTAGATGATGCGCCAAGTAACTTTGCAATCACTGGGCGATATGTTTTATCAGAAAATATTTGGGATTTACTTGAGTTTACACCACCAGGTGCTGGTGGTGAAATACAGCTCACTGATGCTTTACACCAACTCAATTTACTTGAAACGTTAGAAGCTTACCATATTAAAGGTAAGTCACATGATTGTGGCTCTAAATTAGGTTATATGATGGCTAACGTTGAATATGGCCTGAAATGTGGTCGTTTAGGCGAAGAGTTTAGAGCTAACTTAGAAAGTTTCTTAGCAATAGAAGATGCAAAGCTTTCCTCAAAACCCGTTACGAATAAAACCGATAAAGTAAACTAATTTAATATCATAGATGGAACTTGATAAATTATGAGTAATGCTCAGAGTGTTGGTGTCGCAATTGTTAATTATAAAACTGCGGAATTAGTTAAAGATTGTTTAACATCTTTATCTTATGAATTGGTTCACTTACCTAACCTTAAAGTAATCGTTGTTGATAATGATTCACCCGATGATTCTTTCTCTGAGTTATCTTTATTTGTAAAAGATAACAATTGGCGAAGCTGGATTGAAGTTGTTTCTTCCGGTAATAATGGTGGCTTTGCATTTGGTAATAATGTTGCTATCAAACCTTTTATGAATCAAAACAAAGATTATATTTGGCTGCTAAACCCAGATACTTTTATTACTGAAAAAGCAGGGCTATCTCTTGTTGAGTTTCTAGAAACAAATTCTCAATCGGGCATTGCTGGTAGTCATCAACAAGATGAAAATGGTAATACGCTAGTATCAGCTTTTAATTCCCCATCGGTATTTGGTGAATTTATTGGTGCTTTAAAGTTAGGTGTATTAGATAAAATATTTAAATCCAAAGTAATATCTAATCATGAGCCAGTTAATCATAAATCCTACGATTGGATGTCAGGTGCTTCTTTAATGGTTAGGCGAGAAGTATTTGAGAATGTCGGAATTATGGATGAAAAATATTTCTTATATTTCGAAGAAGTTGATTTTTGTTTTAAAGTAAAAAAGCATGGTTACTCAATTAATTATGTCAAAGACAGTTGTATATCACACTATGTTGGTGCCTCTACAAATATAACAGATGTAAAACGTCCTAAACCAAAATTTTGGTTTGATTCTAGACGTCGTTATTTTGTTAAAAATCATGGCAGAATTTTGGCTGCATTAGCTGATATTAATCATCTTTTAGGTTTGTCATTTTATAGATTAAAACAAAAAATAAAAGGTACTGAGGACGATACACCGCCTGAATATTTCAAAGACTTTATAAAGTATTCGTCAATTATTTATAAGCAAGATTAAAATGAATGATTATCTAACAGGTGCAGGCCATTTTGGAATCGGTTTTTCGCTAGGTTTTTTGATAATGATACTGTTATACAAAGTTAAAAAGAATAATTTAGCAGTGCAATTATACGCTGCTTTTGTTCCTTTTATTATAGGCTTTATAGCGAGTTTACCTTATATATTTTTAGATGTTAAAAGTAGCGAACCATGGCTGAACTTTTTTCTGTTTTATGATTTTTTGCATTTTAATGAGCTGGCTATCACTCTCTTTGGGCGACTGCATTTAGTGACATTATTATGTGGTTTGATGTATTTATATATCTTAATTCGATATATAGCTTTAGTTAAACATTGCAGAAGATTTGGTTGGAGAAAGGGTGTTTAGTTATGCCAGAAAAGCATTTTTATTTTTCAATTGGCGCAGCTCTTGGTACTTGTGTGTCTTATTTAATAGGAAGGCATCGCCATACATTACAAAACCAAATCTATATTTTCAAAATGATAAATAAAAGAAGTCGTCACTGGTTTTTGTATTTTCCTATCGTTATTTTTGTTTTTGGTCTTTGGGGACTCATTCCAGACATCATCCATGCAAGCGGTTTATTAAGTAAGGAAACAACTAGAGGTGACTTATTTGATATATTTTTCTTTCATTCATTATTTGAGAGATTAGAGGATTCAAATAAAGCATTCGATCAGGTTTTTAATTGGATAGGACAACTTATTTTGGTTGTTGTATCACTAGGGGTTATGGTTTTTTATATAAGAACAATAAAAAAAATAATAAAAAGCCGCAAGAGTAATAAGTTAAACCAATCATCACATACGGAAAATAGTTAATGAGCCAAAATTATTTGATCATTTCTCCTTGTAGAAATGAAGAACAATACATGCGTCAGACACTAGATAGTGTTGTAAATCAAACGGTAAAACCTAAGAAATGGATCATTGTTGATGATGGCTCTACTGATGCAACACCCGAGATATTAAATGAATATGCACAAAAGCATGACTTTATTCAAATTGTAAAACGCAAAAATAGAGGTCACAGAAGTGTTGGTCCAGGTGTAATTGAAGCTTTTTATGAAGGTTATAATAATATAAAAATTGATGATTATGACTACATTTGTAAGTTGGATTTAGACTTAGATTTACCTTTAGCATATTTTCAAATATTAATTGAAAAAATGGAAAAAGAGCCTAGGTTAGGTACTTATAGCGGTAAACCTTATTTTATTCACGATAAAACAAAAAAACTTGTAGCAGAAGTGTGTGGTGATGAATCATCTGTAGGCATGACTAAATTTTATAGAGTGCAATGTTTTAAACAAATTGGCGGTTTTGTAAAACAAGTAATGTGGGATGGTATTGATAGCCATAGGTGTCGTTTATTAGGTTGGATCTCAGCAAGTGAAGATGATCCTAGGATTCGTTTTACCCATTTAAGACCTATGGGCTCGAGTCAAAAGAGCATAATTACAGGTCGTGTCAGGCATGGTTTTGGTCAATACTTCATGGGTACAAGTTTTATTTATATGTTTGCATCTGTTGTTTTTAGGCTCAACAAAAAACCTTATGTAATGGGTTCTCTTGCAACTTTATGGGGTTATATTAAAAGTGCATTTACGCGAGTTGAGCGTTTAGATGATCCAAAAATGATTAAGCTTATGAGGCGTTTTCAATGGAGTTGTTTAATAAATGGTAAAACCAAGGCTGTTGCTAAGATAAATAATAAAACCTCGGAAAATTGGGATCCTGAAAAAGAAGTGTATCAAATTCCAAGTAAGGCTAGTTAATGTCACCTAGTAAACCTAAAGTATTATTCTTAGCACCTGAAATCCCTGCATTATCAGCGACTTTTGTATATAAGGAGTTGTTGAAATTAAGAGATTTTAATACAGATGTTATGGCAGCTTCAGTGCATGTGCCTAAAGCAAAAGCAACTCAAGATGTTAAAGAGGACATTGGTGATGTTTATGTTGTTTATAATCAAAAATTTTTAAGCTTTATCATTTCTTTCTTTGTGATGCTGTTTAGTAATCCAATAAAAATGCTCAAGGCAATCTCGCTGTTGATAAGAGATGTGTTTTCAATAGGAATCATTACCCGAAATAGTGCTGGATTGGTTTTTAGGTTTTTAGCTGCATGTGGATTTTCTCGTTATTTGAAAAAGCATGAAATTACACATGTTCACGTTCACTTTGCCCATGTACCAACAGATATTGCTATGTATGCAACTAAAATCGCAAATATTGACTTCAGTGTGCAAGCACATGCTAATGATATTTTTGAAAGAGGCTATTTATTAGAGCAAAAAATTAATCGCGCTAAGTTTTTTTCAACAATTTCAAATTTCAATAAAAAATATCTATCACAATTTGATAAAGAGTTAAAAGTGAAAGTTGTTCGTTGTGGTGTGGATGAAAATAAATTTGTACCTAGAGAAGCCCAGCCAAATAATCCTGTACAACGTGTTGGTGTTTTGGGACGTTTAGTAGAAAAAAAAGGTATTCATATATTACTAGAAGCACTTCCTAAACTTAAAAAACATTATTCATATGTAATTGAAATAGTTGGCGATGGCCCTGAAAAAGACAAGTTAGAATCTTTAGTCGCAAAGCATGAATTGCAAGAGCAAGTTATTTTTAAAGGTGTAATGGCGAATAACCAGGTTGCTCAATGGTTACAGGAATTAGATTTTTTTATATTACCCTGTGTTCAAGACTCTAACGGGGATATGGATGGTATTCCAGTTTCCTTAATGGAAGCTATGTTAAAAGGTGTACCTGTTATTTCTTCCGATATTTCAGGTGTTCCTGAGTTAGTAATTAATAACAAAACAGGGTTTAGTGCGATTAGCGGTGACGTAAAAGCTTGTGCTTTAAGTTTAGAGCAAGCTTTAGGTTGCAATAATCAAATGAGAGAGCAGATCTCAAATCAAGCAATTAAACATGTGAAGGAAAGTTTTTCTCTTAGTGGAAACACACAATATTTAGCAGAGTTGATACATGGATAAAATAAAAACAGCATTAGTGGTTTTAGATAACTGCACATTACATGATGCGTTAGCGAAAACACAATCTCTTGCTAATAGTGAGGGAAGTGATTATATCGTTACTCCTAACATTGATCATTTAACTAGACTGGTCATTCCCCTAGAAGCTAAGACTTTACAGCCAATTTATGATAATGCTTCATTGAATTTATGTGACAGCCGAGTTTTGGAAAAAATATTAAAGCTAAAAGGACACAAAGTTAAGGAAGTGATCCCAGGCAGTACATTAACACAAAAACTTTTTGATGATGAATTAAATGAAGACTCAAAAATTCTTGTTGTGGGTGGCAATGATGATGTAATGATACGTTTAAAAGCTAAATATAATCACTTAACGATTCAACATTACAATCCACCTATGGGCTTTATTAATAAACCTGAAGAAGTGAACAAAACACTTGATGTAATTAAAGGTTCAAATGCACAATATGTTTTCTTGGCAGTTGGCTCTCCTCGCCAAGAAGTGTTAGCTAAATTAATAAAAGATCATAATTTAATTAATGGTGTTGCTTTATGTATTGGTGCTTCCATTTTATTTTTAGTTGGAGAAGAAAAACGCGCACCTAAAATTTTGCAAACACTGCATTTAGAGTGGGCATATAGGATGATGCAAGATCCTAAAAGGTTAGTTAAACGCTATTTTGATAACTTTCTTAAGCTTCCTAAGCTGTACGTAAAGTTGTAAATAAATGCCAAATATTTTTGCTTATGTCATGCTTATTGCGTGGCCAATATTTAGTATTTTCTTTTATAAAAAACTAGACACTATTACTGCAACATTTTTGACTATTGTTGGCGGGTATTTATTGCTGCCTGTTAGAGTTGAAATTGACCTACCATTAGTTCCTGCTCTAGATCAAAACACAATACCGGCAATAGCAGCCATTTTATGTTGTCGATTTATAAAAAATATTGATATTAATTTAATTCCTAGTTCAGGAGCTGAAAGATGGATTGTTATTCTACTATTACTTTTACCTCTAGTTACGATTTTAACTAACTCTGAACCTGTATTTAATGGTGTTGTATGGAAGTCAGGTCTAACTATATATGACTCAATATCAGCCATTATACTTGCTTACTTAAAAATATTACCTTTTATTGTGGCTGGACAAATTATCAAAAGTCACGAAGATTTAACGCTTTTGATAAAGCTGATTATTATATCTGGATTGTTTTATTCTATATTAGTTTTATTTGAAATCAGAATGAGCCCAAAGTTACATACTTGGATTTATGGTTTCTTCCCTCACTCTTGGGGACAACAAGCTAGGTTTGGTGGGTTTCGTGCTATTGTATTTATGGGGCACGGGCTTTTAGTTTCAATGTTTTTAGCTGTCTGTTTAGCTGCTGCAGTGATTAACTTTAAAAATAAAATAAGAGCATTTTATATACCACCCATATTAATAGTTATTTACTTTTTAATTGTATTAATTTTAAACAAGTCTGTTGGTTCTGTTATTTTTGGGTCTTTACTTGTTTTGTGCATCGCTCTTTTACCTATTTATCTAATTAAACGAATTACTCAGTTAATTATAAGCTTAGTTATTTTATACCCTTTACTCTCTATGTTTGGATTATTTCCTCATTTTGAGATAATTGAATTTGCTAATGAAATGAGTCCTCAAAGAGCACAGTCTTTAGAATTTCGCTTTTTTCATGAAATGAAGCTACTTGAGCATGCTCAAGAGAAGTTATTTTTTGGGTGGGGTGCCTGGGGAAGGAATCGTCTATCTGATTCAGTGACTGATGGATATTGGATCATTGCTTTAAGTTCTTATGGAATAATCGGTTTTAGCTTATTATTTGGTTTAGCTGTTGTATCGATTCAAAAAAGTATCAAAGCAAGTACTCTTATCTCAAATAAATCACAGCAGCTATCAATTGTTAGCTTTGCATTATTACTTTCAATTATCATGTTAGATCAAATTCCCAATTCATCCTTACATAGCTGGTCTTGGTTTCTTATTGGAGCACTTATTGGTCGTTCAAACTATATATTTGAACAGGGAAAGCGTCCAAAATTCAATCACAAGGTGGCATGTTAAGTGTTCGTTTTATCAATAAATAAAATTAAAAATAAAGTATCTGGTTTCAAAAATAGCCAAAATTCAGCTTCTCGCATCGGTAGAAGTGCTGCTTGGACATTTGTAGGTTTTGGCGGAAGTATGTTTTTGAGAATGGTTAGTAGTTTAATACTAACCCGTATTTTTATGCCTGAAATATTTGGTTTGATGGCAATAATTTCGGCGATCACTATTGGAATTGCTTTGTTTTCTGATTTTGGAATTTCAACCAGCATTATTCAAAACCCAAAAGGAAGGGAGATTGGTTTTCTTAAAACAGCTTGGACATTACAGGTAATGAGAGGCTTTATTTTATGGGGGGGGGTTTCACTCTTATCAACTCCTTTAGCGAGCCTATATGGAGAGGCTGAACTTAAGTATATTCTACCAGTTATTGGTTTTTCATTTGTTATAGCTGGCTTCACATCAACGAGCATTCCACTTCATCAAAAAGACTTGAAGATAAAGCCTATTGTTATATTAGAGTTGTTTAGCCAATTATTAACACTAATTTTTACAATTCTTTTAGCGATGGTATATAAAAATATATGGGCATTTGTATTTAGCGGATTAATTTCTGCCCTGATAAAGCTAATTGGTAGTTACTTAATAAAAGGTGGTGTTGTTGGTTTTAAATGGCAGCGCTCTACAGTTTCTGAGATGGTTCGGTTCGGGAAATGGATATTTATAGCGACAATTTTTACTTTTTTAGTAGGAAAGGGAGACCGTTTGTTACTCGGAACTGTCATTTCAAAATCTGAACTTGGTTTATATAATTTAGCTGCGCTTTTTTCTCAAATTGCTTTGGGGCTATTATCTGCCTTAATAAGTAAAACGATTATGCCTGCTATTGCTTCAGTTGCAGATAATGAACGTCAACAATTAAGTTTGAAATTTAATAAGGTAAGGATATATATTTTATCAGCTTTAATCCCTTTAGTTGTATTTATTGCAATCACTGGGGATCTGATAATAAAGCTACTTTACGAGCAGCCTTATTATAATGCAGGCTGGATGTTACAGGTACTATCGGCTGGTATGGTGGTTCGTATATTGTGCATGACTATTTCTCCTATCTTTCTTTCAAAAGGGGATTCTTTCTTTCATATGCTTTCTTATGCTGCTTGGTCGATTATTTTTATTTTATCAATGTTGCTAGGTTATTACTTTTATGGCTTAGCTGGAGTGATCTTTGGAGTTTCTTTTGCTCCAATTATATGGTTACCAATTATATATTGTTTGGCAAAGAAATATGTGGATTTGGACTGTAGGTTAGATGTTTTAATTGCTCTCGGTACTGGGCTTTTAATTTGTTGTTTTTGGTGGTTCTTTGGTTTAAATATCAATATCTAATTGAGAATTTAAAAAATATTATAGTAAGGGTGTATTGGTATGGAATGGTCTGCAGATAAAATAAACGAAACAGTCAATAGCCTTTGTATTGACTACGATAAAGCTGAAATTCTTTCTAATAATAAAGATAAAATAATAGCAAGATATAAAACTTCTAATGCAGAAACGATTATTATTAAGCTTTGGAGTCGTCAGCATTTAGGTGGAAAGTTTCGAAGGTTAATAGGAAGTTCATTAGCAGAAAATGAGTGGAACGCGCTTAATCATGCTAAGTCTTTGAATATAAATGTTCCGAAGGCATTTGGTTGGTGTCAACTCGTAAATCAACCAAAAAATTTTACAGAGGCATTAATTATTGAAGATTTAGGGGATTGTAGAATAGCTGATGAGTATATCAAACATTGTTTTTCTGAAAATGCGATAGATGATTTAATCGCTTTTGAAAGAAGTGTTATAGAAATGACTGCAAAGATGGTGGAAGGAAAGTTACTGGATGTTGATCACTCTTTGATTAATATTGTAATGAGTAATGATAATACCCCATATAGAATAGATTTTGAACTTGCTAAATCAGTTAATACTTTTAATTGGCACTTTTATTCTTACGGTAAAATGCTTGGAAGGTTGCTTGCAACATACTCTTTTGCTGTACAGCCCCAGACTTATAGAGTACCAGAGTTTTTTGAACAGTTATGTAAAGATATATCTGTACCATCTTTGACAATTTGGGTTGCCAAAAGGCACTTCAATGAGTTTATGGATAAACAAGAAGCTCAGTATAATATTAAATCAGAAATTAGGCTTTAAGCAGTTTTAATTTTTAACTTCAAATTATATGAAATAAATAATTTTAAAGAGAATGTTTATGAATAAATTGGTCTCTATTGGAATTGTCGTTATCGGCAGAAATGAAGGTGAAAGGCTTAAGCTTTGTTTACAGTCAGTTAGAAAAGCTAAATGTAAAGTTGTTTACGTAGACTCCGACTCCAAGGATGGTAGCGCTGAATTTGCTGATTCTTTAGGTATTTCAGTTGTAAGGTTAAACGATGATAAACCGATAAATGCAGCTATAGCACGCAATGCAGGGTTTAAACAAATAACGAGTGAATCACCTGAGCTTGAATTTATTCATTTTATTGATGCTGATTGTGAGCTTAATGCAGGTTGGCTTAAACATGCTTTAACGGTATTAACTGATGATGATAAGCTATCAGCAGTTTGTGGGCGATTACGCGAAAAAAATGTTAAAGAATCTATTTATACACAACTATGTGATATGAGTTGGTATATAAGGCCTGGAATTATAGATTCATGCGGTGGTATAGCGACAATAAAGGTTGATATATTTAAGCAATTTAATGGTTTTAATGAAACGCTTATAGCAGGTGAAGAGCCTGAGTTTTATAGCCGAGTCAGAGAAAAAGGTTATACAGTACGTTGTTTAGATATAGCTATGGGGACTCACGATTGTGCGATGGTATCATTCAAACAATGGTGGATGAGAACGGTAAAAACAGGTTTTGGTTTTGCTAATGGCTCTCAGTGGGGAGCATGGAATAAAAGACAGCATAGTATTCTTATTTGGGTTTTACTTATCCCCATAACTATTTTATGTGGAAGCATTATTGAGCCTTGGTTACTGATTAGTGCATTAATTTTCCCTATTCAAATACTAAAAATAGGCATTAAATCAACAATACCTTATTCCTTTAAAGATAAATTATTGGATGCGACTTTTTGTATTTTTGCGAAACTTCCTCAGTTTGTTGGAATGGTAAAATATCAAGTTAGTAGGTTCTCAAAAGAGCAAAATAAAAATATAGAATATAAAGCTTAAATATAA